>NZ_JAYMDY010000016.1:0-82863 GCF_037027245.1 Pseudoalteromonas sp. CH_XMU1449-3
AGCTTTACTCTTTCTAGCTTTACTCTTTCTAGCTTTACTCTTTCTAGCTTTACTCTTTCTAGCTTTACTCTTTCTAGCTTTACTCTTTCTAGCTTTACTCTTTCTAGCTTTACTCTTTCTAGCTTTACTCTTTCTAACTTTACTCTTTCTAACTTAAGCTACCAACTCAAACTACTTCCATTTGCTTTTAACCATTGCTCTGCTTTTTTATAATTTGGATAAAACTGGTTCACACGTTGCCAAAACTTAGCGCTATGGTTCATATGTAAAAGATGCGCAAGCTCATGTACAACCACATAATCAATCACCCAGGTTGGCGCACTTGCTAAATGTAAGTTAAAAGTCAGCTCGCGGCGTTTATTACAACTGCCCCAACGACGTTTATAATGTTGAATTTTAAGCTTTGTAGGGAGCGATTCAGACATCTGTACACAATAATCATGAACACGCATTTCGATATAGCTCTCAAGCTTTTCATGTAAAAACTGCTCCAGCAAAGCTAGGTAGTTAGCTTCTTGATGTTTGACACGTGATGATATTGATAAGGTAAGCTGAGACTGTGCATCTTGTTGCCACATGCTTTTCGGGCCTTTAGCGAATACTATCGGCACGTTTTGCCCAAACAACTTAATAGTGGCGTTTACTAATGGTAGTTGACGGCGCTCAGCATGAATGGATTGTTTGGCTATTTGTTCAGCGACCCAATCTTGCTTGGTCTTTAACCAGGCATCAATCTCAGTTTGTGGAACATAAAAAGGCGCATAAACGGTCAATTTCTGCTCGGCAACTTTAATTGCGACGGTTGTTCTGCGCTTACTACGCTTTAGGGTGTAATCCAACAAAGGTCAGCCAATTCGATTAATAAAAATAAGAGATTCCATTTTACCCTGCTAAATAGCTGCTAATCTATAAAGATGACTCACAAATAAGTTTTCACCTTTATGCCTGACAAACCATGTTGTAGTTATACCTCACCAACAGGTAACAAGTGCCAAGAAACAGATATGGGCTCTGGATTTTGCTTTTGGCATGATAGTAAATTTGATAAATCAGGGCTAGATCTAACCCAAAAATTAGAGCGCTATGCAAAAAAAGGTGGCTTATTAGAAGGCCTGCAATTGCAAAGAGCGAACCTTTCAGGACTTAACTTAATCAAGCAGGATGACGAAGAAGGTTATGATCTCTCCTATTGTAATTTTTATCGTGCGAATTTAACGGGCGCTCACCTATTTAATAATAAAATCGCCAATGCTTCATTAATGAAAGCTAATTTACATAGCGCGAGTTTGCATTACTGTGATTTAAAAAATACCAACTTACTAGGTATTAAGCTCAACGACAGCAGAATTGATAACATCGAATTGGGTAACCAATTATTACAAGAAGCGGCTGCATTTAAAGCACGTAAAAATAAACAGCATGATGAAGCACGAGACTTATTTGAGCAATCTGAAGAAATATATCGCAATTTAAGAAAAGCCTCTGAACATCAAGGGCTTTTTGAGCTCGCCGGTAACTTCACCTACAAAGAATTAAGAATGCGTCATGCGCAATACAGAAAAGGCTCAACCAAGCAAATTACTTCCAGCTTTATAGATATGTTATGTGGTTATGGCGAAAAGCCCGAAAATGTCATTCGCTTTAGTCTGTCACTCATTATTTGCTGTGCATTTTGTTATTTCTTATTCGGGGTAAGTTATCAAGATTCTGTGATGCAACTGAGCTTTGAAAACTCATTTCAAAGCAATTTGTCGGCATTACTGAATAGTTTTTACTTCAGCGTGGTGACTTTTACAACCCTTGGCTATGGTGACATTACGCCAATAGGTTTTTCGAGGTTAATCGCAGCCATAGAAGCATTTTGTGGTAGCTTTTCGCTTGCTTGATTCGTCGTTGTTTTTGTAAAGCGTATGACTCGCTAACGCATAATGTATGAACCCTTATGCTCTTTTGCCTGATACATTTTTTTGTCGGCTCGATTAATTAACTCTTCAGCATCTACCGTGCTATCAAGTGGCGCTGCAATAAGACCAAAACTTAGATGAAGCTCAGGGTATTGTTGTTCAAATGCGGCTATAAGTTTTTCACAAATAGTAAAGGCGCTATCTAACTCGCAATCGGGTAAGATGATGCAAAATTCATCGCCGCCATAACGGCACGGTATATCTATCTCGCGAATATTTTCAAGTAAGTATTGGCCTATATATTTAAGGACTTCGTCACCTTTTAAGTGGCCTTGTGTGTCATTCACTGACTTAAAGTCATCAAGATCAAAATAAACAACCGTTAATGGTGATTTGTGACGTCTGGCTCTGGCAAGGTCGCGTTGTAATAGCTCTTGCATTACACGGCGATTGTAGAGGTTAGTGAGAGGGTCGAGTTTAGCGAGTTTCTCAAGTTCTTGAGTACGCTGAGCGACTTTTTCTTCAAGGCCTTTCGCATAGACTTCGGTGCGGCGTTTCGCATTTTCAATTTCGCCCACTAAGCTGTCGATATAAGTATCAAAGACCAAGGTCGTATCAAAGTAAATTAATTTATCAATGATGGTAAGGGTATGACTTAACTCATCTTGATCGCTTATTGCGGTGCGAAGCACATTAAAAATCAGTTCTTTTAAAGTGCACACTGCCGATAAGTAAAGCTTTGGCTCAACCCCAATACGCTTATGCACCATACCAATCCGTAGACGGTTGTTAACATATTCATGCTCGTAACGACCACAAAATAAATCGATTATATACTGCCTTTGTGCATCTCTGAGTCGTGTTAAGGTATCTGCATCGCCAATTAGTAACGAAATTTCATCCACTTCGGTTTGTTTTTTATAAAACTCATTCACTACATTTTCGATGGCTGATTCGATTATAGGTTTATAGTTCAAAAGAGATGACAGACTATTTGAAGTCAGCCCTAATAAGCTCATTCTGTGTTGGATTTCTACATCATTAATCTGCATTTGCTCAACTAATGTTTGCTCGGTTCTTCTCATCTACCCACCTCGAACTACTCCTTTTTAATTAAATATAGCCAAGGTTTTGAATCCTACGTACTTAAGTGATAGGTTTTTCTCTAAATTCAGAACAATTTGTATTAGACTGCTATAACAAGCCGTTTCAAAAAAATATTATGCTCGCGAAATTTTTTATCACAGATCAAGACCCCAGCTTAATAGTAAGTGGTGTCTATGATCCAAGCTTAGTTGCTCTTTCTATTGCTACGGCTATTTTTGCTGCTTATTTTTCACTCCATATCATTGATCTAGCAAATAGAACACAATTTGATTCGTACCGTAAATTAGGCAGTGCGACAAGTGCCTTGGTGATGTCAGGTGGTATTTGGAGTATGCACTTTATCGGCATGCTAGCTTTTTCATTATGCACCACCGTGGAGTACGACCCTACACTGACATTTTTTTCATTTATTCCTGCATTTCTAGCCTGCTATACAGCATTCTCATTTTTGAAACGCAAAGATTTAAAGCAAATACCAACAACAATAAAGCTACTCATTGGCTCTGTATTACTTGGCTCTGGCATTGGTGCGATGCACTACTCGGGGATGGCAGCCATGCAAATGAGTCCGCTGCTTCGCTACGACCCAGCTTGGTTTGCAGCATCTATTGTGATGGCTGTTGCATTATCTTTTGTCGGCTTATATGCGCGATTTCACCTAGGTAAGTATTTTAAAAAACTCACTGTGTTTCAAACCCGTGTCATTTGCGCCATTATCTTTGGCTTTGCCGTGGCAGGCATGCATTACATGGGAATGGCCGCCACCCGCTTTGTTGCAACCTCGCCTTTGTTATCTGAAAACGTTCAAACGTCGCAACTTACTTTTATCGCCATTAGCGTTTCATTTGCCACCGTATTATTAACCGCTCTGGTTGGTATCATTAACGGCATGGTACGTTTTCGCTTATTACTGGCAGAAAAATCAGCAGAAGAGTCGCGCTTGGATGCCATTTTAGGCACTGCAATAGATGGCATCGTAACAATTAATATTCATGGCATTATTTTAAGCTTTAATAAATCAGCAGAAACTATTTTTGGTTGGCGCCAAGACGAAGTGTTAGGTAAAAACGTAAAACTATTAATGAACGACGATATAGCCGCGCAACATGATGGTTACTTAGCTGACAGTAGCAGACATGAAGTTAAAAAAGTGATTGGCGTTAACCGCAATGTATTTGCAAAACATAAAAATGGTCATTTATTCCCGATTCGACTTGGGCTTGGGGAAGTAAAACAACCTAACGCAGAAACATTGTTTGTAGGCTTTATAACCGATTTAACTGAGCAACGTGCACTGCAGCAAAGTCTCGAAGAAAAAGAAAAGCAATATCGTACTTTAATGAACAATACTCCCGGCGCTGTATTTCGTTGTTTGCTAGATGAGCACTGGACAATGAAATTTATAAGCCCCAGTGTTGCTGACTTAACAGGTTACAGCCCTGAAGAGTTTACCGATGGCACAGTTACATTTGCTCAAATCATTAATAACGATGATGTAGCGCATATTGATGAAGTTATGGAAAAAGCCATAGCTGAAAAAAACCAATATGCGGTTGAGTACCGCATTCGCCACCGAAATGGCAAAGTTGTGTGGGTTTTAGACCAAGGAACAATTAACGAAAATAGTGATTCTGAACAAAAGTGGATCGATGGTGTACTTATCGATATTACCGCTCGTCACGAATATGAAGAATCACTCAAAAAGGCTAAACAAGAAGCTGAAGCCGCAGCGCAAGCAAAACAATCATTTATGGCAAACATGAGCCATGAAATACGCACGCCAATGAATGCCATAATCGGCTTTAGCGACATATTAATGGACAGCCCACTCAGTAAGGAGCAACAAAAACATATTATTACCGTGAATAAATCAGCTCGCTCACTGCTGCATTTGCTCAATGAAGTACTAGATTCTGCAAAGTTAGAAAAAGGCAAACTCGATATTCAGGCTGAGCACTTTAACTTACAAGCGCTACTCGACAACATAGTATCGACCTTTTGGCTCGAGGCGAAGCGAAAAGATATCCTGCTTGATTTGATTATAGCTGAAAATGTTGCGCCTATTTATATTGGCGATGAGTCTCGTATTCGCCAAGTGATGAATAATCTCATCGGTAATGCCATTAAATTTACAGAGCAAGGGTCTGTAACAATTACTGTGAGTCAAACTCAAAATAAACAATTGTTTTTCGAAGTACAAGACAGCGGTATTGGCATAGCCAAGCACCGCTTAGAAGCTATTTTCCAGCCATTTGAACAAGCCGACGGCACCATGACACGCCGATTTGGTGGCACAGGTCTTGGCACAACTATTAGTAAGCAGCTTGTTGAATTAATGGGTGGTTCAATTGGTGCTATCAGTGAAGAAGGCAAAGGCAGCTGCTTTTACTTTACCCTACCATTACAAGAAGGTGATATCAGCCAAGTCGATACCTTACCTGGCAATCAATTAAACTTACCGAAACTTCGCATATTAGTGGTTGATGACATTGAGCAGAATGTTGAGCTACTGAACATTTTATTATCTCAAGCTGGGCACACCATTAGTACGGCTCAAAATGGCTTTGAAGCCATTGCAGCATTTGAACAGCAAAGCTTTGATGTGATTTTGATGGATATACATATGCCGGAATGTGATGGCATTACGGCCTGTAAAGAAATCCGCGAAATAGAGAAAATCAGATGCTTAAAAATTACACCTATCATCGCGTTGACGGCGAGTGTTTTACAACAAGATAAAATTACTACAAAGCAAGCCGGTATGAATGGCTTTGCAAATAAACCCGTTGATATTAACCAGCTGAACCATGAAATTGCGAAAGTGCTTGGTTTAGAAGTAAATAAAATCACTAACAATAAAGTCGGTGATGAGAAAAAGCACATCAACTACGACAAAGGTGTTTTGATGTGGGGAAGCAAAGAGAAATTAAATACGGAAATTGGCTTATTCCTTAGTAATCATCAACAGAGTATTCTACGACTGAAGGATCAGAAACTCAGTGAAGACGAACAAAAAGCAATTTTGCATACTCTTAAAGGAGTCGCGGGTAATTTAGCCCTCGCAAAATTATTATACTTGTTATCAAACGCTGAGAAAGAACGTGAAAAGGAAAGCTTCCCTACACTCATTGCCGAGTGCGAACAGGAATGGCAAACGCTGATTGCATTACTTGCAGAACAGCCGCAGTCTAGTTCACAACAGCAACCCATACACGAAACGTCGTTGGGCGCATTTATTAGCCAAATTGAGGCACTGCAAGCGCAAGCTGAGCATGCAGAGATAGACGATGATTTATTAAGCCAAGTGCAATCCCAAGCACCTGCAACCTACCAAGATCAGGTTGTTGAAATTTGTGCGCATTTTGAAAACTTTGACTTTGATGCAGCAAGCACTGCTTTATCAGCTTTAAAGCACACTCTCCAAGCTGCTAAGGAACACCTATGACGCAAATCTCAGAACGTGCAAGAATTTTGGTCGTCGATGATGAACCAGCCAATTTAAAAGTGATCCGTGAAGTACTCGCTAACGATTATCGCTTATCGTTTGCAAAATCTGGCGAGCTTGCTCTTCAGCTTATTGAGAATGAACCTCCTAAGTTGATTTTGCTCGATATTATGATGCCAGATATGAGCGGTTTCGAAGTCTGTAAAGTGTTAAAAGAAAACCCTAAAACTGCTCATATTCCTGTTATCTTTGTTACCGCACTTTCCCATGAGCAGGATGAGTCTGAAGGATTTGCTCTAGGTGCAGTCGATTATATTACCAAACCAATTAGCCCTGCGATTGTCAGAGCACGGGTTAAAAATCATTTATCTTTAGTGCAAGCTGAGCAACTGCAATTAGCCCACATTGATTTGATCCAACGTTTAGGCCGCGCTGCAGAATATAAAGACACCGACACTGGTGAGCACATTGCAAGAATGAGCCGTTACAGTAAGGTACTCGCCCTTGCCTATGGCATGAGTGAGTACGAAGCCGAACAGCTTAAACAGGCAGCGCCTATGCATGATGTCGGTAAGATAGGTATTCCTGATTCAGTACTTTTAAAACCTGGGCGCTTAAACGAAAACGAATACGAGCACATGAAACAACATGCCTTAATCGGCGCGAAGATTTTAGAGAAATCAACTTCGCCGCTATTACAGCTTGCTCATAAGCTTGCCCTTGAACACCATGAAAAATGGGATGGTACGGGCTATCCGTATGGTCTAAAAGGCGAAGAGATCAGTATTGAAGGGCGTATCGTGACAATTGCAGATGTGTTTGATGCTTTAACCTCAAAACGCCCTTATAAAAAAGCCTGGTCGGTTGAAGAAGCGCTCGACTTATTGAAAGACGAAGCTGGTAAGCATTTTGACCCGCAACTAGTTGATTTATTTATCGGCCAAATAGATAGCATCATAGAAATCAAAAATACTTATACGAGCTGAGATATTAAGGCCTCATTTGAGGCCTTGTTTAATTGCATCGTAATCATGCGAAGTAATTTCATGGCTGTTTCCAGCACAATCCTTAAAATACATTGAAAAAGTAACACCATGGTCGGCAACAAATGTTTTAACATCAAATTGAGCTAGATGCTCAAGCCATGCTAAAAACTGTGCTGCATTTGCACCAAAGGCAATTCCTTTGCTTCTACCGTCTGCTTCAAAGAGTGCTAAACGAATTGTCTTTGCTTGGTCTTCTAAGGTTAAAGGCCCTTTCCCTTCATCCCAAAATGCGAGTTCTGGTACCACATTAAAACCAAGTATTTGCTGATACCACTTTAGCGCAGCCGATAAATCATCAACATTTAAGTGGCAATGATCAACACCACATAAAGATGGAATAGCCATGTTACTCACCAATTTCGGTTTTTAACTGCTCTAAAAATTCGAGCATGTAAGCTGTACGTCTTTTGGCTTCATCTTTTGCTGATGGCGTGTTCATACTCTCGCTAATGTGTAACAGCTTAATGAAGAAATGATCTAGGGTGTATTTTGTATCGTCAGGTTCGCGGTTTAAGCAAAATGGGTCGTCTTTATGATACAGATAGCGACCAATTGAGCCCCCTACTTTCATGCAACGACTCACACCAATTGCACCTAATGCATCCATTCGATCAGCGTCTTGCACAATTTGCGCTTCAACACTTTGGACTTTGATATTGGCACTAAAGCTATGTGCCGCAATAGCATGATGAATAGCACTAAAATACTGCTCAGGATAATTAATTGAGGCTAAAAAACTTAACGCCTTGTCTGCGGCCATGGTTGATGCTTTTGCCCTGTCTGGGTGGTTTTTAGCAACCGCAACACAATCATGTAACCAAGCTGCGGGTAACACCACAGCCATTTCTGCCTGCTCGGCGATACATAATTGTTTTGCAACCCTCACTACTCGCTCAATATGACTAATATCGTGTGCGACATCGGCATGGAGTAAAGACAAAATAAAGTCTCGACACTGAGTTTCTAACGCTGCAAAGTCTATTTCTGGCTGCATATACTGGCTATCACCATTAACTGATTGAAATTATGCTTACTTTAGCGTGCTTACTGGATTTGTTCAAAACATTCATTGTATGTTTGCCAGTGCTTCATTAAACTATGCCCCCTTTTGTTTGACGCGAGAATCCCTATGTCATCTGCTATTTACCTGCAAGCTGGACGAGAAAAATCATTAAAAAGAAAACACCCATGGGTGTTCTCTAAAGCCATTAAAAAAGTAAAAGGTAAGCCAGGACTAGGTGACACTGTCACTATCTATGACAATGACGGTAAGTTTTTAGCGATTGCAGCTTACAGCCCGCAATCGCAAATTCGTGCTCGCGTATGGAGCTTCGATCAAAACGAAGTAATTGACCAAGCATTTTTTGAAAAGCGTTTGCGTCGAGCCTATGATGCGCGCGAACAGGTGATCAGCGAAGGCGGCTTAACAGGTTTTCGTTTAAGCGCTGCAGAATCTGACTACTTGCCAGGCATCACTATCGATAAATTTGATAATGTATTGGTGTGCCAACTGCTTAGTGCCGGTGCAGAGCGTCATAAAGGTGAAATTGTTGCTGCACTAATGACTATTTTCCCAGGCTGCGATATTTATGAACGTTCAGATGTTGATGTTCGCACCAAAGAAGGCCTTGAGCCAATCAAGGGCCTACTTTGGGGCAAGGAACCAACTGAGCCAGTCATCATTGAAGAAAATGGCTTAAAACTCGAGGTAGACATTCTTGAAGGCCACAAAACTGGCTTTTACTTAGACCAACGTGATAGCCGTGCAGCCCTTGAGCGCTTTGTTAAAGACAAAACAGTATTAAACTGCTTTAGCTACACAGGTACTTTCTCGCTTTATGCTTTGCGTGGCGGTTGTAAACACGTTACTAACGTCGATGTATCGCAGCCAGCACTTGATACGGCTAAGCGTAACGTTGAGCATAACAACCTTGATTTGTCTAAAGTTGATTTTGTGAAACAAGATGTTTTTAAGTTATTGCGCCAATACCGTGATGAAGGTGTGCAATTTGATACTATCGTTATGGATCCACCAAAATTTGCTGACAACAAAGCGCAATTAACCGGTGCTTGCCGTGGTTATAAAGATATTAATATGATTGCGATGCAAATCTTAAAACCAGGTGGCACTTTACTTACCTTCTCGTGCTCTGGATTAATGGAACAAAATTTATTTCAAAAAGTGGTTGCGGATGCAGCCCTTGATGCAGGTAAAGACTTGTTGATCATGGAACGATTAAACCAAGCTGCCGACCACCCGATTGCTGGCAGCTACCCAGAAGGCTTTTATCTTAAAGGCCTGATCTGTAAAGTTTACTAGTTAAAATTTACAATTTCTAAACCGGCACTCAAGGAGCCATCTTGCTCCTTGGTTGCTCGTATCACACGGGCTGTTGCATCAAATGAAGTAATCGCCGTGCTAGTCGAAGCAATTAACACCCGATACAGACTGCCTATTTCTAAAACTTCATCAAGGTGAATTGCCAGCCCTGTTGCACTTAAATCAGTACACATAGCCTGAATTTCTTCGCCATTAACAACATCTAATGGGATTAGTTTTGCAGGTGTATGAATTTGCATGCGGCGAAAGTCGCGTTTCTCCTCATGAAACATATGGCCTCCTATACCAGTGTTTTTATTTTCTCTATTAATGTTTTAACAGAAAAAGGCTTCACTACATAGGCGTCACACCCGGCATCAAACCCTGCTTTTTGTTCAAGCTCGGTTTCAAGGCCAGACACCATGACAACAGGAATTTGCTCTGTTTCTGGGGTGTTTTTTAGTAATCGGCAGGTATCATAACCATCTAAGCCCGGCATACACACATCGAGTAGTATAGCATCCGGCGGCTCAGCAATAGCCGATGTTAAACACGATGTGCCTGAGTTTGCATAGCTTAACGAAAACTCATTCCCAAGGCTTGCTTTGAGCATTTCAAAATTAAAATATTCATCATCGACGACCAAAATAGTTGGTCGCGGCCGATTTACCGTACGCTCAGAAACTGAGATAGGTCTTTCCTTTTCAATGCCCACATAATCTCCTTTTAGCATCTGTGTTTATAACTTAAAGCAAGGAGGCGCTAACCTCATTCCTTAGTATTATAACTCACATTCTTTAATTGCGTTTAAAACACGTTTAGCAGATACAGGATAAGGCGTCCCTAGTGTTTGTGCAAATAAAGAAACACGTAACTCTTGTTGCATCCAAAATATCGCACTGATCTCTTCAGGAATTGGCATTCCCTTAGGGATTTTGCTCGCTAATTTTTGATATTGCTCAGCTACTTTATCAAGCTCAAGCACACACAACCTATCACGATTAGGATCAACAGGTAGCTTTTCTAAGCGGCGTTCAATGGCTTTTAAGTAACGTATTAAATCTGTCATTTTTACTGCGCCGTGTTGGCTTACAAAGCCTTTGAACACTAAGTTTTGTAACTGTGATTTAATATCACCGTGCGCCGTGATCATGGTTAAATCAACGCGTCCTTTCATACGTTTATTTAAGCCATGAGCAATACTCAACACTTGCTCTACTTGGGTAGCGATCTCAACAACCGTATCACCAAGCTCACCGCGAATTTGCTCTTTCGCTTTTTCAAATGCATCTGCAGTGCGAATGTTGCCGTATTTAGTTAACAGGCTATCAACGGCTGCAGCGATACAGTCATCAATTAAGTCATTGACCTTACCAAACGGATTAAAGTACAAACCTAATTTAGATTTGTTTGGTAAGTTTTGTTGTAAATACTTAATCGGTGATGGCACGTTTAATAACACTAAGCGGCGTAAACCTTGTTGGTGCGCCTGCTGTGCTTTGTGTTCATTATCAAATAACTCAACCGCGGCTGAGTCTTTTTTATCCACAAGCGCTGGAAACGCCTTAATCTCGTATTGACCTTGTTTTTTCACGTACGAACTAGGTAACTCACCAAAACTCCACTCGGTCAAATCAGCTTTTTCTATGCCCTTGTCTGCTACTTTCGATAAGGTATCCGTTACCTTACCTTGTAACTGGGCTTTTAGCTTAGATAGATTTAAACCACGAGCGAGTAACTTATCGTGTTCATCGCGTACCTCAAACTGTAAGCGTAAATGCGGAGCAAGGGTTGATAAATCCCATGCATCTGGCTCAACACGCACACCTGTCATACGTAATAAGCGCGTGCTAATTGCATCAATTAAGTTGCCTTGCATTGGCTCGATTGCAGCAAGTACCGCATCGGCGTAATTTGGCGCAGGCACAAAGTTACGACGAATTGTTTTTGGTAGCGACTTGATAAGCGCACAAATTAACTCATGCCTAAATGCAGGAATATGCCAATCAAAACCGGTTTCTTGTACTTGGTTTAACAATGCAACTGGAATTTGTACCGCAACACCATCAACGGCTTGCCCTGGATCAAAGTGATATGCCAGTGGTAATAATAAGTTCTCTTGCTGCCAAGTATCTGGGTAATCAAACTCAGTGACATGATCAGCACCATGCTGCATTAATTCTTCTCGAGACATGTGCAAAAAGCGCTTATCTTTTTGCTTTTGCCCTTTCCACCACTTATTAAACGCGGCACGATTATTTACATTTTGTGGAATTTTCTTGTCGTAGAATTCAAATAGGGTTTGTTCATCAACTAAAATATCACGGCGGCGAGATTTATTTTCAAGAACCTGAATATCTTCAATTAACTCTTGGTTATATTGTAAAAAGCCTTCATTTTGACCCAGTTCTTGCTCTACTAAAGCGGTGCGAATAAACAACTCGCGACTTACTTTTGGATCAATATTGCTGTATACACAGCGGCGCTTATTAACAATTAATAGGCCATACAGGGTTTGCTGCTCAAACGCGATAACTGCACCCGGCTTTTTCTCCCAATGCGGTTCGCTGTAGCTGCGCTTTACTAAATGCTGTGCAAAGCCTTCAACCCATTTCAAGTCTATGCGCGCGTTAATCCTCGCATAAAGCTTACTGGTCTCAACAAGCTCTGCCGACATAATCCATTTTGGGCTCTTTTTAAATAATCCTGAACCTGGGAAAATATGGAATTGGCTGTTGCGGGCGCCTTTATAAATTTGTTTTTCATCTTTAAAACCAATATGACTTAACATACCGCTTAATAAAGATTGATGAATTCGCTCGCTATCTGCAACATTTGTAGTGGCCTTCATGCCCATTTCATTACATACCGTTGATAGCTGATAAACAATATCTTGCCATTCGCGAATACGCATATAGGCTAAAAAGTCCTTTTGGCATAACTTTCTAAACTGGCTATTGCTCAATTCAGATTGCTGCTCTTCAAGGTAATTCCACAGATTTAAAAAGGCGATAAAATCTGAATCAGGGTCATCAAAACGGCCATGCTTTTCATCCGCTGCACCGCGTTTTTCTTGTGGTCGCTCTCTTGGGTCTTGAATCGACAATGCCGCAACAATAATAATCACTTCACGCAGTGCACCTAAGCCATCGGCAGTCAGCACCATTTTAGCTAACCGTGGATCAACCGGTAAACGGCTTAAACTTCTTCCTGATTTAGTAAGCTCAGTCTTTTTATGACGTTTAGCTGGCTTAATGGCTTCGAGTTCTTCAAGTAGCGTTAAACCATCGTTGATATTTCGGCTATCTGGCGCTTGCACGAACGGGAACTGCTGCATGTCGCCAAGCCCTAAACCAAGCATTTGCAAAATAACAGAGGCTAAGTTGGTGCGTAAAATTTCAGGATCAGTAAACTCTGGGCGCGAATTAAAGTCTTCTTCGCTATACAAACGAATACAGATACCCGCTTCGATACGACCACAGCGACCTTTACGCTGATTGGCACTGGCTTGTGAAATTGGCTCAATCGGTAATCGTTGTACCTTAGTACGGTAGCTATAACGGCTGATGCGCGCAGTACCTGGGTCAATAACATAACGAATACCCGGTACCGTTAGTGATGTTTCAGCCACGTTGGTGGCTAAAATAATATGACGACGGCTGTGCGGCGCAAAAATTCGGTTCTGTTCAGCGTTTGATAAACGCGAATATAGCGGTAAAACATCCGTGCCTTTGAGGTTTCGCTTTGATAACGCATCGGCGGTATCACGGATTTCTCGTTCACCATTCATAAAAATCAGAATATCGCCAGGGCCTTCATCGCACAGCTCATCAACGGCATCAAAAATACTCTGTAATTGGTCACCATCCGCTTCCATCTCATCTTTGTTGATTTCAGTGGTTGGTCTATAACGAACCTCTACTGGGAAAGTTCGACCGGATACTTCGATGATGGGTGCATCATCAAAATGTTTAGAAAAACGCTCTGGGTCAATCGTCGCTGAGGTAATAATAACTTTTAAGTCAGGACGTTTTGGCAGTAAATTTTTTAAATAGCCTAAGATGAAATCGATATTTAGGCTGCGTTCGTGGGCTTCATCGATGATGATGGTATCGTACTGATTTAGGTATCTGTCTTGTTGAATTTCAGCCAGCAGAATACCGTCTGTCATCAATTTAATGTAACTATTGTCAGAAACTTGGTCACTAAAGCGAATTTTAAAACCCACTTGTTGGCCTAGCTCGCATTGCATTTCTTCTGCAATACGATTCGCGACACTTCGAGCCGCGAGTCGGCGAGGCTGGGTGTGACCAATGTATCCATCAACACCGCGGCCAAGCTCTAAACACATTTTTGGGATCTGCGTCGTTTTACCTGAGCCAGTTTCACCGGCGATGATCACTACTTGGTTATTGGCGATCGCCTGTTTAATGTCATCTTTCTTTTGACTAACAGGAAGTTGTTCTGGGTAGGTCACTTTAGGCAAGGCAGCCAAACGTTGCTCGCGCAATTGCTGCGAACGACTAATATCTTCTGCTATTTTTTGCGCTATGTTTGCTTGCTTAGTTTCATCGTTGATTTTTTTAATGCCATGAAGGCGTTTTTTGAAGATGAATTGATCTTTGCGTAAACACGTTTTTAATTCGCCGAACAGCGGACCTAGGTTAACCACCCGATACCCTTATATTTCTTAACCAATAGACTGATATTGTATCAAATAATCTATCAGGTGGTCATGGCTTTATTTATGCCAATTCGCTTAATTAAGTGAACAGTTTTGAGGCAATAAAATCTCGTTGATAACAAGGCAAAAATTTCGTTATTTAGTTGTTCTAAATGAGAGATTTTTAACGCAGTTAGCGACAGATTTAATCCCTCAAAATGATTAAGTATTATTGCGAGTTGGCATAGTCCTCTCGGTTGGGATTGGCATTGCACAAACATCGATGTAATCAGGGCTTTCAACAAACCACGCTTCTACTCGATTTTTACGCGCTTCGATGAGGTCTTTAAAGGCATTTGAGTCTGTTTTCATCACCCGAAATTCACTGTTATCAGTATCTTTAATATCTGCTAATACTTGCATATCTGTGATGGGGTTAAATGGCTGACCTTCAGTGGCTTTACGTTGCAATAGATTAAAGTGCTCCATGCCTTCTAAAACACGACCAAACACGGTGATATTACGGTCTAAATAGCGCTGGCTATTACCGATGGTGACATAAAATTCGGTACCACCGGAATTAATATCATTACCGCGGGCCATAGCAAAAATTCCTGGGCAATGTACTTGCCATGTTTCGGTTTGGCTTTGGTTTTGTGCCACAGCAAAGCCATTTAAAAAGCCAGTTTTAGCGGCATAGCCATCAGGCCCTTTAAGCTCTGTAATCGCTAAAGGAGCCTCGGTGCGTAGATAAAACTCAGCAGGTAACCCTTTTTTGGCATTTTTAACAGGTTTACTTTCGCTGGCATCTCCGCCCTGCGCAACAAATCCTTCAACAAAGCGATACATACTCAGGCCTTGATAAAACCCTTCTTTGGCAAGCTGTCGCATGTTATTTGCATGAATGGGCGCTAGTTTATCGTTTAGTTCGATATAAGCAGCACCCGTAGGTAAGGTTAATTTAATGACGTTTTCGGCACTGACTTTTCGCCACTCAATGCTACTTGCGGTTTTAATGATTTCGCCAGCGGAACGTTTTTGGCTTGTTTCTTTTGCAGTAATTGGTGCAGCTAAAACTACGCCAAGACACAGAGTTAATAGACTTAATTTCATTGTTATTATCTTTTAAGTAATTGACAATTCAGCCTATTAACTTATGCCCTAATAAGCAAGTAAAAGCGATGTTTGATCACAAGTAGAGCTATTAGTCCCAATCAAATTTATAAAGAATATCAACATTTTGATAAAGGCCGCTGGTGACCTCAATATACAATTGCGACAACAATTGATAACGAACGGCCACTTCACTTAGTGAATCAAAAATGCCAACACTGTATTTCACTTGAATACCCGGTGTAACGTAGCCAGATATTTCAACTTTGGTGTCATCCCCGCTGCCGCTTGAACTTAAGCTGACATCAGACAAACCAAAGCTTTCACCGATTTTAGATACTACACCTTCACTACGGTTTACACCTTGGGCAAGCAATAATTGGGTGAGCATCGCATCTGTTGAACTATCTCCTTCATCAAGAGGTTGCCCATTTAATAAATAAGCCAATGCTTGGGCTTGGTCCATCGCAGGCTCTGAGAAAACTTTTAAGGAAGGCTGTTCAACATTACCAGTTAAGGTAATACCCGCAATCACGCCATTCGAGGTGTTGTCTGGATTACGAATTGCCTTAATGTTCAAGTACGGTTTATCAATTGAGCCGCTAAAGCCCACCTGACCGGTACGAATTTGCAAGTCTTGACCAAAAGCACGATAGGTACCTTGAACTAGGTTCAACTCACCCGTTGCTATCATCGGCGTAACTTGGTCCATGCTGATGTTTATGTCACCTTCAACTTTTGACTGTAAGCCAAACGAGTCAACGCGCACATCATTTTCAACCAACACCTTTAGGTTAATAGCATAATCAAAGGGCACTTTTTCTGACTGTTGCTGCTCAATATCAACAATGACTTCATCATCGCTGACTTGCACAGCACCTTCTGGTAGCTCTTCAATCGCAATACGTCCCCATGGCACGACGACTTGGCCATCAAGATTAAACGCATTATTTTTTAACGACATAGTTAAGTCTGGAGACACTTTAAAGGTGACATCTTGCTGAGCACGCACAAAAAACTCTTTACCGTTTAATCTCACGTCAACGTCCGGTAAATCTTGCTGCCAATCAACACCGCCAGATAAATTAAGCGCGCCCCCTTCGGTGTCTTTGAGCTCGCCAGTGAGCTTTGCACTTTGGTTATTAAAGGCAATGTTCACATAAGAGTTTTGCAGCGACACCGGCAAGGTTGCCCCTTCTAGATTGATTTTTTCGACATCAAAATCACCATTGAGTAATGGCTCTTTTAAAGTACCTGCGATTGCTAACCGGCCTTTTATGTCGCCTGTTAATTGCTCAAGTGAAGCTATAAAAGGGCGTAGGTTTGTTAACTCAATTTTCTCAATAACCAAGTCGCCCGCTAAGGTCTGTTGATTTTGAATATCATCAATGTTGAGCTCTGACGTCACTTTACCTAATACAGATGAATCAATAGTGGCATTAAGTTTACCCGTTTGCGCATCGCTCATTGCCGAGATATCTAAAACCTCTATCGGTAACTTATAAACATTTGCGTCATCAATTAAAGATGCTTGCAGCTGGTTGGTTTTGATATTGGCACGAATCGTTTTCAATGCACCATTATTCCAATTAGCAACAAACTCCCCATTTGCATCGCCTGTTACTTTCAAGTTATCGGGTAAGAAGTGTTTAAATTCAGCAATAGATAGCGCTGCAAGCTGTGCATTTAACTGGCCTAATTGCTCAGTTTGCTGCAAGATCTCAAAGCATAGTTTGGAGTTATCACTTTGCCAGCAATGCGCGCCTACATTAAAGTCAAAGGTTTTGGTATTTACTTGAATATTAACCGGTTTATCAGTGCCAAAGCGCACCTGATTATCGGTAACAAGAATTTGGCTTAGCGCACCTTGCCAGGCCTCTTTATTAAATTTACCGTCTACATCAAATGATGCCTTGCCTTGATCTGCATCGAGTAAAAAAGTTAAATGATGATCTGTTTTATCGCCACTGGCGTCTAACTCAATTTGATTAATTTTGTGTTCGCTAATCGATGCAGAATCAAGCACCAGTGACACATCCGTTTGCCAGTCTGCAGCGTAATCAAATTGCCCTTTTAATGTTAAACCATCAACCTGAATATCTTGATAGCTCAATGTATTAAGGACTAGATTTAAATCAACCGTTGGCGCAAGACGCTCACCACGTAAGCTCAAATCAGCAAAGCCCTTGCCTTGCATAGGCAAGATATCTTGACCACTGGCATCTAAACGCAATTTACCGTCTACACGCCATACGTCATCAACCTGTCCCGATAGCGCAATTTCATTTTTGCCGCTTTTCACTTCAAGTTTTTTAAAACTCGCATGCAAGCTGCTATCAAGTTCAAAATCCGACAACAAGGTCACTGGCACTTCATTAACTGAACCATTTAATTGCGTGTTATCTAAGGCAAGCTGCCACTCACCTGCCTGTAAATTAAATGAACCATTAAATTCACCAGATAAATCACTGCTTAGTGCATCCGTTAAGTATTGGGCTTTTAAGTGGCTTAAAACCCCTTTAAACTCGCTTTTTACCCCGTTCGACCAATCAACTGATGCGTTAATGTCTGCTTTACTGTCATTAGCATTAAGGCTTAACTGCTCAAGTTTTGCGTTTGTTAAACTACCTTGTAATTGCGATTTCACAGTCATTGCAGGTAATGCGTCTAACTGCGTTACTAGGCTCAAATCGACAGCATAAGCATCGGCATGGCCTTTGGCTTTTAAATCAAAGTCCGATAATTGCAGCTGTTGTGTATCTGTCGTAATTTGCCACTTTGCTATCTGGCCTGTTAAATCAAATGGGTAATTTGTTTGTTTTAGGTTAACAGCCCCTTTTAACTCTGCTGGGTACGCTCCTTGCGTTACTAAATCTAACGTTAAATCCTCAAGCGGGCCTGAAAGCGATAACTTCGCTTGATGCTCAGTGCTTTTTACAGACACTGCTCCCTCAATTGTATTTTCACCAGAAAGCTCTGCCATTAAATTAGAGTGCAATTGCCATTGCTGATAACTTGCAGCAAGCTTTTCAAGATTAATATCGCTCCCCTTAGCAGACGCAACTAATTCGATATTTTCGACTAGCTGAGCCTCTTTAGCACCATAAGGGGTAACAGCAACTTTACTGATTTGAAATTGCTTTAACTCAATATTAATCGGTAGCTTAATATCAATTGCTGGTAATGCTGGCAGCTCAGTTAATGGGGTTGATTTAGGCTGCTCTTTTGCTTCGTGTAGCATCACAGCAACATCAGCAATGGTCAGTGTATCCACTGTAATATCCGATTCTTCGCCGCGACCACTTAAGTTTAATTTGTTGACTGTTACATCGGCACTCGGATGCGCAAGATTAAAGCGATTAATTGCAACTCGCTTAACAGCAACTTTCATTGGTAAGTTGATTTGACCAGCTTGCTCAGCTTCAGGCTCTGCTTCAGTGCTCTGCTCAGTTGCTACAGCTTGGCTTTTAATGCTTAGATCAATCGACTGGGCGCTTAAATTATCTAGGCAGATACCATCACAACGCCACCAGAATAAATCAATTTTTAGCTGCTTTGCATCAAGCTTGATACCTTGATTTTCAAAGTGAACATCAAACGCATCGTTATATAAAAAACGCCCAGATGGCAGGTTGATTTTTAAACCATCAACTAACTTATTCGCTGTGTATGCAATAAAGTGATTACCGGGCGCGGTGAATAGCAAACAAAACACAATAACTAGCAGACTTGCCAACGTGATTGATAGAACCTTGGTTATCTTTTTTAACATCTTCATTAGATTTCAGGCCCTATGGTAATACTTAATCGGGTACTTTTGCTTTCTTTTGTTAAACCCCAAGCATGGTCGATACGTACAGGGCCAACCGGTGTTAAATAGCGAAAACCAAAACCGGCACCAACTTCGACGCGATCACTAAAATCATTAGTCGCAGTACCACTATCGACAAATAAGGCTGCGCGCCAATGTTCAGCAAATTGATAGTTATATTCAACAGTGCCACTCATTAAATATTTACCACCAATTAGGCGCCCTTCCCCATCTTCAGGGGAGATAGATTCATAGGCAAAACCACGTACACTCTGATCACCACCGGCATAAAAACGCAGTGATAACGGCACATCATTTATATTATCGACCAACATGGCACCTAGATTGGCTCTTAAAAACAGCATATGGCGTTCTGCAAAAGTAGTTAACCAGGCATTTTGCAGTTGTAAGCGCAAAATATTGGTTGAAGACATCATATCTTTTAAACCAAACTCTACTGACATCATCCATTGATAGCCTTCATAAGGCGTTGTGCCCCCCTCGGTGTCTTTTTTGGCATAACTAATACCAGGCATCAGCATTTTTGCGCTTTGTTCTTCATCCCCTATTCGATAGGTCTCGTAATCGCGTCTTAAAAAAGCAGTACGTACCCAATCGTCATCAGTGAGCCACTGCCGCTGAAGCTGCCCCGTGAATATACGGCTGTATAAATCATTGGTTAATTCATCTTCGAGCTTGTAACCCACAGAAAAGCGCCAAAGATCATCATTAGGGTCGTCAACTGGCACCGTATAGCCAAGTGAAATATCTTGCTGGCGCTCAGATACATTAAGGTTACTTTCTAAATAGTGACCATCTTCAGTGATCCAAGGCTTGGTCCATTTGAAACGGACTTTTGGTCCAAGGTCAGTGCTATAACCGCCACCCACTTCATAACTATTGGCAGGTTTGTGTAATACATCAACGTTGACAGGCACTTGGTTATTTTTACGTTTTGCAATATCTGCATACACACGAACACTCGCAAAGTAAGGGGTACTCGACAGTGCTAAGTTGTAATCAGAAACCTCGGTCGCTTTATAAGGCTGACCTTGTTTAAATTCAGCCAGCGAACGAATGTATTTTTCGGCTGGAGTCTCACTACCAATTGTGATGTCACCAAACTGATAACGGGGCCCAGTATCGACATTGAAAATGACTTTTGCGCTATTATTTTTTAGCGAAACTGCCAATTTATGCTCATGCCATTTTGCATCAAAATAGCCTAAGTCTAATAGTTCGCTTTCAATACGTTTTCTTGCGGCCTCATATTTACCGTGATTTAAAAAGTCACCTTGTTTGATTTTGATACTGTTGACGGCAGACATAAATTCAGCGTCATCTTTACCGGCACCCGTGATAGTCACGTTAATATCTGCAATACGGGTAGCAGGACCACGTTGAACATCAACAATTAAAAGCTGCTGAGCATCATCGAAACTAATTTTGATTATCGGCTTATAATAACCAAGCGCCTTTAAACTCATTTCAACTTGGCTTTTAGCGTGACGCCTTAATGCCTTAGAAGTTTTTTCATCGACAAGTTGCTTAATGTAAAGCTCAACGTTTTTTTCGAGATCATCACTGATCCCTTGAATTTTATAATCTTTAATAACAGTTGAGGCACTAATTGCGTGCTGGCTGTATGAAAAGCAGATAAACACAAAGACAAAAAAGAAATGCCGAGTATACAAAAAATATCCTTACTTTTTTGGAAGAGTCATAATCTAAAATGAGTACAAAAAGATACTAGCACAGTGCAATAGCCACTGACATAATTGAAATGTTAAAATTAGTACGCGTTAAACAATTATTTTCGCTACAATAGCGGATAATACCTAGATTTATAATGAATGAGCGACTAAATGCACTTCCCTGATGACGAAAACGGTCAATTATTAGCTGAAATTGCTGACGCTGGTGTCGATTTAACCAGTATGCAAACTATCGATTTCTATATTCTTTTTGAACAAAAGCCTGAAGCAGAAAAATTTGCTGAAGCCATTACAAGTGATGAACTTGCCCCTTCAACAGAGTTAGCCAAATGCCCAGATACAGGGGTGTGGGAAGTAATTACTCGTGTGAAGATGGTGCCAGATCACACCTTACTTAGCCAAACAGAACAATACTTAGAAAGCATTGCTAATAGCCATAATGGTTATGGCGATGGTTGGGGGTTGATGGCCGAAGAAGAATAAGCCATTCCCACAATCTCGTAAGGGGATCAATTTAATTGATTCGCCTTACGAAAATTGCCCTGATAATCAAATAGCTTTTCAGCCACTTTCCAACCGTATTTTTTATTTTTACGCGCAATCACAAAATCGGGTGCCAGTAGCTGCTGTTGTAAATTGACAACTTGCTCCGCGTTTTGCCAATCCATTGGGGTAAAACCTGGTGCTGCTCGCTTACCAAACTGCTTATTAAAAATAAATCGTCCGGTGTCATTTGCTAAGTTAAATACCTCATCACAACTGGCTCCATCTTCATCATAATAGCTAATTTTAAGTAACCCTTTTGCGAGCACCTGAGCTGACAAACCACTACACCTTAATACCAAGGCATCTTTTAAATTTAGTGCTTCTCGTAGTTTATCATCAGGGTCTGCCATCATGGCACCACAGGACTGACACTGCCTTGCAGCAATATCATTTTGTTCACCACACTGCTCACATTCTTTAAACCGAAAACGATAATCGCACTGTACTTGTTCTTCACCATCGTCCAGCAAGCCTTGGCAGCGCCTACCAAAATGCTCAACCACTTTGCCTTCGCTGTCTGTTTTACCCCAAAAAATATTCGCAAATCCACAGCCTGGACACAGCACTTGAACAGGCTCATTATCACTTTGCGCTTTTTTACTGCCGACCTCAGGGTAAAACAAATCAAAGCCGTTACCTGCATAATCAATCACTAAGCAGTCTTTTTTTCCTTCGCTTAAACGAAGGCCTCGACCAACAATCTGTTGATATAAACTGACCGACTCGGTGGGACGTAAAATCGCAATATAATCGACATGAGGCGCATCAAAACCCGTCGTGAGTACGGATACATTTACTAAATATTTTATTTGTTTTGCTTTAAATTGATTAATAATTCGGTCACGCTCGTTATTATCAGTATCACCCGTGATAAGTGCCGTACTATCCTCAGGTAAGTAACTGGTAATTTCTTTGGCATGCATTACGGTTGCTGCGAAGATCATCACGCCATGACGCTGTTCACTGTATTCTATAACTTGCTTGATAATCGCTTTTGTTGCGCGTGTATTATCTTTCAATAACGCATTCATATTCTCAATACTATACCGACCAAATGAATCACTCGGTAATGATGAAAAGTCATAATGGCTAATGGCTGCATCGACTTCATGGGGCGGCGTTAAATAGCCGTTCTTGATCATATAGCGCAGTGGTAACTCAAAAATACACTTTTTAAACGGTGCATCTTTATCACCTCTAACAAAACCATGATAGTGATGATGGTAAACCCAGCCCATCCCCATACGAAATGGTGTTGCGGTTAAGCCAAGTACTTTAAGATTGGGATTTTGTTTTTTTAGACTCGCTATCACCAGCCCGTACTGGCTTTGTTCATCACCGCTTACACGGTGGCATTCATCAATGATCAACAAAGAGTAAGCATCAGTGAGCTTTTCTGTATTGCGTGCCAGTGATTGCACACTCGCAAAGGTGACTTGCTCTGTTAAAGACTTTTGCTTTAACCCCGCAGAAAAAATACTCGCCTTAAAACCAAAGCTAATATATTTCTCGGCGTTTTGCTCTACTAACTCTTTAACATGCGCGAGCACCATAATCTTTTGTTTAGCAATGCGCGCAAGTTCAGCAATAACAAGGCTTTTTCCAGCCCCTGTTGGTAAAACAATCAATGCGGCGTCATCTGTTTGTCGAAAGTGAGCAACCGTGCGTGCTACGGCCTCTTGTTGGTAGGGTCTGAGTACGTACTTCATGTTATCGGACTATAATCGACATAAAAAAGGGAAGCATACGCTTCCCTTGATATTCTTTAAAGCAAAAATTAAGCGAGGTGTTTTGTTAAATCGACACCTTGGAATGCTTTAGGACGTTTGCCACGGCCTGTCCACTCAACAATTTCGCCATTAAATTCGATGCGGTACTTTGGTTTAACCTTAGTACGTTTATCTGTTGTTGCTACATCCTGTAGATCTTCTAATGTAAGTCCTTTTTCTTTTAGTAAATCGAGTACTTCTTTTTTAGCTTCTTGCTGTTGAGTATATTTCTCGATTGCTGTGTCAATTAGCTGTTTTGCTTTTTCTAATTCAGATAATGACGCAGATTTCACAAAAGATCGGATTTCTTTCATTGAGAGCTCGCTTAATAATTAAAAGTTAGTTAAATGTTCAACACCAACTAGTATATGTGGATTTAATGAAATAATCTATTCTATGTTTATTATTTATCCTATTTTTTCATTATAGCCATAGCTTAATTTTATCTATGACATCACTTAACTCAGCAATTAATTTCTCAACAATTAATGTGTCTTGCTGCTGATTAAAGCTACTTTCCGTTGTCACAATAAGTTCTGATAAAGGAGGATATTGTAGCATGACAATTGCGCCTTTAAGCTTATGTATTGCAGCAGAAACCTTTTCTAAATTTTGAGCTTCCAAGTGCTCTTGTAGAGTATTTAAATCATTTTGCAAACTGTTAATAAATACGTCGGCAAGCATTTTTGCATCACTCTCATTACCAAAAACAGTTAACCAATGCTGCTTATCTTTTATACCTTGTAAACTGATATCAACGCCTTCACTGCTATTAGGCAAATCATTAGAGCTTAAATCTATAAACTCAGCTAGACGATTATATAATTCATTAAGTTTATAAGGCTTAAATAAAACACTATTCATTCCTGACTTTAATGCTTTGTTAAAACATTCTTTTGAATCATCAGCGGTAAAGCCAATAATTGGCAAATGTTTAAATTTTTCTTGATTAC
The DNA here is from genome assembly GCF_037027245.1 of Pseudoalteromonas sp. CH_XMU1449-3. Classification (NCBI taxonomy): domain Bacteria; kingdom Pseudomonadati; phylum Pseudomonadota; class Gammaproteobacteria; order Alteromonadales; family Pseudoalteromonadaceae; genus Pseudoalteromonas; species Pseudoalteromonas sp. CH_XMU1449-3. The sequence continues at coordinate 24,393 of NZ_JAYMDY010000016.1, forward strand.
GTAATTGCTCCGTTAATTTAAACCCATCTAAGTCAGGCATATGACAATCGGTTAGTAATAAATCAAACTGTCCTGTTTCAAGTGCTCTGAGTGCAGCAATACCATCATCAACCATCACTGCTTTGATACCAAGCTTCTGGCATTGTTTTTCGAGTAATAATTGATTTGTTTTATTATCTTCAGCAATTAATATTTGCCCATGTAACTGAGCATTTTGCGCAGCCACCCCCTCATCATTGCTGGTATGTACATTATCTAAAAGCTCTCTTAGAGTATCTGGATATAATGGCTCTATAGGTAAAATATGACAGCTACAATTAGCCGGCCTATGCTCTTTTTTTGCACTTGCGACTAAGATGTAGTTGTTGGTTGCAGTACTGATTGATTGCAGCCAGTTAGCGCCCCACAACGTTTTAATATAGCTTTCATCAATAAGAATATTATCTTCCTGTGTAAATGCCTCTATATCTATTGGCCAACTTAATTGATGATGCTTTACCCCAATATTAGCTAGATTATTTAATAACTGATGGTCTTGAGAACACACAGCCCAATTCACTGATACAGCCTGCAGTTTTTGTTTGCTAACGCTTTTAAGTGGCACAGCAATGTAAACATTGGTACCTTTACCAAAAGTACTTGAAATGGATATTTCACCTTGCATTGCTTCAACAAGTTGCTTTGCCAAGCTCAAGCCTAAGCCTGTACCTCCATGGCGACGTTGAATTGAGTTGTCAGCTTGCTCAAAAGGGGTAAATGTATGCGCCAACTGCTCAGCCGTCATACCTTTACCTGTATCTGATATTTCAATTTTTAAAGACTGCTTCTCAAATAACACATCGCAGCTTATTGAACCATTTTCAGTAAACTTCACAGCGTTATTTAAAACATTAGAGAGAACCTGCATCAAGTGGCTTATGTCAACAGAAGCTAAGGTATAAGCAGCTGTGCGCCATATCACGTTAAACTCAAGCCCTTTTTGCTTAGCTAGATATTCATGGGCACGCAAAACACGACATAAATGTGCTTCTAGGTCGACCTCACGTAATTCAACTTCAATATTGCCTGTAGTGGTGTTAGCAAAATATAAAATATCATCCACTAATGTGCGAAGCTTGGTTACAGAGCTGTCAATGTGCTCAACGAGGTAATGCTGCTCTTCATCAAGCGGTGATGATTTTAACAACTCTATAAAGCCATTTACCCCAGACATTGGCGTTCTTAATTCATGACTCATAGTGGCAATAAAGCGGCTTTTTGCTAGATCAGCTTGATGTGCAAGCTGAGTAGCTTTACTTAAGTCTGCTTGTTGACGTTTAAGTAAGCTGATGTCCAGCAAGATCCCATTCCAACGCACACCTTGCTTATCGTCTCGTTTATTAATTTCAGCATTAGCAATATAACGACACCAAATTTGCTGGCCGAGATTATTTATCCGAAACTCAATATCAATCAGTTTGTTAAATTTTGTCGCTGCTTTAAAACTCTTGGCGATTTGCACGCGGTCTTCATCAACAATAAATGGCGAGATACATCCCGTCATACCGCGCTGGTTAATCATTCGTGAAGTGACACCTAATAAGCTCTGCGCGCCCTTACTTATATAGGTATAACACCCCTCACCATTGTCATAATACTCATACTGGAATACGCCGCCGGGTATGGTATCTGTGATGGTTTGTAGAAGCTGTTGAACTGACTGATTCTCACGTTGTAAATGGCGGTGCTCAGTAACATCAGTAAGCACTGTCATGATGCCTGCTAGTTCACCATCTAACCCCACATACGGCTTTTTAGTGTAAAGCAGCTCCAGTTCTTTGCCAGATTTGTTAGTGTAATTAATATGTTGATTAATGACTTTGCCTGAATTTAAACTTTGTTCATTTTGTGAAATTAGTTTTTTTACAACTTTAATGTCGCCGCGCAGATATTGGTTATTTTCATCCCATAAGTGAGCAAAATTTTCTTTGTAGGCACGATTCCACATAACGCGTTTTTGATGCTGATCTTGAATCACCACCATAGTGGGTAAGTCATCAATGAGTTTTTGGGTAAAGTTAAGCTTAATCAATGCCACTTCTTCAGCTTCTTTACGCTTTGCAATTTCGCGATTAATAGTTAACCGCCAGCTAATAAAATAAATCACCGACACAGCGATTAAAATTAAAATAAGAATTGCCGTGGTATTCACTGTTTTACGGTCGTAGCCACGTTCAATACTAAAAATGCCATGACGGTTCACAACATGGCTAAAATCGTTGCTGGTCAGTGTTTTAAATAAACTGTCTAGCAAAGTCGCAAACTCTGAAAAGTGCTTATTCACTAAAAAATAAATAGGCTGGGTATAACGGTATTTTGGATTAATATAAAACTCACCAATATAGAATTGGTTTAACTGGTATGCCGCAATACTTTGCGGCAATATCACAGCATCAATGTTGTCATTTCTCAGTGCATAAAATAGCGTTTTAATTGAGTCAAATGATACCGTTTCAACGAGTTCATTCGTTACAAGCTTTTGCTTAGGGTCAGCAAACGCTTCTAAATAACCAATTCGTTTAGTTTGGCTTGCTCGTTTAGAGATTAACACCATCTCTAAACTGTAGTGAGCAGGCAGTGCTATCAACACACCCTCATCAATTTTAGTAGGGTTCATGGTCGGAATTAAATCAATTTTATTGGCTAAAAATAGTCGTTCCAACTCTTTCGAATTAGCCGCAGGTATATACTTAAACTGAAAGTCACTGCGCTGCGCTAAAAGCTCAAGAGTATCGTTTAAATAGCCATTAGCTTCCCCTAAATTACTTGTCGCATGAATTGGATATAAACCATCGACAAAAGAGAATGTCAGTAAGTAATTATTTTCTTCTTTTTTATCAATACGGTTAAAGTCACGCTTAAATTGACTATACGCTTTAGCGGCTAAATATTCTTCACTAGCAGAACTTTCCCATAATTGTCTCGTGGTTGGTGAAATAGCGGCTAATACCGAGTTAACCTGATTGCGTAATGCTGTTTTATTTTTATTAAACATTACATGCAAGGTTTCGCTCGATAACCAAACTGGGCTCACAACTTTTAGGTTTTCTTGAGAGCGATTTTTTAGTTGGTGGGATAAAACCGAGTAATCCCCCATAAAAGCATCAAACGAGCCATCTGCTACTTTTTTAAAGGCGTCTTCGGGTTTTATAAAACGATTGATAAATAGCGCGCCATTTTCAACTAAATATTCACAATGTGAACTACCCGTAATGCACACCCAACGTAAGCTTGCTAAGTTTTTCAAAGCATCATTTGCGATAGACTGATTTGCGACAATACCTCTTGGCGCTTCCATGAAGGGTGTTGAAAATAAATAATGCTTTTTGCGTTGTGCGGTTTTATTTAGGCCTACAGCAAAATCGATCTCACCAACTTTAAGCGCATCTAACAACTCATCTAAACTGTCGTAAACACGATATTCAAGATCGGCTTCAGCCAAGCGAGCGATTTCATTACTATAACCAACAATAACACACGAAAACTGCCCATCAGCATCCCGGGTATGGTAAGGAAAAAAATTATAGTTAACGATACCCGCTTTGAGTTGTGTGGCTAACACATCGAATGAAAGACACAGCGTCAAAAACAACACTATGATTTTATGGAAATAACTCAACTTAAACATCGCTTTTATTAAGGTTTTTTAAGTATAAGAGCATAAATTGATTTAAACAACTGCACATAAATCTTGAGCAAGAGCTTAAGTAAATAATTAAGCCTTAAAAATTAATTATTTTATAACTGTAAAACCTGTAGTGAATTTGTTTATAAAATAAAAAACCCTGCAAGTGCAGGGTTTTAATATACAAGTATTTAAATCGTTCGTTTAGAACTTAAATTTGAAACCTGCATAGTACAGACGACCAACTTGACTATAAAGAGTGTCGTCGTAGTCTAATTCAGAGTTCAATACTGGATCTTTATCAGCTAAGTTATTAACACCTAGTGTTAGATCAAGATTCCAAGGCGTTGCGTAAGTATAGTTAATATCGATAATGTTATACGAAGATAACTCACCAACTGCTTTGAACTTAGTACCTTCATCATTTGCATCTTCAGTTTCTTCAGCTGTAGAAGCAATGTGGTTCCAGTTTACGTTTAACATGTGAGCTTCGATATCCCATGTTAAGCCCCAGCTGATTCTTCTTTCTGGTAAACCAGCACGGCCAATTTTATCAACGTTAGGGTAACCAATGATATCTGGCTCTTCATAGCTAAGTACTTCTGACCAAGCAAACTTAGAGCGAAGTAGACCTGCGCCACCTAAGTCAAATACTGCGTTAAGTTTGAAATCTAAGCCATCTGTAGAGAAACCAGGAATGTTAGCCATTGGTGCAGTAACAAGTAACGAACGACCCGTTGGATTACCACCACGGTCTACAGATACTTGGTCATAACCAGCAGCGTTATCATTTGGATCTTCAGGGTCACCTAGAAGACCAGCTAACTCAAGGTCAAATACGTCTTGTGTAGATAACGAGCTAACTTGGTTAGTGATTTCGATATCATAGTAATCAACTGACATATCGATATTATCAGTGATGTTATAAACCATACCGAAACTTACACTTTCTGATTCTTCAGGTTTTAATGAATCAGTACCGATGAAGTAAGTTGTATGTTGTTGTGTACGACAATCAGAGCGTGATGTACCTGCTGATGTACATACCACAACATCTTTAGCTGATGAAGCTGACTCTTGTGGTGCTTTATATAGATCTTCCAACGTTGGAGCACGGAAACCTTCACCCCAAGCAGCACGTAAAACTAACTCATCAAATGGCTGGTATTTAAGTGAAACTTTAGGAACAAATGATGAACCTACATCGCTGTAATCATCATATCGAGCAGCTAAGTTTAACTCTAATGTGTCTACTACAGGGATTAACATTTCAGCAAAAACAGCTGATTCTGTACGGTCACCTGCCGCTGAACCACCAGCAGTACCAATGATGTTTTTCGCTTCGTTTTGAGCTTCCGCTTGGTCAAAGTAATCAGTTTCACGGTAGCTAGCACCAACATATAGGCCTAGTTCACCTGCAGGTAAAGTAGCTAACTCATTAAAGCTTACGCCTGCAGTTACTTCACGTAATGTACTACCAGAACGACGGTTACTATTTGCGGCGATATTAGCTAATTGAGTAGCATACGCTGATTGATCTGGGTCACGTGGATCCCAACCATCAATGATCGCATTTTCTACGCTTGGGCGATGAACATAGCCTTGACCCCACTCGTTCATTTCATAACGGTTGTAGTGTGCATCTACATGCCAATCAAACACTTCACCCATACCATTTAGAGATGCACTCCAATCAGCCATGTTGCTAACTTGCCAAGTGTCACGTGAAGTACCTACGTTATTAAAGCGGTAATAACCACGGTCGCCTTCATTAACAGCCATTAAGCCTTTTTCTGTGTCTTCAGCAAGCGCAATAGGGAATGTAAACCAGCCTGCTGCAGGTGCGAAACGACCAAAGCTTTCATTACGCGAATGTAATGAACGGAAGTTAAAGATTAAATCATCATTGATGTCATAATCAAAGTTAACAAATACTGAGTCACGCTTCGTTGAAGCAGCGTCAGCAGCAACAGCAGTATAATCATAGTGACAGCCGTCGTCAGCAGGGAAATCTGGTGCATCATTATGATAAGCAAATGAATCACCGTACTGCGAACAGTCTTGACCAGTGATCATTGGGTTAAACTCAAATGTTTGCATATCTAGAATGTTACGGCCATACCAGCTTTGACCTGTTGTACCAGCGAATGTACCTGAGCCATCGTCTGTTGCACGTGAGAACCAACGATCACGAGCAAAAATAATATCACGCTCATCATGCTCATAGCTGAATACTAGGTTAGAGTTTTCTGATTTAAGGCCTGTGATAATTGAGAATGATGACTCATCACCACCGCCATCACGGCTCGGAGTGCCCATACGACCCTGAACTTGAACACCTTCAAAATCTTTTCTTAAAATAATGTTAACTACACCGGCGATCGCATCAGAACCATATACCGCAGATGCGCCATCACCCATAACTTCAATGCGCTCTACAGCAGCAAAAGGAATGGTATTTAAGTCAGCTGCACCACCACCCATAACAGGTGAACCTGGCATTTTCTTACCGTTAATTAAAACAAGTGTTCTTGAAGAACCTAAACCACGTAAGTTAACTGTTGCCTGACTTTGCGCAGTACTACCTGATGATGGTTGAATCGAACCAAATGAGTTAAATGTTGAACGGTTTAATACGTCTGCAACACTTAATTGACCTGAATTATCTAAAGATGCACGGTCGATTACAACAACAGGGTTTGCACCCTCAATGTCAGTTCGTTTAATACGTGAACCTGTAACTTCGATTCGCTCAACTTTTTCTACACCTTCTTCTTCAGCAGCAAAAGACGAAGCTGAAAATGCAGCAGTTGACGCTGCACCAAAAGCAATCGCTAAGCGAACTGCTTTTGAAACTTGATTATTTAACATTTGATTCTCCCTGGTCATATCCATGTTATGACTTTATTAATTTATTTTACCCCTTAAAAAGGTACTAGTACCCCATAAGGGAATTAAATACTAATATTAGGGACAACTTTTGGTCAACAGTTTTTTAACCATTGTTTTTCAATGTAAATTTTAAGTTTCAAGTGTATATAAGATTAAAGAAAAATTTGATTACATATATTTCACATTAGTTTATATATTCGAAACAATAAAAAACCCAGAACAAGGTTCGAGCCTTAATTTCTGGGTTTTTTATATTTTTTTTGATAATTTATTATTTCAAATATCTAGCCAAAAACTTTTCCATTTTTGTGTAAAGCTCAACTTTATTTTCTTGCTTTTGAAAGCCATGACCTTCATTTTCTTTCATTATCCATTCATCATCTGACAAAATTACTCCTTTTTTTGCCAGTGCATCGCGTAAATCAGTTGCGTGTTGCTTAACTACGCGCGGGTCTTTCGCACCTTGCACTATCATTAGTGGCGCTTTAATTTTATCAACATGTTGCAACGGTGACATTCGTTTCATTAGGGCTTCATCAGATGGATCACCAATCTGCATTTCAAGCACTTCACGTTGTGACTCCCAATGCTTTGGTAATGTATCAAATAATAAAGACACATCTGTTACGCCAACGTAATCTATTCCGCATTTATAAAGTTCAGGTGTAAACGCAAGGCCTGCTACTGTGGCATAGCCACCGTAACTCGCGCCATAAATACAGACCTTATTCGCATCTGCGATACCTTCTGAAACCAAATATTTAACGGTATCTGTAATATCATTTTGCATTTCAGCGCCCCATTTACCACCATAGCCCGCTTGCTGGAATTTGCGACCATAACCGCCAGACCCCCTAAAGTTAACCTGGACTGTGGCATAGCCTCTACTTGCAAAAAACTGGGCTTCAGGATTGAATCCCCAATAATCTCGAATTCCAAAGGGACCACCATGTGGATTTACGATAAGAGGTAGCTGTTTACCCGACGAGTTTTTAGGAATTGTGATATAACCATTTAATGTTAAACCATCTCTACTTTTGAATTCGATAGGCTGCATCGGCGACATCGCTTTAGGATCTATCCATGACATTGGGCTTAATAATGCTTTTAAGCTATTGTCATTTTTATTGAATAAATAATATTGGCCGGGATCAGTGTCACTCGCTGCATAGACAATATTGAGCACTTCATCATCAGAGCGACTGGTGATTGTCACAACTTTATCGGGAAATGTCTGCTTTAATGAGGTCATCATTTTTGCAGTCTGTTCATCGAAGTATACTTCTTCAGGGTATTTGTCATAAAAACTAATTGAAGTAAGTTTTTTACGCTTTCTCGAAAAGCTAAGCGATGTAACATCAACGTTATCATGGGCAAAAATTTGTTCGCCTAACTTATTCGTTTCTGGATCGAAATAAAAAACAGCTTTGGTATCACGACCTAAATCAGAAGCGACGAACAACCTTTTATTATCGAAATCAAATGCCAATGGTTCAATATTTGCTTCTTCGGCATTGTACTCTCGTAATACTCTAAACTTTTCTTCGCCTTTTCCTTTATATAGTAGAGTACCTTTTAAACCTTCAATCGTTAAAGCTCCACGTACCTCACCATCATGATCAAGCATCCACCCTTGAACGTTACCAGGGTTCTTTGCAAGTAAGTCCATCTTGTAATTACGTTCGTGTTTACGATCCCAACGGCTGTCGATTGGCAGTTTATATAAATCTGGAGCAACAATGTTTCGGCCGTTATATTGCACCAGAATATGCTTCGGATCATCTGGTAATAAATGCACAACTGATGCAGAGCGGATACCTGATGCGCCAACTTTTGATCCGACTAACTGCACGACCTTCGCACGTTTCTTATGGGCATCAATTGTATAAATACTGAATGCTTCATTACCATTACTGTCTAGTGTAAAAATAATGTCATCATTATTCGCCCAAGAGAAACTATTGATATCTTGCTCATCAAACTTTGTTATTGGCCTCGCATTTTTAAAGCCATCAACTTCCATTACAACAATATTTCTACGCTCGTTAATTGGCGATAAAACCGCAAGGTACTTACCATTTGGAGAAAGTTGCAAATTAGAAAATTTAGGTGTTTTAAAGAAGTCCTCAATTAGGATGTCTTGCGTTTTGGAGCCGACACTCATAGATAAACTGAGCAAACTACTCAAAAGTAAAAACCATATTATTTTCATTTTAATATTCCCTTTAATTATGACGATAAATGTTTGGGTTATTTGTAACTTAGTACTTTGCATAAAAAAACCCTGCTACAGCAGGGTTTTAAGAGCTTATACTAATTATTTTAGCTTAGAATTTTTGTTCTAAACGAAGGTACATTGAACGACCTGTTTGATCGTATAATGACCAGCTTGAATCACGGTAATCACGGAAGCCGTCATACCAAGAAGGTGCTTTCTTATCAAATACGTTGTTAACACCTACAGAAATTTTAGTATTTGTTGGTGCAGTGTATGTGAACTGAGCATTATGCTTGAAGTATGAAGGAACGTCAGCAAGGTAATCAACACCCCACTCTTCGTTACCTGACTCTTGAGCGCCTACGTAGAACATAGTCCAAGAAGCACTGTAATCTTCATAAGAATAGCTAACACCTAAATCAGCTTTCCAATCTGGGTAATCTTGAAGACCAGCATAATCAAACGGTTCTGCATCTTTGTCAGCTTTCTCTTCAAATTCCATAACTTTTGAAACGTTTAGCATTACGCCAAAGTCACCGAAGCTAGTTTCATGCTTGTAGCGAGTTGAGAAATCGAAACCAGACGTTTGTAGTGATGCTTTATTGATATAACCTGTGTAGATGTAATCAATTTGGCCAGTACCATTAGCACGGTCGATAGCATCTGGTGTAGAACCTAAACCACCTTCTTCTTGTTCAATACGTAGAAGTTCAGTTGTGCTTACGTCATCGATACGGTTTTCGTAGCTGATATCGTAGTAAGTTAATTCTACTGCTAAGCCATCAACGATATCCCATACGAAACCAAGCGTCGTAGAGTCACCCGTTTCTTCAGTAAGGTTTGCATTACCACCGAACCATGTCGCTACTTGCTCACCAGCGTCAGAACAATAACCTTCTAATGATTGACCAGGGTTAGCATCACACCATGCTGTATCACGAACAGTTGGGAAGCTTAATGCATAAGACTGGAACATTTCGCCCATGTTAGGAGCACGGAAAGACTCACCCCAAGAACCACGGATTAATAATGTGTCAGTTGGGCGCCAAGTAACACCTACTTTTGGAACAACCTTATCAAATGTAGTGCTCTTTTCACCAAGGTTAGTCATACCTGACTGTTCGTATTTCTCATAACGACCAGCAACAGTTACATCAATTTCGTAAGGTAAGCTTGCTTGAATTTCCATGTATGCAGCAGTACGGTCACGAGTTGCATATACGTCATCGCCGCCTGAACCGCCTGAGATGAAACCATTTGCAGACTCAGGGTCAGATACTTGAGTGAAATCAATTTCTTCAAATTCTGCACCAACAACACCAGCAATAACGAAATCACCGTTATCAACGAATGTAGTAGATACTAAACCATCAATTTGTTGGCTTTCGTAACGACCTTCATAAGTACCTGTATGCGCTGCATATTGGTATAAGTCTGTAAGTTGAGTATTCCACTCTTCGTAGCTCATGCCAGTAGTGTTAAGAATATCATATTCACCAGAGTCAATTGCGCTTTGTAACATTACGTCATTAACTAGGTTGCTACCAAAAACATTTGTTTTAGAGATGCTGTTTTGATAGTTGATTTCCCAATCAAAACCATTACCAATATCAGTGAAGCCTTCAAGACCTAATACGATGTCTGTAGTTACAACTTCTGTTTTTGTATCACGGTTACCAATTGGCACAGAACGCATGTAAAGACGGATATCTTCATCTTCTGGGTTATATTGGTTGTCAGCATCCATCCAAACTGCACCGGTAGATACTGGCGTACCTGCGTAACGAGAGTTTGTTTCGTTGAAACTTGCCATTGCACGACCAACAAAGCGAATGTTGTCAGTCAATTCATAGTTAAAGTTAGTTAAGAATGAGTTGTTTTCTACGTCTGGGTAGAATTTTGTAACGTTACCGTAATTGTATAAACAACCACCAACGCCGTTCTCATCCATAGAATTTACGACGTCAGCTGTTTGGTCACAAAGCTCAGGGTTAGAGATATAGCTACCCGCACCACCGATTCGGTAGTTTGGAACATGGCTATAACCGCTGTACGCACCGTAAGTTGGATCGTCCATCGCCCAAATTTCTTTGTCGAAGATTGCATTGTCACGTGAGTTTTCATACGTGAAGATGATGTTACCTTTTTCAGATGTGTAACCTGAAGTAATTGAGAAAGTTTTGCTTTCGCCACCTTCAACTTTAGGTACTTCGTAATCGTATTTTACGCTAACGCCATCAAAGTCTTTTTTAGTGATGATATTGATTACACCAGCAACTGCAGATGAACCATAAACAGCTGATGCGCCATCGCGAAGAATTTCAACACGCTCAACAACAGCCATTGGGATGATTGATGTATCAGCCGATGAACCAGAAGATGAACTTGTACCAGGCATACGACGACCATCTAATAATACAAGTGTCGCGTCAGAGCCAAGGCCACGTAAGTTAATGTTAGAAGAAGCTGCACCACCAGCACCGTAACCAGATACACCTTTCCAAGAACCGAAAGAGTTAGAAGCAAGGTTATTTAAAACGTCAGCAACTGTAGGCTCACCTGAAAGGCTGATTTCTGCCGCTGATAAAACGGTAACTGGAGAGCTGTTCTCAAGATCTACCTGCTTGATACGTGAACCAGTAACTTGGATACGCTCAACTTTTTCTGCGTTTTCTTCATCTGCAGCAAATGTGCTTGCAGAAAATGCAGCTGTAGAAGCTGCGCCAAAAGCGATCGCTAAGCGAACAGCTTTTGAAACTTTATTATTTAACATTTGATTCTCCCTGGACCATGTTATTCATGGAATATTTATAGTTATTCAAAAAAAATGCATATTAGGCAGTAATTTTGAGCTTTGATAATAATACTCGCCACTCTTAAAGGTCAACACTTCGCTAACTCAAAAGTTCAATTTTTAACAATAAATAAAACACTAACCAAAATAATAAAACATAATTAACACCTTCAAACCCCTTTAAATACAATAGACACAGCAACATTTACAACAGGTTACAAAGATCAAAAAGAATTTAATTTTTTAGTATTAATATGGGTACTAAAGCAAAACCCACCAACAATTGCAATTTACACAACAAAATCCAGTACTGATAAATGGCATTTTTTATCTTTAAAAATAAAAAAATAAAATTTTAAGACCTTACAATTAAGATGAAACCACAATAAACATGGTCAAAATGATTGATACATGTAGAAAAAGGACAAAATGATGCAAAAGTTAATAGAATGAACATTCTATTAACTAGCAATAACTAACGAAAAGTGTAGAAAAACATTTAACCCCTTATATTTTCTGAAGATAAACAAGTAAAACTAGAACGAATTCGGTACATATAAACTTGAAAAAACTGTAACAATCACTGATAGTAAGATTGTTAAAACAACAAGGAAAAATCATGTTTAAACAATTATTACTAATTGCATTTACGTTTTGCTCACTTTCTTCGTATGCAAAAATAAATGAACTACCAGAAGAATTTTCAGACTTTAGCCTTAATCGAGATATTAAAATTTCGTATGAGGACCTTGATAACTTACTTGAAATGACTGTTATCGACATGGGGATGTCAGACCGAAGCTCTCGCAAATCTCAATCCTCCATTGGCACCCGCATGAAATCGCACAGAAACAACGATACTGCGCTTGAAGCCAATCGTTTTTTCTTCGAAGGTGTTACTAAGTCTGAGATAAAGGATGGCTTTCACAAGATTAGAGTTAGCTTGGAGAAGGTACCTAGCGAAGTGTCGCTGAATGATTTAAGCCTAGACGAGCAGTTAGCTTACTGGCTTAACCTATATAATACAGCCATGGTCGAAAAATTAATTGAACACTACCCTATTCGCGACACAGAAGACCTTCTATTTGGTGATGATTCGATTTTAGAAGATGAGTTTTTAACCGTTGCCGGTTACAAACTTTCACTCAATGATATTCAACATAAAATTGTTTTTGAAAAATTTGGTAAAAAAAAGCCGATAGTTATGTATGGCTTTTATCAAGGTAACATTGGCAGCCCAAACCTTCGAGATGAAGCATATAAAGGTAGCAAGGTTTACCATCAACTTGTTGAAAATGGAGAGGAATTTGTAAACTCAAATAGAGGCATGCAAATTAAACGTAAAAACCGCCTTTATGTATCTAAGTATTATGAGCAAGCCGAGTCTTTATTTTCAGATTTCGAAAGTGACTTACGTGAGCACTTAGAAGACTACGCTGAAGGTCAAATGAAAAGCGATGTTAAATACGCCAAACGCTTCAAAGTTGATATCGAAGATTGGAGTATTACTGATTTGTATGGTACCGACCGTGACTATGGCGGATCGGCATCAACTAACCCTGCAGCAATGCTTAATGCTGTAGTAAGCAACTCAGCTGTACCAATGGGCCCTGAAGGTAGTGGCGCGGGTATTGGGGCGGTTAATGTGAGTCATATTACAGATTCAATTATGATGCGCACCATGGATTTTGGTCGTTTTTCTCCTGAAATGTTAGAGAAAATCAAAAAACTTAACTTAAAGCGCCAAGACAACAGTGGCTCTGTTGAGATTAAAGATCTTGATTCAAACAATTAAAATAAGAGGGCCACTCGTCAAAAGAATGTGACGGGTGGCTTTTTTATGAACAGGGAGTTCGCTATGCTTAAACCACTCTTATTAATAACCGCAATTTTCTTTACTGCACACTCGTCAGCAAAACTAGACACTTTACCTGAAGAATTTGCCGATTTCGGCTTAGATAGTGATTTAACAATATCTTATGGTGATTTAGATCAGTTACTTAAAATCACAGTTATTGACTTAGGCCGCTCAGACCGAGGTTTTCGAAAAGGCCAATCAGGCATTGGTACACGCACCCGAGCACATAAAAATAACGATACAGCTTTAGAAGCAAATCGTTTTTATTATGAAGAAGTTGTAAAGGCAAACCTGAAAACTGGTTTTAAAAAAATACGTCTGAGCCTTGAACAAGTTCCTGAACAAATCCCACTTAATGAGCTCGTTTTATCTGAGCAACTGGCTTATTGGCTAAATTTATATACCACAGCATTATTAGAGAAACTCATTGAGCACTACCCTATCTTTAGTACTGAAGATTTATTATTTGGTGATAATTCATTACTTGATGAGGAGTTTATCACTGTTATGGGACATAGCCTGTCTTTAAATGACATACAACACAACATTGTCTTTAAAAAGTTTGGTAAAAATAAACCGATTGTTATGTATGGATTTCACCAAGGAAATATAGGCAGCCCAAATCTTCGCCCAGAGGCCTATGTAGGAAACAAAGTGTATTACCAACTAGCAGACAATGGTGAGGAATTTGTTAATTCTAACCGAGGTATGCAAATTAAAGGGAAAGATAGACTTTACCTATCCGTCTATTACCAGCAAACAGAAGCCTTGTTTGACGACTTTGAGCAAGATTTAAAGTCTCATATTGAACACTATACTAATGGCTCTTTAAAAGATGCTGTAGAGTCTTCTAAAGGGTTTAAGCTTACAATAGATGATTGGCATATCGTGGATTTATATCGCACGCATAGAGCCTATGGCGCCTCTTCTGCTATTAACAGGGCCGCGCTAGAGGGTATAGGAGGAATGACATATGGATATCGTGCAGCAGACGGAAGCTATATCACCGATCCCTTAACGAAGCGGCTAGCTCAATTTGGTCGATACCCCCCACAAGTTTGGAAGAAAATTCGCAAGCTTTATAAACAAAGAGAACGCATTAAAGGTACTGTAGAAATCAAAGACCTTGATGTAAATCAAGAGTAATATTTTACTTTACTGTACGCCCTGTTAACATAAAGCAAAAACAGGGTGTACGAGTGAATAATTCATTGCAAAGAGCTTTGCACGCATTCAATCAACAACAATATGTGCAGGCATTACAACTCCTTTCTTTACATACAAATAAAACCGCTGATTGGTATACATTAAATAGCTTATGTTTATCAGCTGTAAACAAAACTATTGAAGCAGAGCAGTGTTATTTACAAGGCCTTAGCCAATTTAGCAATCATGTTGGCCTTTTAGACAACTACACAAATCTACTTTGTAAACAAAAAAAGTATGCAGAGTGTATTCAGTTTTGTGAATACAACACAGCTTCTTTATCACTCGAAAAGCCACGACTTAATTACATTGAAAGCCTAATTAATCAAGATGAATTATTAAAAGCCGAACATTTATTGAGCAAAACATCGCCCTCGCAGAACTCATTCGTTCGTTACCATTGGCTCACTTTAGAACTTTTCGAGCGCTTTGGTGACTTACAACGTATCGAAGAGTATTTTCAAACAAAATTGCCAGCTCAATTAAAGGGGCAATTTCATTTCGTTTATAAACATGCTTGTAATTATCGAAATTTAGGTCAATTTGCCGAGGCCTTAGCGCTTTTGCAAATGCTTTTAAAACAGCAACCAAGTGCCGAGTTGCACTACATAGTTGGTTGTACATACTATGATTTACAGCAATATGAACAAGCACAAGCTCACCTTAAGGCATGCTTAGAACTTGCTCCTAACTATGTACCAGCGCATGAAAGCCTTAACAAGCTCTACTGGGAGCACTCTCAGAGCCAATTAATGAGTTCATATGCTCAAACTTTCAAAAATTATGATGCAAACCCTGTTCTGATCCACTCTCAAATTGGCCAACTACTGCAACTAGATAAGCTGGAAGAAGCATTATTAGTAAGCAGTGATGCAACACGAAACCATCCACAAAATTTAGATTTACATCATGCACACAGTATAATTCTAGATAGAACAGGTGACGAAGAAAAAGCATTTTCACTCCTTCAGCAACTCGTTAAAGCAGCTCCACAAAATGCTCGTTACTGTATTGATTTAGCAAACTTTTACATACAACAAGGCGATTACAGCTCAGCGATCTCTCATTTAGAAACCGCAGTAAAATTTAATCCTCACAACCAAGAGCTTTGGGCATATTTAAGTATTGCTTGGCGACTATCAAATAATGATAAATATCACTGGTTAACTGACCTAGATAAATTCGTTAAAGTGATGGAGCTACCTGCTCCGCCTGGCTTTAAGACCTTTGCTGATTTTAATAAGCAGTTGCAGGAGCTAATGATCAGCCTTCACACAAATAAACTACAACCATTAGATCAAAGTGTGCGCAGTGGCAGCCAAACACAAGGTCACTTGTTACACCGTTCAAACCAACTTATTGATTTATTTAAGTCATCTATGAATGAATGCATTAATCAATACCTGATGCAGCTACCAGAGGATGCTAACCACCCTCTATTAGCGCGTAATCATAAACGCTTTGTTGCCAGAGGTAGTTGGTCGGTGAAACTAGAAGAAGGCGGTTTTCATGCTAATCATATCCACCCTCAAGGTTGGTTATCAGCGCCGAGCTATATTTCTATTCCTAATGAGATGAGTAAAGATGATGAAACTAAAAATGGCTGGCTTAAGCTAGGAGAAACCAGTCTTAACTTAGGTGAGCGTGAGTCTATAGCTCGTGAAATATGCCCTGAGGAAGGTCAAATTATTATATTTCCAAGCTATATTTGGCATGGTACATACCAACTAAAAAGTACTAGCCCTCGGCTAACTATTCCGTGTGATATCATGCCCTTAAAATAATAAAAAAGACCATCTAAATGATGGTCTTTTTTATTACCAATTACTTATTTAACAGCGCTTTGGCATCTTGGTAGGATTTTTCATCGGCCTGTATGTGTTCAAGGTAATTTGCAAATCGTCCTGAGGATGACTTATAAAGTGGCTTTCTAACCTGCCATACACTCGCTGTACTTACAGTGCCAGATTTATTGTGAAATCGCTGGGCTTCATCAGTATATTCAAGCCCTAGAAAGCGAAACAGTTGTTCTAAAATCTGCTCGGGTGAGCAAACGAGCTGATCGTAATTCAGAGTAAAAATATCATTACTGAAACACGACTGCCAATGTGACTTAATACGTTGCTGCTGCTCATAGTGATGTAGAGTATCACCTAGGGATACAGCATAGTTTAAGCTCGGACCCAAATGCTGGAAAAAAGCTGACAAGCTATTGTCTTTAATATCTCGCTCTGTCCATATAATCTTAGCTTTTGGATAGAGCTGCTTGATAATGTCTAAGTAAAGGTAATTTTCAGGGCGTTTATCTGTTACATAAAGCGCACCTTCAGCTCTTAAAGTTAATTGTTCTTTATAACCATCAATAAATTCAGGCTCTTTAGCCTTATTAACAAGTGTCTTTTCATCGCCAATCAAATTGAATAACGATGAATGTAAATAGGCAATTTCACCACCTGCCGATATTTGCTCGTTAGAGCTGATGATTTGTTCAATTAGTGTTGAGCCAGAACGAAACATACCACAAATTATAATGGGTGTTATTGAACTATTCGCTTCTTGCAGAGCAATATTACGAGCTAAGGTGTAGTCAGTAATCTTCTCAGCAGATTGCCGATCATAGGCTGGTAAATACTTTTTATTGTAATGATTAGCTTTTACATAATAATGCCAAGCTTTCTGATAGTTTTTACAATCATTAAATACTTTACCAAGTGCATAATAAATATCAGCACATGCTATGTCATCTGACTCTCGCTTTAAAATGGCTAAGCTTGCTTGTTCATAGTCAATTGCATCGCGCTCAGTGAAGGTTTCAATATCGGCCAACCTTGCTTGAGCCATCGCATTAAATGCATCTATTTTTAAAACCTGTTGAAAGCCTTTTTTCGCTTTCTCTTTATCACCAAGCTGTTCGTAAATATTTGCCAATGAAAAGTGAGCTTGAAGATTATTTGCATCATGACTAATCGCTTGTTGTAAGTAACGTACGGCATCATCGGGTTGATGTAATTGCTCATTATGCATAAAAGCAATTTCTATTAAAGCGGGTGCTTTAAACTGCTCAGATAATGTTAGAGCTTGTTCAAAGAAGCGCATCGCTGAATCGTAGTTATCAAGCTTTCTTTCTATTTTTCCTAGCTGAAAGCAAATATCAGCTTGCTGCGGATTTGTCTCATATAAAGGTAATAGCGCGCTTTTTGCAATTTTGAACTCACCACAACTTATACTTAATTGTACTAAGGTCAGTACATAATCAAACTTTTTTGGAGCTATCGATACCAGTTTTTGGCAATAGGCAATGGCTGTTTCAGTATCTTGTTGCCGCATAGCTACTTTGAAAAGGATCTGTAACGCTTTTTCAGCAAACTCATTGTTATGTGTTAACGGTTTTAATAATTCTATCCCCTGGCTAACTTTACCTTGCTGAAGTAAAGCAACAGCTTGGGTAAACGCGTGTTGTTCTGATGTCATTGTTTCCCCATAAAAAAAGCGAGCCGAAGCTCGCTTTATCATACATTAATTAATTCAAATTAGAATTTTAATGAAACGCTTGCGTGGAAGTAACGACCTAGAGTGTCGTAGTAACCAGCAACTGCGTTACCATTTGTAGATAATGTACCGCCTACTAGTGGTGGCTCTTTATCTAATACGTTGTTCACACCAACAAGTACGCGAGTGTAATCATTGATAGTGAATGAACCTTTAAGGTCAAGGTAGCTTTGTGAACCAATGCCGTCTTGAACTAAAGTGTCAGAACCTGTGTAGTCATTAACTGCACTGAAGTAACGCCATTTAGCAGTAGCTTTCCACCAGCTACCTGTGTCGTAGCTTGCAGTTAGAACATGACGCCATTCTGGTTGTGGGAAACAGCCATTGTCTAGTGTATCAACACAGTCATACGGTTCACTTACACCTGGAATATCTTCATATTCTTTAGTCATCATGTAAGTACCGATTAGGCTTGTAGAAAGTGTACCACCGCCGATTTCCATGTCATAGTTAGCACTTAAATCAACACCTTCAAAATGAATGTTACCTAAGTTAGTGTTTGTTGCTACAACTTGACCAGAACCAATCCATAAGCTGCCGCTACCAGGAGTACGTTCAATCTTATCACAGAATTGAGCATCGCCTGTTAGACCACACTGACGAACGATTAACTCTGGGTCAATTGCACCGATTGCATCTTCAAGGTCGATATCCCAGTAATCGATTGAGAAATTAAAGCTCTCAAATGGGTTACCAACAACACCTAGAGTGATTGTATCTGCGATTTCAGGGCTTAGATCAGGGTTACCACCGAAGAAACCGTTATACTGATCTGCAGGGCTCTTACCTACGTTACCGTATTGAGACGCAGTAATACCTGTGTTAGCACAAGCTGCTTGGCTAAGTTCTGGAGTTGCAGTCGCACATGGATCTACACCTGCCCATAAACCTTGGCTTTGTTGAGCGAATAGCTCACCGTTGTTTGCAGAACGTACAGCACGGTTGTAGCTTGAACGGATTTTCCAGTTCTCAGTTACGTCCCAGTTCATTGCTACTTTATAAGTAGGCTCTGAACCTGAAGTACTGTAATCAGACCAACGATAACCTAAGTCAATTAATAGACTTTCAACACCAGTGATACCTTCAACGATAGGAATACTTAACTCACCGAAGAATTCAGTTACATCGTACTCACCGTTAAGGCTCTTAGTAGGACCACCTTGACCAAGTAATAGACCTTGTGCGTAAACTTCATCCGCTGTACGGCCAAATGTTTCTTCACGGTACTCAGCACCGAATACTGCAGCAAGTGGGTAATCTGAAGAAGGAAGACCAAATTCAAATTCACCTGTTACGAAGCCACTTACGATGAACTGTTCAGTAACACCGTTAAGAATCGCAGTACCAGTTAATGCGCCAGCTGATTCAGCAGAAACACCTTGGTATGTGAATACTTCGTAAGGGATACAGCCATCAGTTGCGGCACAGTCTTCACCATTTGCAGAAAGCGCAGTACTGATACGTGGACCGAAGAAGTCATTTTCGTATGCAGAAGATGAAGAAGTTGAACCATATTGCATGAACGCTTCATATGACCAAAGGTCACTGATTTCACCTTTACTACCTAGTACTAAGCGGAATGAGCTGTGCTCAAGTTGGTTAACACGTGGGCCACCTTCAACGTTACGCTTACCAATGTAAGTAGCAAATTGGTCACCAGAAGTTAAACCGAAACGGTCAGTTAGGTTTTGACGCTGTGCATCTGTAAGAAGAGGGCTATCGTAATCGATTACGTAGTTTTCATTAAAGAACGTACCCGATTCTGCGATTTGTGCAGAAGTACGGTCACGCATGAACATAGCTTCAATGAATGGGTGGAAGTTATCGTTTACTTCATAGTTAGCGAATAAGCCCATTGTGTGGCGCTCATCCGGACGCATAAAGTGGTTTACTGGTGCGTAGTTATAAACGTTACCGCTTGAAGGAATGAAGCTGCTATCAGAACCAAGTGTCCAGTAATCGTAATCATCCCAATCAAATGCGCCTGTGTCAGTTACACCTGAAATATAGAAGTTAGGAACTACCGCGTTACCAGAACCACCACACGCTGTACCTGCAGCATTAAGAGCACATGAAGAGTAATCACGTGCGCCTTGGCGTAATTCGTTTTGTTTGTTGTAAGTGAAATAACCTACAGCATGACCTTTACCGCTATCGAATGAACCACCTAAAGTAGCAGAGAAATCAAACGATGAACCGTCAAAGCCTGAGCTTCCATCAGGGTAATCAAAATCACGGTCATCCATTAAACCTTGGATGTACTCGTTGTCGTTATCGTGTTGATAAGCTGTTGAACCAAGGTTTACTTCGAAACCTTCGAACTGATCGTCCATCACGAAGTTTACAACACCCGCTACCGCGTCAGCACCGTAAGTTGATGAACCACCACCTGTCATAACGTCAACGCGTTTGATAAGTGCAGCTGGAATTTGGTTAATATCAGCAGACTGGCTGTAGATACCACCAGCTTGCATACGACGACCGTTGATAAGTACTAGAGTACGCTGTGAACCCATACCACGTAAATCAAGAGTAGCAGTACCAGAAGCACCATTTGATTGGAATGCAGTGCTTGAAGCTTCTAGTTGAGGCAAGCTATTCATCATGTCTTCAACACGAGTGAAACCAGCTACTTCGATTTCTTCAGCTGTTGTAACTTGTACTGGGCTTGCAGTCTCGATATCAGTACGTTTGATACGTGAACCTGTAACTTCAATACGTTCAACTTTTTCTACTGCTTCTTCTTCAGCAGCATAAGAGTTTACAGAAAACGCAGCTGTTGAAGCTGTACCAAAAGCAAGCGCTAAGCGAACTGCTTTTGAAACTTTATTATTTAACATTTGATTCTCCCTGGACCACTATATTGTGGCTATATTTAGCATAAGCTTGTTTATTATTTGTATCGCATCAGGACTGCGACAAACAAATAATAAACAAATAAAACAAAATATCCAGCCCTTTATTTACAATTTTTTAATGAAGCAGCAAAAAGTTTACTTTTTCTTGTTTTGTGGACAAAAAACACACAAATAAGCGTTTAAACTGAGCTTACCGATCATTCATCGCAACAAAGAGTCAAAAAAATGTTAATTTTTCTAAAAAAGCTGTATCTGACGGTCACTTAGTGACGAAACTTTAGTACCCAAATCAACAACAATCATTTCAGCTATTGGCAACAATTGTTTGTTAACATAAATGCCATAATCGTAATTATGGTGACCTGTGTAGTACTCAGCGCCGTTAGCGGTGTAAACATATTTAATTATTTGTCCACGCTGGAATGCAAGATGAGGATTGTCAGCTAAGTACTGTTTCGCTGCTTTAACGTGGGGAGGGATGTTTTTTTGGTAATCAGTTAAATGCTGACCCAGGCGTTTGCGATAGATTAACTTAGCGTCAAACTCACCTGCATATAGTTTTTTAACATACCTATCAAAGGCTTGAAAAATTAATTCTGGGCTATAATTTTCAGCAAATAATATCTCAAATAATTCTGTTTGAAACTCATGAGCAAGTTCTGTCCAATCACTCCTTACGGTTTCCATGCCTTTAAAAACTAATTTTGAAGCACCATTTTTTTCGACTTTTCCTACATAACGCTTTTTAGAACCCATTGTTTTGCCTCTAATAGTGGGCATAAAAAATGGGCTATAGTGAGTTTCGTACTCAATTTCTAAAAAGCTGTCTATTTTATAGTCTTTCTGCAAAACCTGCTGCCAGCGTTTGTTAATTTTCCCCGCCAGTTTCGTACCGATTTCATTACAGTTTAGTGAATTTAGATCATCATCAAGCTTAACAAAGGTCGAATCTGTATCACCATAAATGACGTTATAGCCCCACTCTTCTATCCATTGCTTGGTTGTTTGCATTATTTCATGGCCACGCAAAGTAATTGAACTCGACAATCTCGGGTCATAAAAGCGACAACCTTTAGAGCCAAGTACACCATATAAGCTATTCATGATGATTTTAATTGCCTGCGAGAGCATAGGTTGGTTTTTATCTTTGGCCATTTGCCTTGTTGCTGCAAGTTCACGAATAAGCTCAGGCAGATGGTGCTCAGTACGTGAAAACTGTGCTTGGTTAAAGCCTTCGATTGCGTCATCTGGCTTTTTTAACCCTTCAACTAGACCAAGAGGGTCTATACAAAATGTACGCATTATTGATGGATAGAGGCTTTTGTAATCAAGCACCAGGATATTCTTGTAAAGACCTGGCTGCGATGACATGACATAACCACCTGGGCTGTCAAAACTTAACCCATGATCGCCTAAATTAGGGGCTATATAGCCACTTCTATGCAATAGCGGTAGATAAAGATTAGTAAAGGCCGCTACTGAGCCGCCCATTCGTTCTAATTCAAGTCCGGTGAGTTGGCTTCTTACAACTGCAAAATCGAGTAACTTTAATTTCTCAAAAATCCGCAGAACTAAAATACAGTCTTGCCTGTTGTAATTAGCAAGAGACAGTTTGTCTTCATTAAACTGGCGAATAATTTCTTCAAGACGATTATCTGTGCTGATCAGCTTTTCTTCACCAAGTTCGATACTCGCCACATTGGCAAGACTGAAACTATCGTAGTGATAAGTGGCATTTTTTAAGGTATCAATACCATCAATAACTACGCGACCAGGCATTGTTATGCGAGTAATGTTTCCCGAGCGCACGCGCATTATTTCTTTGTTGCGACCAAGCTTTAGAGATATACCTAACGCCTCAGCTCTTGCGTGAAGCACACTGAAGTCAAATTCAATAACATTCCAACCAATCAGTACATCAGGATCAATTCGCTGAATTTCATTTTCAAACTGAGTAAGAAGATCTATTTCATCTTCACACCAATTGATTTGATAATCTAGATGAGCCGTTGGCTCTGGGCGCCCTATCATTAAGACTTTATCAATGCCTTTTCCGACTAAGCCAATAGAAAATAGTACGCCTTCGCCATTACACTCAATATCAATAGAAACATGTTTGAAAAAAGGTCTAAATTCATTGTTTGGTTTTAATTTAGCGTTCTTTAACAGTCGAAAACCGCTTCGTATTTGTATTTCACCTTTTACCCATACTGAGCCTTTAATGAAACGCTCCATCAAAAATCTGTCAATTGGCCTAACATCATCTTCAAAAGTAACTAGTTGTGAACTTTTTAAAACCTTAATGGCGCTGTAGTAATCTTTTAACGATTTAAAATAACAGCATATCACCGACTGATTTTGGAAGTTTTTTAGTTTGGCATCAGCAAAACGAGCATGAATGTTTTGATTTTGTAATAGTCGCTTTGCAGCAGTTACTTGGTTTTCAGGAATGAAAAATACCACCTCTTGGTGCTCAACCTGTACTTTTAAAGGGCCGTTTTCACACCAGAGCCAAAACACAAAACTAACCCCTGATGAGCTATCAAACGCTTCTTTAGAAAGGATAAAACCTGTATCTGTAACCATTTACTTCAAATATCTATTACGGAAGGGGTATAGTACACCCTAACTACATAAAATTATAAGAGCCAATTATGAGCCCAATTGATGCGATTAATAACGCAAAGACACTCGTTGCTACAGAACCACATAAAGCTAAAGTTATGTTGTTAGAGGTACTCAATGAAAATCCAGAATATCACGATGGCTGGGCTTTACTTGCTAATATTCACAAACTACTGCAAGAGCATGAACAACAGCAAAGTGCACTCAAACAATATGAAATGATTCATTGGTTTAATAAACAATTAGACACGGCTAAACAACAATTAACCAATCAAAACCCTCTGCAAGCGCAGCAAACCATTCAGCAATTATTAAAATTAGTACCAAATGAATATAGAGCACTCGAAACGCTGGCTGAGATCGCATTTAAAGTGGGTGATAGCAAAGCTTACTTTGCAATATCAAAACATAACCTTGAGAACAACTCGCAAAAACAAACTGTTAAAGAAAGCTACTGTAAAGCCCTACTCAATACCAAGCAATTTGATGAGTTAATCTCTTTTTACCACTCTTCGATATCTTCACCGACATTATACATTGAGAGCCTATTAGCGATCGCTCATGTAAAATTAATGCAATTTGATGAAGCTACAACCATCTATAACAAGTTACTTGATGCAAACTATTACGCAGCCCAATGCCACCTTCGCCTTGGCAACATTGAAAAAATAAAAGGAAATACAGGGCTTGCAATTGATCACTACAAACAAGCACTGCAAATAGATAAAAGACTTGGTGAGGCTTACTGGAATTTAGCAAACTTAAAGACATACATTTTTGACAGTAAGGATGTAGACTATCTAGAACAGCTCACGCAAGCTGCTAAGCCAAACCTTAATAGTGCTCAATTCTATTTTGCGCTCGCAAAGGCATATGAACAACAAGGTAACTTCAGCTTATCATTTGCGATGTTAGAAAAAGCGAACAGTATTCAAAAGTCACTAACTCCCTATAAGCCGAGTAATTTCACTTCTCGTTGCACGCAACATTTAACTCAAAAGCCAATGGCTCATAATGCATTTGATGAGTCGTTACAGCTGATTTTTATCGTCAGCTTACCCCGCAGTGGCTCTACCTTAGTTGAGCAAATTTTAGCAAGCCACCCTGATGTTGATGCAAGTTATGAATTAACAGAAATTAACGCAATTGCGCGAGAGCTTGAGAGTAAAAAACTCTCAGATGTACCTTATGGCCTTGATAAACTTTCAGAACAAGATAAGGCTCATTATGCCGCAAGGTATTTAAATTTTATTGCTCCACTACGCGGAAAAAATAAGGTCTTTATCGACAAACAACCCGCAAATTTTCATCATATCGCATTAATAAAAACTCTATTTCCAAACGCTAAAATTCTCGAAGTAACAAGAGATAAAGCCGCAACAGCATGGAGTTTATACAAGCATTCTTTTTCTGAGGGCCACGCCTATAGCTACGATTTCAAATCGCTTGCACAATATATAAATGATTACGCAGATTTAATGTCGCACTGGCACGCTCTTTATCCAGATGAAATCTTCAACGTTGACTATCAAAACCTTGTTAATGATTTTTCCAATACAGTTTCTGAGTTGCTTGATTATTGTAGTTTAGAAATGCATGAAAGCTGCATGAGCTTTTATAATCATCAGCGTCCGATAATGACACCAAGCTCAGAGCAAGTAAGACAACCGATTTACAAAGATGCTTTAACGCAATGGACAAATTATAAAGTTCACTTAGAGCCGCTATTGAAGCTAATAAAATAATAATCAAACAAGTCGCTTGTAGTTGCCCGGTTAAATCTCTAAAATTCATTACTGTAATTATATACATACTTTAGGTTTTCTGGGCATGCTTTCTGACTCTTTAAAAAAAACAATTCGGCAAATTCATAAGCATGTTGCTGATAACCTCACCGATTATCGCCCTCGAAGCAGTCAAAACTATTTAGTTGCCGAGATAGCAAAAACTCTGGCTGGCGAGTATCACAAGAGCCAACGAATTTGTGTTATCGAGGCAGGAACAGGGACCGGCAAGTCACTAGCGTATTGTTTAGGGGCATTGCCTTTAGCGATGGCCAAGAAAAAGAAATTAGTGATTTCGACGGCAACCGTTGCCCTACAAGAGCAGTTAATTAGTAAGGAGCTGCCTTTTTTTAAAGAGCACTCTGGCCTAGACATCAAGTTTGATTTAGTGAAAGGTCGACAGCGTTATATCTGTGCACAAAAACTCAGTGCTGCTGTAAATGGCGACAGTCAAACGCAAATGGAGTTTATGCCGACCCTGTCATCGCCGCTTTCAGATATGGAAACCAAATGCTTAAAGCAACTTTATGATGCTTATTCAAAAAAGCAATGGCAAGGCGACCGCGATAGCTGGGCTGATACTATTCCTGATAAAGTGTGGAATTTAATTGCCTGTGATAAGCATTCATGCCAACGACAAATGCGCGCTCATCAGCTCTGCCCTTTTCATATGGCACGTCAGCGTCTTATGCAAATGGATGTGCTAGTGATCAACCATTCTTTATTACTGGCTGATCTTGATTTGGGTGGCGGTAAAATTTTACCTGAACCTGACGACACGATTTATGTAATTGATGAAGCACACCATTTAGCGCACATCACCCGCGACTTTTCTTCTGCTGCAGCAACCATTAAAGGCACCATAGACTGGCTCGACAAACTGGTAAAATTTGCTGGTAAAATGGCCAATGTGCTCGTAGGTCAAAAAGCGATTGGGCAAAATTTTAAGCTCAGTGACAGTATCAATGATGCTGGTAAAAACTTAAAAGTGGTGCGTGATATTCTTGATAACGCAGACTTTAACTATAACAGTGATGACACCTATCGTTTTGAGCACGGTGAAATCCCAGCATCTTTACATACCAAAGCAAAAGATATTAGCGATGCCACCCTTGATGCCCTAAGAGCACTCAACAAGATGCACGATACCCTAGTGCAAGACGTAAGTGATGGCGATATAAAACCTTATGTGGCCGATCCAATCTTGGCTGAAAGTGGTCAGTACATTAATCGTCTAGAGTTATTAAACAAGCTGTGGTTTAGTTACGCCACAAAAGGCGAAGGTATTCCCCATGCGCGATGGATAAAACGCTTAGAATATAAGAACCATCACGACCATTTACTCAGTGATTGCCCTATTGAAGTTGGCTATTACCTAAAAGATAAATTATGGAATCAATGCGCGGGTGCCGTACTTTGTTCAGCCACCTTAACTGCATTGGGTTCATTTGATCACTTTGCCTATGAATGCGGTCTTGCCAAAGAAGAAGGCGTAAAATACATAAAAGTCCCTTCTCCGTTTGATTACCCAAAACAAGCGACGTTGCATATTCCTGCCAGTCATATTGAGCCGACCGATAAAGCGTTTAGCGACCACTTGGCTGAGCAATTACCTAAGTTCCTTGATGATAAAAAAGCAAATTTGGTGTTGTTTGCCTCTTATTGGCAAATGGATCATGTTGTTAAAGCGCTGCGTAGCAAAGGAATTGAGGTCTTAGTGCAAGGTGAAATGTCTCGTGAAGCTCTGCTTAAAAAGCATAAAGCCAATGTAGATTTAGGCCGTGCTAGCTATTTATTTGGCACTCAAAGTTTATCTGAGGGTCTTGATTTACCGGGTAAGTACCTAGAAAACCTGGTAATTACAAAAATTCCATTTGCGGTACCCACCTCACCAATAGAAGAAGCGCAGGCTGAGTTTGTGCAAAGCAAAGGTGGCAATCCGTTTCTTTCGATAACCGTACCTGATGCGGCAAAGAAATTAGTACAAAGCTGTGGTAGACTGCTGCGCAAAGAAAATGATCAGGGTCGCATTACTATCCTTGATCGCCGTTTAGTGACCAAGCGATATGGCAAAGCCATGCTCGATACCTTGCCACCTTTTAAAAGACAAATTGATTATTAATGTTTGAATTAGCTTTAGACCCAGCAACCTGGGCACTATTATGCGCAGTCGCACTGGCAGCGGGCTTTATTGATGCAATTGCAGGCGGTGGCGGGATGTTAACTGTGCCAGCGCTATTAACTGCAGGCTTGCCGCCCCACCTCACCTTAGGCACCAATAAACTTGCAGCGAGTTTTGGCTCATTGACGGCCAGCGTGACTTATTTTCGTAAAAAGTTGTTCAACCCACGGTTTTGGGCTGCGTCCATTTTAGCAACAGCCATTGGTGCACTCATAGGTACTTTAGTGGTTGATTACTTAAGTATTGAATTTTTAAATAAATTACTACCAGTGGTGATTATTTTAGTTGCTTGTTACAGCTTATTTGGCAGCTTAAGTACAACTGAGCATAACGAGCTACCAGAGCTAGATGGTAAAACTAAAGTTAAACAATGGCTGCAAGGTCTTGGACTTGGTTTTTTTGATGGTTTAGCAGGCCCAGGAACTGGTACCTTTTGGACCGCATCAAATAGCCTATTATATAAAATGAGCTTATTGCTTAACTGTGGCCTTGCCCGCTCAATGAACTTTGTTTCAAACTTTATTTCTTTAATCACATTCGTGGCGCTTGGCCATGTGAACTTTTTACTTGGTATTACAATGGGCTTTTTCTTGATGCTTGGAGCATGGTTAGGAGCACATTCAGCAATTAAGTTTGGTGGTAAAATGATCCGCCCAGTGTTTAACACTGTGGTTATAGTGTTAGCGTTAAAGTTGATCTATGAGGCTTATTTATAAATGCAATCGACTGCTTTTGATAAACTACGTTCACAAATTGAAAGGCTCAAACAATTAGCCACACAATTTGATAAGGGTAATTTATTTGCTAAAAACCGCTATATGCAAGCCCAACCAAGTTTGTTTGATAAAGCCGTGTTTAGCACAAAAAGTATGAAGCTGGCTGACTACGTAAGCGAAATCGAAGATGAACTAAACAGCCTGCCGCCTGCTGAGCATCGCCATGCTTACCAATATGCGCTTGAGCGCATTACCCTTCAGGTAGAAGCGGTATTTAATGTAATCAAATCAACCCCAGTTTGGGCTAAAGAAAATAAGTATAGTTTTAAGCCAAAAGCTAAGCCACAGGTTTATAAGCAAGCAGTTAAAAAAATCATGCAGTCATCCCATGAACTGTATGACGAACTAAAACAAAACCATGAGTTTGAACGCCGGTTAGTATTGATGATCGAAGAGCGAAAACTAAAACTTGAAGCTGCAAATACACAGCAAGCAGCCGAAATTAACAAAGAAATACTCGCATTACACGCAAGACTTGGCCGTTGTCGTAAGGCAATTTCTGCCACTGAAGACAAAATTCAACAGGTCGAGAAACAGCAGCTGAGATAATGTTTTACTACCATCCAAGTTATTCAGCGTTAGCTTTACCTGAGCGTCACCGCTTTCCCATTGATAAATATCGTTTGTTAAAAAAGCTTGTCAGCAACTTTATTGATGAGCAGCACTTCATTACCCCACAACAAGCCACTAAAGCGCAGCTTACTCTGTGCCATAACCCCGACTATGTCGACGCATTTTTAGCTGGTAGTCTTGATAGCAAAGCAATTAAAAAAATGGGCTTTCCTTGGTCCACTGAATTGGTTGAACGAACACTTTACTCTGTTGGGGCGAGTATTCAAGGCGCTGAGTTTGCCATACAACAGGGTGCTGCTTTTAACCTAAGTGGTGGTTATCATCATGCTTTTACGGGATATGGTAGTGGCTTTTGTATTTTTAATGACTTAGCGATAGCTGCTGCACACTTGATTGATACTGAGCAAGCCGACACCGTATTAATCTTTGACTGTGACGTTCACCAAGGAGACGGCACAGCTGAAGTTACGCAACTACATCCTCAAATAATTAGCTGCTCAATTCATTGTCAGCAAAACTTCCCGCGTATTAAGCAGCAATCAAACTACGATTTTGCTTTAGAGCATGGCACTTCAGATGCAGAATACCTGGAGACAGTCAAACAAGCTTTAGCCCTAACAACTAGACTCCACCAGCCAGATATCATTTTGTATAACGCCGGCGCAGACATCGCAACAGATGACGAGTTAGGGCACTTTCAAGTGAGTTTAGAGGGAGTGTATCAACGTGACTATTTTGTATTAAACCAAGCAAAGGAAGCTGATATCCCAGTGTTTGCAGCTATGGGCGGTGGCTATCAACGAAATGTAAGCCGTTTGGTTGATGTTCACGGTCAGCTTTTTAGGGCTGCTGTCGATTTATTTTAAAGCTTGGTATACACTTAAAAAGACTTTTTAATTAGGCTCACTCTGTATGAAATTGCATGACGACATTCACAACTACTATGAAAAATTAGTTGTCGAAGACATCACTAAGCGCAACTTAGAATCAACCTATAGTGATGATGTTATGGCAGATTTATGCTGCACCGTATTAAATCAACTGCCAGCCCGCTACATCCGCTACGATGTCGATATGGAATTTTACTTACCACAAACAGAGCGTATTAAAATGGAGCAACAAGTGCAAACTGCTATCGATGTGGCCATCAGCCAAGTTGCTAAGAAAAAGGAACTGCAAAAATGAGCAATGAGTTAGAAAGCGCACCTAACTATATAAAAATTGCTGTTGATCTCATTATGCTCTTAGAGCAAAACGACGTTCCCGCCGAAGATGTATTAGCAGCTTTAGAAATCGTAAAGTCTGATTTCGAAAAGAAACTGCCACAATCAACTGATTAATAGTCCGAAAATGGCGAGTATTGGGGCATAAATTTGATATGCTCAGGTTTTATAATTTAAGAATGTAAAACCATGTCATTGCCAAGTTTATTACGCTTATTCATCCTTGCTGCTATTTGGGGCGCTTCCTTCTTATTTATGCGCATGGCAGCGAATAGCTTAGGCCCTGCGGTATTAATTGAGTTAAGAGTTGGTTTTGCAGCAATAACACTGTTTATTTTTGCGTTGTACTTACGCAAGAAACTTGCGTTCGCGACCCACAAAAAGCATTTTTTCATTATTGGCGCGCTTAATTCTGCTATTCCTTTTTTATTGTTTGCCTATGCAGCACAAACCATCAATGCCTCCACTTTATCCATATTAAACTCAACAACGCCAATTTGGGGTGCCATAGTCGGTATTATTTGGAGTAAAACAAAACCCACTAAAAGTATGCTGCTTGGTTTGCTATTAGGCTTAACGGGCGTAGCCATTTTAGTAGGTCAAAATAGCCTCACTATCGACAGCCAAGCTATCACGGCCATTGTTGCAGCATTGTGTGCTTCACTCAGCTACGCCATCGCATCCCATTACACTAAACATGCACCTAAGTTATCTGCTTTTGATAATGCCCATGGCAGTATGTGGGCGGCGAGTATCATGGTACTGCCGCTTATTTTTGTTATTCCTGCCAGAGAAATGCCAACTAACGTAGTGATGCTTGGTGTGGTGGCACTCGGAGTACTGTGTACTGCAGTAGCATATATCTTGTTCTTTCGTTTGATTGATGACATTGGCCCAACCTCTGCATTGACTGTTACTTTTTTGATTCCACTTTTTGGCATAGTGTGGGGAAATTTAATTTTAGATGAGCAAATTGGTCCCAATACCTTAGTTGGCGCACTGTGTGTTATCGCAGGTACCATGCTCGTTACAGGCTTTATTCGCATCAAGCCATTTCTAAAACGAAACACCTTGTAACAGAATGCAAATTGCATTTTTAAATACAATCTATATTCTGTTAGATACTAAAAAAGGAAGGAGAAGTGTATGTCAGGTACTACCATGGTGGTGTTAATCGTGCTGATATCAGTCGGCTCTGGTGTAATTTATGATATGTATAAAAAACACCTTGAGTTTAAATCACGAACTTTAAAAAATTCAAAAGAAGCAAACGAACATGTAGCCGAAGTAACAAAGGAGTTGCAAGAGCTAAGAGAGCGTGTACAAACCCTCGAAGCCATTGTCACTGACTCTAGCTACAACGTAAAACAAGAGATTAATAAACTTTAATTAAGTTAACTCTAATTAAGACAATAATGCACTGTATTGTTCAAGCACTGGCTGATAATAATCGGCGTCTTGATTTAACATGCGTTGGTAATGAGCACATAACTGCTTTAAATATGTTTGGTGCTCTTTATTTGTTAGCTGCCACATTGAGTGCCCGACTCGAGTGATCTGTTGCGAGGATGACGCACTCATGGCAATAACTTCATAAAATCGTTTGTTTTCACACACTAACTGCTCAGAGACGAGCCCCAATGGCAGTGTTTGTATATAGCTACGAACTTGATAACTGTGATGCACTGGGCAAACAATAAAGTCGATGTGCGTATTTGGCTGTTGGCTTACAATCTTCGCTAAGAACTGCACTAACAACTCACCCCCCACTCCAGCAATAATAACAAGATGGCGTTTTTTAGGATCTGGTGAAATCATTGCCACATCTTGGCAATGTACCTGCCAACGGCCGCGTTGCTCTCTTTTAGCAAAACGTTCGAGTTTATCACCTAGTGCCTGCATTAACTCAGGCACAATATCAACAAAATGTATAAGCGGTGCTTTATCTTGCTGTAGCAGCTCAATGCCTAACAAACCGTGATCACAGCAACAATCCCAGATTTCGTCATAACCAGAATCTACCACATCAATGATGGCTGATAGTCGTTTACTCAGTGCCATTAGTTTGCTGTTTTATAAACTAACGCTTTTAAGCTGCGATCACTGTCTACTTCAATAAAACCATCGGTAGGAGCTAATCGCTCAACAAAACTAATTGCTCCTTGTGTATGATCGCTAATGAGGTCTTTAAACGCCTGCTCTGAAAGCTCAGGGCTATTGGCACACAGTAATAATTGGGTGTTTTCATTTAACAGCTCAGGTAAACGACGCAAGATTTTTTGATAATCCTTGGTCAATATAAAGCTGCCCTTTTGAAAGCTCGGTGGATCAACAATGATTAATTCATACGGCGCTGATTTTTTTAGTTTACCGAATGATTTTAAAATATCGTGCGGAAAATAACTAACCCCTTGAGCAAAACCATTTAACTGATGGTTTTGTTTACCAGTTCGCAGCACCCCTTTATTCATATCCATATTAATAACTTGGTCAGCACCGCCTTGCATTGCTGCAACAGAGAAGCCACACGTGTATGAAAATAGGTTGAGCACTTTTGCATTTTTACTATTGGCTTGAACAAACTCTCGGCCACGGCGCATATCAGGGAAAATCCCAGTATTTTGGCGACTCAATAAATCGACTTTAAACTTAATACCATTTTCACTGACATGGTGCTCTTGGGGTAATTCACCAAACATCAGGGCATTACGAGTGTTAATGCCGCTACGTTGTTGGTAAACCAATGCACTTACAAGCTCTGGCGCATTCTGTTGCGCCCATTGCCACAGGGTATCAGTTAATTGCGCTAGCACTTGTTCATCTATTTCTTCATATGAAACTAAAAAAAGTGCTGGCGGATAAAAGTCTAAGTTTATGTGGCTCAGCTCAGCGACTGAGTGACCACGGCCATGGAATACACGACATAATTCATTAGCAGCAAGTGGAGCCTCTGCTAAGGCATTTAAAATGGCAGAAAAATCGTTTGTCATCATCTTTAGTTAATTAACTGTTGTTGTAATTCGTGAATTTCATCACGCACAGACGCCGCTTTTTCAAACTCAAGATCGCTAGCATAAGCATGCATTTTCGCTTCAAGGGTTTTGATTTGGCTAGCAATATCTTTCGCGCTGAGCACTTGTTTAGACTCTTTACGCACCAACTTAAGGTTATCTTTCGGACTTGCCTCTTCACCCACATCCATAATATCGGTGATACTTTTAACCAGTGCTTGCGGCTCTATACCATGCTCAAGGTTATAAGCTTGTTGTTTTTCACGGCGACGGTCTGTTTCATCAATGGCTTGTCGCATCGAGTTAGTTATGCGGTCGCCATACAGAATCGCTTTACCATTTAAGTGACGTGCAGCACGACCAATGGTTTGAATAAGTGAGCGAGTCGAACGTAAGAAGCCTTCTTTATCTGCATCAAGTATCGCAACAAGTGAAACCTCTGGCATATCGAGACCTTCTCGCAATAAGTTAATGCCCACTAACACATCAAACACACCGGCACGTAAATCACGGATAATTTCGACTCGTTCAACGGTGTCGATGTCTGAGTGCAAGTAGCGAACTTTTACATCATGGTCGTTGAGATAGTCGGTTAAATCTTCTGCCATGCGCTTAGTTAAAGTAGTAACAAGTACCCGCTCGTTCACTTCAACTCGTTTATAGATCTCAGAAAGTAAGTCATCAACCTGGGTGCCCACAGGGCGCACTTCAATTTCTGGATCAATAAGCCCGGTTGGACGAATGACCTGCTCAGCAACCTCCCCTGATGAGCGCTCAAGCTCAAAGTCACCAGGTGTTGCCGACACATAAATAGTTTGCGGCGCAATGGCTTCAAATTCTTCAAAGCGTAATGGGCGGTTATCTAATGCCGATGGCAAGCGAAAGCCATACTCAACAAGATTTTCCTTACGGCTTCTATCGCCTTTATACATAGCACCAATTTGCGACACAGTAACGTGTGATTCATCAATAATCATCAATGCATCATCAGGTAGGTAATCTAATAATGTCGGAGGTGGATCGCCTGGTGTTCTACCTGATAAGTAACGCGAGTAGTTTTCAATGCCTGAGCAATAACCAAGCTCGGTCATCATTTCAATATCGTACTGGGTGCGCTGAGCAATACGCTGCTCTTCCACAAGTTTGTTGGCACTAAGTAGCTGAGCTCGGCGGTCTTTAAGCTCACCTTTAATTTTATCAATGGCATCAAGAATTTTTTCACGGGGAGTTACATAGTGGGTTTTCGGATAAATAGTCGCGCGCACAATGTGCTTTTCAACAGCCCCTGTAAGCGGGTCAAAAATACTTAAACGTTCAATTTCATCGTCAAACATTTCCACACGAACTGCGTAAGTATCCGATTCAGCAGGAAATATATCGACCACTTCGCCACGTACACGGTATGTACCGCGGCTAAATTCAATATCGTTTCGAGTATATTGCAGTTCAGCAAGACGACGCAGCATATCGCGCTGATCGACGGTTTCACCCACTTTAAGCAAGAGCATCATCTTCATGTATGAGTCAGGGTCGCCCAAACCATAAATAGCAGACACCGAAGCCACAATAATGGTATCGCGTCGCTCAAGCAGCGCTTTGGTGGCACTTAAACGCATTTGTTCAATATGCTCATTGATGGAGGCGTCTTTTTCAATAAAGGTATCGCTGGCAACAACGTAGGCTTCTGGCTGGTAATAATCGTAATAAGATACAAAATACTCAACCGCATTATGAGGGAAGAACTCTTTCATTTCGCCATAAAGCTGTGCAGCGAGTGTTTTGTTGTGTGCCATGATGATAGTTGGACGATTCAAATCATTAATAATATTGGCCATGGTGAAGGTTTTACCCGTTCCCGTAGCCCCTAATAATGTTTGATGCGCAAGCCCAGCCTCTAGGCCATCTTTTAATTGTGCGATTGCCGTTGGTTGGTCACCACTTGGCTGAAATTTCGAAACTAGTTGGAAATGGTCGCTCATGAATGACACTCCTTCATATATGACTCACTTAACCCATCAACTTCTTTAATAAACCATTTATAGGCAACCATTGCAGTGAATAAGTTACCAATCGCCGCACCAATAAATAAACCGGTTAAGCCTGCAATTTCGCTGCCTATATAAGCAAAAGGTACATAAAAAACAAACAGGCGTACTACACTTAAAATCAGTGCATTCATTGGTTTATGCAGAGCATTAAATGAAGAGTTAGATAAAATAATCACCCCTTGCAGGCCATAACTCAATGGCAAGATATAAATGAATAACTTAATCACATCCATTACCGCTTGCTCTTTACCAAATACATCAGCGATAAAGCCAGAGGTTAACAGCAGTAAAATATAAATAGCGAACTGCCAAATCATCACGAATTTCAAGGTTTTTGTGTAGGCTTCTTTAACACGCTCAAACTTACCTGCCCCAAAGTTTTGACTCACAAATGGCGGCAAGGTCATCGACAAAGCAAGCACCACAAGGCTTGCAATAGATTCAATGCGACTGCCTACACCAAACGCCGCTACCGCTTCAGGACCATGTTTAGCCACTAATGCTGTCATGACCGCCATGGCAATAGGTGTCAGCATATTTGCGCCAGCCGCAGGTAAACCAATTTTAAGAATTTTACGAATCGAACTAAGCGGCGTTTGTACACCAGCATGCAAACTCAATAGACCATTTTTTACCGCAAGGATGTATAAAATGATAACGACAGCAACTGACCATGCAATAACACTGGCAATAGCTGCGCCTTGAATACCTAATGCCGGAACAGGTCCAAAGCCAAAAATAAGTATAGGGTCTAAAATAGCATTAATCAGCCCTGCTCCCCCCATAACAATACTTGGCGTTTTAGTATCGCCACTGGCTCTAAGTACAGAGTTGCCAACCATAGGGGTAATTAGAAATACGCTGCCTAAGAACCACACACTCATATACTCATGAATAAGCGGTAAGACTAATTCGCCAGCACCCAATAACTTAAAGATCGGATCTATTAATAAATAACCTACTACAGATAAGCTAAACACCATCACCACCGATACCAACAACGACATGCTGGCATCAAAACGTGCTTCATCTAACTTATCACTACCAAGTGCTTTAGCTATCACCGCAGAGGTACCTATCCCTAAACCAATTGCAAGGCTAATAACAGTAAAAGTAACAGGAAAGGTAAAACTAACAGCGGCGAGAGGCTCTGTACCTAACAAACTAATGAAGAAGGTATCAACCAAATTAAACATCATTAGGGTGATCATGCCAAAGATCATTGGGATGGTCATTTTTTTCAAGGTTGGCAGAATGGGTGAGTTTAAAAGATCAGGTTTAGTTTTGCTCTGCGGTTTCACGCTCATGGGAATACTTTGCCTCTTTTTCTGAACCTGTAAGTTTAAAGCATCCTTCTCTTGCAAGCTATGCTTTATTAACAGAATCAAAATTCATACACAAAACTATTACTTTTGGCGCTTTGACATAAAAATAACCACTAACCCTCATAAAAAACAATATAAAAACAAGTTTAATAGCTTTGTTACAATTAAAAGGCAGTATTCGCTGTTTTTTTACACAATAAATAGCACCATTTCATCGTCACGAATAAATTTACTCATCAATTCAGCAAGGCTTCAGATAAAAACACTAACACATTGATTTAAAATGAATTAAAAAAAGTGAATTAAATACTTGAAATTGCTGTAGCCCTCGAAAATCCTAGCACTATAGCTGTTCTTAAAGTTTAATAAACAGAGTTATCCACAGAAACCGTGGATAACTCTCTAGAAGCCGCAAATATAAAGGCTTTTAAGGCTAGCCTGAAACGCACAATACTATAAATAGCAAAGCATCTTGTTTTAACCGTTTTATAAGTTTAGTGAAAAGAAGGCGCAAAAAATGTTCTACAGCAACGTGAACTTAAGTATGACAATTAAAATACAAGGAAAGATTACAAGCTAAACATCTGATAAAAAGAGCTAAAATTACCTTGTGTATAATTGAAGCCAACTAATTTTAGAATTTTCTATCAAAAATCGGGGAAGCCTACCTTTACCTCATTAAGGAAATACACGAAAAAATATCAGAAGTGGGAACTGCCACGAAAAGAATTAGATCTATTTTTTGCCATCCGAAAAAAACATTACATAAATAGTGATTTCCTCGATTTGGTAAAGAATGACTTAGCAAATAAACCTTTTTTATATTTTTGAAAAATGACTCAGCTCAAAAAGCATGCAAAAAAGTGATGCATTCGACATAGATCCCCCGCTGCTAAGCAAAAAATGTTGAGCTTTTCAGCTACATTTTGCTCAGATCGAACATAAAAACATCGAATAAGCTTCTTTTTTGAATTTATGAAGTTTTTATGTTGACACTTTGCAATGCTGTCATTAATATTTCGCCCCGTTGAAAGGCATGACGCTTCCCCCTTAGCTCAGTTGGTTAGAGCGACGGACTGTTAATCCGCAGGTCCCCCGTTCGAGTCGGGGAGGGGGAGCCAAGTTTTTCAATCATAAACGATTCCCCCTTAGCTCAGTTGGTTAGAGCGACGGACTGTTAATCCGCAGGTCCCCCGTTCGAGTCGGGGAGGGGGAGCCAAGTTTATGAATATGATTGTTCCCCCTTAGCTCAGTTGGTTAGAGCGACGGACTGTTAATCCGCAGGTCCCCCGTTCGAGTCGGGGAGGGGGAGCCAAATCATAGCACCACACTACTCTATTTAGTTCCCCCTTAGCTCAGTTGGTTAGAGCGACGGACTGTTAATCCGCAGGTCCCCCGTTCGAGTCGGGGAGGGGGAGCCAACTCCACGAATCTATTAAAATTTTATCTACTACTATTCGTCGATTGTATTAGACTTTAAAGCACTTATAATCTAACCTAATTTAAGTTTATTCTATATTATGCTTTAGAATACAACGACTATACTTAAAGCAATCAATCAAGGAATTGATTCCTTCCTTTAGGCTTTTAAAAGATAAGAACATGGCTGGCTTTAAAAAACTTATTTTTATACAACTTATATCTTGGTTGCTGTTTGCATTATTAGGTGGTTACTTTATTGCGCTTAGCTTTGATAGCGCAGTCAGTGATGCACAGCAAAAAGCACAGCGTGTAGTAAACGCATATATAAATACACAAACCATTGAGCAACTTGCACCAGAGAAAATACAAAAAGCATTTGCCGATGGCAGTACTTTTTCTAAACTTGTGATCCGTGATCAATCAGGTCAAGTGGTTAGCATGGTAGAATCTAGCCAATCCCTACCCTTGTTTGCTGAAATAGTTAATAACAGTTTTAATTCTATTCGCCCTCAGTTCGCCGTTAATCAAACATCTGACATTAAAGTAGAGTTTACGATTAATGCACACAACCTGGCTAGCCTATTACAACAGTCTTTATTTATTGTCGTTTTAATTTCAGGCCTTATTGCCCTACTTCCTATTATTTATATGAAGAGCATGTTCCGCCGCCTAAATCGTAAAATTAGTACGACTATTTCAGATATCGTTGATATTTATATCAACCAAAATCAGGTTAATGGTGACCTCGAGCAAGCGATGGATACCACCCGCTTAAAGAAGCTAAGCAAAGATTTAATTCCATCGTTCAATCGCCTATCGCATTTCTTACAGACCAAGCATGATGACATTCAAAATAATGCGCTAAATATTAAAAAAGAAGCGTATAAAGATGTAGTTACAAACCTTGGCAATCGAAATATGTTTGTTGAGTACTACGAAAAGAATATTGAGAACGCAGAAAAGAGCACCTTTGGTTCGCTTGCTATGGTTCGTTGTAGCGAATTGCAAACCATCAACCAAACCCGTGGTTACCAAAAAGGTGATGAATACGTAAAAGGTGTGGCCGATATTATCAAACATATTAGCGGCACCTATACAGGCAGTCAGGTTTTTCGTTTAAACAGCTCTGACTTTGCAGTGGTATTGCCTAATACCCCTCTTAAAGAAGCTGAACGCTTTGGCGATAACTTACAATCGCGTTTTACTCAGTATCAGCAAAACCAAGAATTAAGTTCAGTTGCTAACACAGGTATTGTTGGCTACGAAAAAGGTAAGCCGCTTGGTGAGTTATTATCGATTGTTGATAATGCAATGAGCATGGCGCAATCAAAACAAGCAAATGCATGGCATGTGCAGCGCGAAACAGACTTAGTTAATAACGCCAGCGCAGGTTTTGGTAACCAAAACTGGCGTAAAGTTATTAGCGAAGTTATTGAGTCGAAACGTGTTCACTTGGTTATGCAAAACATTATGCCAATAGGTAAAAGTGTTAAAGCCTATGCTGAGATCCAAGTTCGTTTTAAAACCGCAGAAAATCAAATGCTGCCAACAGCCTCTTTCCTTGCTATGGCAGAGAAGCTAGAAATGGCAATGGAAATTGACCGCTTAATTATCGATACCACTTTAGAAAAAGTTAAAACGCGTAATTTCTCTGAAAAATTCTTTGGTATTAATGTTACGGCATCAAGCGCTCACAATGATCAGTTTGTGATCTGGTTAGAACGCCGCTTACTGAAAGACAGTAACATTGCATCAAAACTTATTTTTGAAGTCAGTGAGTTTGGATTACAACAAAACATTAAAGCAAGTAAACGCTTTATCGATATGGTACATCGCGTGGGCGCACGCATTACTGTAGAACGTTTTGGTGTGGGATTAACCTCATTTAAATTCTTTAGAGACTTAAAACCTGACTTTATCAAAATGGATGCAAGCTATACTCGCGGCCTCGAAGAAGATAAAAACAATCAATATTTTATGCGTTTAATGGTGGATCTAGCTCACCGTATTGGTGTAAGTGTATTTGCTGAAGGCGTAGAAAGCCAAGAAGAAAAACATATCATCGAAACACTTTGTTTAGATGGTGTGCAAGGCTATTACATCGAAAAGCCAAAAGATATATAAGCCCCCTCTTTTAGGCCCAAAAAACCTTACTATTTTTGGGCCTATTCCAGCTATTAACTTTGCTTTAACACTTTAATCGTAAACAGCTTTGTTAATTTTAGCTATTCGTCCCTCATGTGTTGTGTCGGCCCCCATAAAAAAGGATAATAGAGCCGTTTTTATTCTCGTGAGGCACGCATGACAGAGTATGTCTTGTTATTGATTGGCACTGTGCTAGTCAACAACTTCGTTTTAGTTCAATTCTTAGGTTTATGCCCGTTTATGGGTGTATCGGGTAAGTTAGATACCGCGATTGGTATGTCTTTAGCCACAACCTTTGTACTTACACTTGCCTCCGTGACCAGTTATCTGGTGAATCATTATATTTTGATCCCGCTGGATATCGAATTTTTGCGTACAATGAGTTTTATTTTGGTTATCGCTGTTGTCGTGCAATTTACCGAAATGGTGGTGAGAAAAACCAGCCCGACACTCTATCGCTTATTAGGGATTTTCTTACCACTTATCACCACTAACTGTGCTGTATTAGGTGTTGCCCTACTTAATATCAAAGAAGACCATTCATTCTTACAATCGGCTGTGTACGGCTTTGGTGCCGCAGTGGGCTTCTCTATGGTGTTAATACTGTTTGCCGCATTACGTGAACGTTTAGCTGCGGCTGATGTCCCTGCTCCTTTTAAAGGTGCTTCAATTGCGATGATCACCGCAGGCCTTATGTCGATGGCCTTTATGGGTTTTACAGGATTAGTGAAGTTTTAATATGACCTTGTTTTATGCTTTGATAGCGTTAGGTTCATTAGCGCTAATATTTGGTTTAATTTTAGGTTTTGCCGCCGTTCGTTTTCGCGTTGAGAGCAACCCTATTGTTGACCAAATTGATACCATTTTACCGCAAACACAGTGTGGCCAATGTGGCTACCCTGGCTGTCGTCCCTATGCAGAAGCAATTGCCAATGGTGACGAAATCAATAAGTGCCCACCAGGCGGCGAAGCCACGGTAAAAAAACTCGCTGATTTAATGGGTGTTGAAGCAAAACCGCTGGCTGGCGGTGAGCAAGCAGATCCAGTTAAAACCGTTGCCTATATTCGTGAAGATGAATGTATTGGCTGTACCAAATGTATTCAAGCCTGCCCTGTTGATGCCATCGTTGGCGCAACTCGCCAAATGCACACTGTATTAATTGATGAATGTACCGGTTGTGACTTATGTGTTGAACCATGCCCTGTAGACTGTATTGATATGCTGCCTGTCAAAGAAACCAAACAAACCTGGAAATGGCAATTAAACGCAATCCCTGTGACTCAGGTAGATTAGGAGCACAGATGGAAAAATTAATAGATCAAATTAAACAAGGCAAAGTGTGGTCTATACCTGGAGGCGTTCACCCACCAGGTCAAAAGCTGCAATCAACAACACAAGCCATTGCAAGACTGCCACTACCAGACAAGCTCGTTGTATCTCTAAAACAACATATTGGTGCTAACGGTAAACTTATTGTTGAAAAAGGCCAGCAGGTTCTAAAAGGTCAAG
Source organism: Pseudoalteromonas sp. CH_XMU1449-3 (assembly GCF_037027245.1). NCBI lineage: Bacteria > Pseudomonadati > Pseudomonadota > Gammaproteobacteria > Alteromonadales > Pseudoalteromonadaceae > Pseudoalteromonas > Pseudoalteromonas sp. CH_XMU1449-3. Next base: position 66,056 of record NZ_JAYMDY010000016.1, read on the forward strand.
CATTAACTAAACCCAGCGGCAATTGGTCAGTGCCTGTGCACGCGCCAACATCAGGGTTGATCAGCGATATTTGCCCAATGCCTTCTGCTCATCCTTCAGCACTGCCTGAGCTTAGCGTAATTATTGAACCTGATGGTGAAGATAACTGGTGCGAGCTTAACCCTGTGCCTGATGCTAAAGCACTTTCCCATGATGAGCTTGTCGGTATTATTCATCAAAGTGGTATTGCAGGTATGGGCGGTGCTGGCTTCCCAACTTATGTAAAAGCAGATACCCGTAAAGCCATTGAGTTTTTAATTGTTAATGCTGTTGAGTGTGAGCCTTATATCACTGCTGATGACATGCTAATGCGCGAACATGCCGATGGCATAATTGCCGGTATTGAATTAATGCAGCAGCTGTTAAGTCCACAGCTGACAATTATTGGTATTGAAGATAATAAGCCCGATGCCATTGCTGCCATGAAACTCGCAGCACAACATAACGACAGTATCATAGTGCAAACAGTACCAACGGTTTACCCTTCTGGCGGTGAAAAACAGCTAATTAAATTGCTAACGGGCAAAGAGGTCCCTAGTGGCAGTATTCCTGCCGATATTGGTATGTTGGTGCAAAATGTCGGTACTTTATTTGCGGTAAATCAAGCCGTACATGAAGGTAAGCCTCTTATAGAGCGTGTAGTAACGGTAACCGGTAACACCATTCATAAACAAGGTAATGTGTGGGCTTTACTAGGCACTGAAATTAAACATTTATTAGACTGCCAAGGCTTTTCTCCGGTTCCACAGCAACGTGTGGTTATGGGCGGTCCAATGATGGGCTTTACCCTGCCAACCGTGCGTATTGGTGTCGTTAAAACGACAAACTGTATTTTAGCGCCAGATCACCAAGAACTTGCTGAGCCGGGTGATGAAAAAGCCTGTATTCGTTGTAGTGCCTGTGCTGACGCCTGCCCTGCATCATTGTTACCTCAGCAATTACAATGGTTTGCCAAGTCTAAAGAATACGACAAACTCAACGAGCACAATTTATTTGATTGTATTGAATGTGGCGCCTGTGCTTATGTTTGCCCAAGCGAAATACCCTTGGTGCAGTACTATCGTGTTGCTAAAGCTGAAATCAAAGAACAGCAAGCAGAGCAAATCAAAGCAGAGCGAGCAAAAGAGCGTTTTGAAGCACGTAAAGAGCGCTTAGAGCGCGAACAAGAAGAGCGTCAAAACCGCCATAAACGTAAGCCGGCTGCTAAGTCAGATGGCGAAAAACAAAAAGTGGCCGATGCACTCGCGCGTGTTAAATCTAAATCTGATGATAAAGACAGTAAGTCAGCTGTCGCTGCAGCTATTGCCCGTGCGAAAGCGAAAAAGCAAGGTGCTGAGCTTGAGCCTGATAACTCTGAAGTAGCTAAAGAGCGTGCAGCGCGTAAAGAACAAGCACGTAAATACAAAGAGCAAAAAGCACTAGAGCAAGGTGAAGAAGGCGTCGATAAAGACGATAAAAAGTCTGCTGTTGCTGCCGCTATTGCCCGCGCTAAAGCGAAAAAAGCCGCACAAGCTACAGAAGAAAACGCTTCTGCTGAAACTGACGCTGCGCCAAAAGATGACAAAAAAGCTGCTGTTGCAGCTGCTATCGCTCGTGCTAAAGCGAAAAAAGCAGTGCAAGCTGCTGAAAATCAAACTGAAGCTGAAGAAGATAGCGCACCAGTTGATGACAAAAAAGCTGCTGTTGCTGCTGCAATCGCTCGTGCTAAAGCAAAAAAAGCAGCGCAAGCTGCTGAGAATCAAACTGAAGCTGAAGAAGATAGCGCGCCTGTTGATGACAAAAAAGCTGCTGTTGCTGCTGCAATAGCTCGTGCTAAAGCGAAAAAAGCAGCACAAGCTGCTGAGAATCAAACTGAAGCTGAAGAAGATAGCGCGCCTGTTGATGACAAGAAAGCTGCTGTTGCTGCTGCAATCGCTCGTGCTAAAGCCAAAAAAGCAGCTAAAGAGCAAGCGCAGAGTGACGACTCTTCACAGCAAACTAATGATTCAAGTGCTGAGGCAGATGCCCAGCCACAAGCTGACGCTCCTGAATCTAACGAAGATAAGAAAAAAACTGCCGTTGCTGCCGCTATCGCTCGCGCCAAAGCGAAAAAAGCCGCTAAAGAGCAAGCACAGAGTGACGATTCTTCAGAGCAAATAAATGATTCAAATGATGAGGCTGATGCCAAGCCGCAGTCTGATGCTCCTGAATCTAGCGAAGATAAGAAAAAAGCCGCTGTTGCAGCTGCCATAGCTCGAGCCAAAGCGAAAAAGGCCGCTAAAGAGCAAGCGCAGAGTGACGAATCATCAGAACAACTTGATGACTCAAGCGATACGGATGATTCAAAGCCGCAGGTTGATGAACCAGAGTCTAGCGAAGATAAGAAAAAAGCAGCGGTCGCTCGTGCCATTGCAAGAGCTAAAGCGAAAAAGTTACAACAAGAAGGAAACGATAAGTCATGAAACTAACCATGGCGAGTTCGCCGCATAATCATAGCCATAAATCATTAAGCCGATTAATGATGACAGTGATTGCTGCGTGTATTCCAGGCTTAATCGCGCAAGTTTTCTTTTTTGGTAGCGCTGTTTTAATTCAGCTTGTTCTCGCGCTAATTACAGTTAGCGCCTGTGAAGCCGCTGTATTGATGCTTCGTAAACGCAAAGTTTGGCCAACACTCAGTGATGGTAGTGCGTGGTTAACAGGCGTATTACTGGCGTTGAGTATTCCCCCTTTAGCGCCTTGGTGGATTATCATAATTGGCTGTATGTTTGCAATTGTTATTGTAAAGCAGCTTTATGGCGGCCTTGGCTTTAATTTATTTAACCCTGCTATGGCAGCTTATGTATTACTACTTGTATCGTTTCCGGTGCAAATGACAAGCTGGTTACCTGTTAGTGATTTACTTGCATCTCCGATAAGCTTCTCACAGCAGCTGTCTGTTATTTTCAATGGCTTTACCAGCGCTGGTTTTAGTGTTGATCAATTACGTGTAGCGATTGATGGCACAACCATGGCAACGCCGCTTGATACCGTTAAAACAGATGTCGCCCATCACCTAACGGTGGCTGAGAGCATGAGCAAGCCTCTTTTTAATGACTGGTTTGGCCTTGGTTGGGGCTGGGTTAACCTCGGCTTTTTAATCGGGGGGCTTTATTTATTAAAAGCTAAAATCATTAATTGGCATATCCCTGTTAGCTTTTTAGCCTCATTGGCCGTATGCAGTGGTATTGGTTATATTGCAGCTCCTGGCACAGAGCCAGGCGTGGTATTTCATTTATTCAGTGGTGCAACCATGTTAGGGGCATTCTTTATTGCTACCGATCCTGTTTCTGCATCAACAACGAATAGAGGCCGTTTAATTTACGGTGCGTTAATTGGTCTACTTGTTTACTTAATTCGTACTTTCGGTGGTTATCCTGATGCTGTGGCATTTAGTGTATTGCTGTTAAATATGGCGGTACCTTTAATTGATTACTACACGAAACCACGTACTTACGGCCATGGGGTGAAATAATGATCCTTTCCTCAATGACTAAAAACGGCGCTATTCTTACAGCATTTGCGCTCATTACCACAGGCACTGTGGCCCTGACTCATAGCCTGACTGCTGAGCGTATTGAAGAGCAAGAAAAGCAACAACTTGCAGAGCAACTTCAACAAGTACTTGATGCCCATCATTATGACAATCAACTATACAAAGATTGTGTCGTGATCACCGATGAACGTTTAGGTCCACGCCCAGAGCAAGTTATTTATCGTGCTTACAAAGACAATAAGCCTTACGCTTTAGTGATGCGCCATGTAACACCAAGTGGTTATAGTGGCGATATCAACTTATTAACGGCGGTTTTTGCCAATGGTGAAATAGCGGGTGTTCGTGTCACTAAGCACGAAGAAACACCGGGCCTTGGCGATAAAGTTGAGGTCAAAAAATCAGACTGGATCACCCTTTTCAAAGGCCAAAATGTACTAGGTGAAGATGATAGCCGCTGGGCTGTTAAAAAAGATGGTGGCCAATTTGATCAGTTTACTGGCGCAACCATTACACCGCGTGCCGTTGTCGGCTCAGTAAAACAAGCTGTGCTGTTTGCCCAAGCTGAATTTGATAACTTGTTTGCTGCGCCAAACATCTGTCAAGGAGCCAAGTAATGAGCCAAGTTAAAACTTTATTTAAAGATGGCATGTGGGCCAATAACCCAGCCCTTGTGCAGTTATTAGGCTTGTGCCCGCTACTTGCCGTTACCTCTACGATTACCAATGCATTAGGCCTAGGTTTAGCAACTTTATTGGTTCTGGTTGGTTCTAACGTCACCGTATCGATTGTGCGTAACTGGGTACCTAAAGATATTCGTATTCCTGTTTTTGTGATGATCATCGCAGGCTTTGTAACCATCGTGCAGCTAATGATGAATGCCTATACATTTGGCCTTTATCAATCACTGGGGATTTTTATTCCACTGATTGTTACCAACTGTGCCATTATCGGTCGCGCAGAAGCATTCGCTTCTAAAAATACCGTGCCACTTTCAGCCTTTGACGGCCTGATGATGGGACTTGGCTTTATGTTAGTTTTAGTGGTGCTAGGGGCAATGCGAGAGCTTATTGGTCAAGGTACGCTATTTGATGGCGCCGATTTATTATTAGGGCCATGGGCTGCTGCACTTCGAATTGAAGTATTTAGTTTTGATAACCAATTTTTATTGGCAATTTTACCACCGGGTGCCTTTTTAGGGCTTGGTTTATTGATTGCTGCAAAAAATGTCATTGATACACAAATAAAATCTAAGCAAGTTGTTACTCCAGAAGCAGAAAAAGGCCCTAGAGCCCGAGTGACAAGTTTAACTTAAAGGAGAGCACGCACCGTCACTGCGTGCTTTACGCCACCATGAATAAAGAAAAGCGCTATGAGATCTTATCTCGTTTACGTGAGCAAAACCCGCACCCAGAAACAGAGCTTGAATACTCAAGCCCGTTTGAATTATTAGTTGCGGTTACCTTATCAGCACAAGCTACAGATGTGGGTGTTAATAAAGCAACCCGTAAGCTATTCCCTGTTGCTAACACGCCTCAAGCGATTCTTGATTTAGGCCTTGAAGGCCTTCGTGATTACATCAAGACCATTGGTTTGTTTAATTCTAAAGCCAATAATGTCTATAAAATGTGTGAGATTCTGGTCAATAAACATAACTCAGAAGTACCAGAGAATCGTGAAGCGCTCGAAGCATTACCGGGGGTTGGCAGAAAGACTGCAAATGTTGTTTTAAACTGTGCCTTTGGCTGGCCGACAATTGCTGTCGATACGCATATTTTCCGCGTTTCTAACCGCACTAAGTTTGCTATGGGTAAAGATGTAGTTGCTGTAGAACAAAAATTAGAAAAAGTGGTACCTAAAGAATTTAAGGTCGATGTGCACCACTGGTTAATTCTGCATGGCCGATATGTGTGCACGGCTCGCAAACCTAAGTGCGGCAGTTGTATTATCGAAGACTTGTGTGAGTTTAAAGAAAAAACGGAATAGTTAAAGTCTACTCTAAGCAAACAATCTAAAGGTGATGCTCTTCACCTTCCCCTATCACTCCATAAGCTCATTTTGCTAAATGTGCCAAACATATAGTGTGGCACATTTAGTCTAGCCATTATCGCTGGTTTTGGCTCACCTGCTTTTTAATAAATTCTCGCGTATCTCTTAACAGCGCCACTCTTGCTGGTTCGTGAACATACATCATGTGACCGCCGTGATAATAGTGATAGTCAATTTTATCAGCGTATATACCGTGTCTGTTTAAGGTGTATTCAGCATCAAAAAATGGCGTGACAATATCGTAATAACCAGAGGCGACCATCACTTTCATTTGCGGATTGCTGCGAAGCACATAAGATAAATCTGGCGCTGTATTGACGTATCTTGGCTCCCAGCCTTGTCCATCAGGAGCAGTGCGCCAGCGCCAGTTATCTGATAACTCAGGATCGCCAGGGTTTAGGTATTTTCTTTTCCACTGTACGTTTAAATCTGCGCGCATGTATTTCATCAGTGCCGCTTTATATGCTGGCCCTATCACTTTTGACGCATCTTGCTTAGGAGCCGCTGTTAAATCGTCTCGTTCATCAAGCTTATAACGTCCATCAAGAAAGCCTACTGCGACGCCCTCATCACGCAATAACTCTTTAGCGAATCTAAAGGCATTAATGCGTAAATCAACCTGCTCAATATATTGTTTGCTTAGCCCTGTATAACGGTGAAGGCCATCAACAATTTGCGCTCTGTCAGCTTTACTAAGGGCATTCCCCTTAAATAAGGCTGGTAGTAATTCATCAACTGCAAATTGTCGGCTCGCATCAATAAACGCTTCAAAATCTCCAGATGTGTCTACTTTTTTATGATACCAAGCAGTTGCAGCAAGTGTGGGTATGTAAGTGATGTAAGAAATGATGTTGTCATCAACATAAGGGCTTGAACCTTGATAGTCTAAAGCTTGTGACACAAAAATAATGCCATTTACATTGATCAGGTGTTTATCCATAAGCACTTTAGAAACCGCTGCCGCTCGAGTTGTCCCGTAGCTCTCTCCCAATAAAAATATTGGTGCATTCCAGCGATTTTCTTTTGTTAGCCACTGGGCAATAAAATCAGCGATAGAAGATGCATCTTGATTTAAGCCCCAAAAAGCTTTGCTGTCAGTGTCACCTAAGGCACGCGAGTAACCTGTGCCAACAGGGTCCACGAACACCATATCAGTCACATCAAGTATCGTCTCAGGCGCATCTTTTAATTCGTAAGGAGCCATTCCTGGATGTGAAGCATCGCTTGGTACAACAACTCGTTTAGGACCATATGCACCCATATGTAACCAATTAGACGATGAGCCTGGGCCACCATTCCAGATAAATGTGACTGGTCTGTTTTTGTTATCGCTTGCAGCTATATAATCAAACGAAAAGATAGCAGCAGTTGGCTCTTCGTTTTTGTTTAATAAATAGGTTTCACCGGCTACAGCTTTGTATTTCAGCCTTTTGTCATTAAAAGTACCTTTATGCTGGGTCACAAATTTAGTGGCTTCTGGTATCGGCTTCTTACTGTTGTTTGAATTTGAGACTTCATCTGCATTAACCGCGCTTGTACAAAACGCAAACAATGTAGAGATGACTACAGTTTTGAAATTGGCAACATACGCCATGTTTTATTCTCCCTAGCAGGCTTATCTGTATCTGGCTTGAGTGGCTTTATCACTCAGTGTGCAATTAACCTTTTACTTAAGTGATTACTTTTACAGTAAGAACATGTAATTTCAACTATCTGCGATTAACACGTAAAAAGCTTATCTTTCTCGGTATAAAAAATATCAAAGTATTAATTTCACAAGCTTCCATCCTTTCGTTATGCTGTTGAGTAATGTGATATTTTTATGAGAATAGCTATGTTACCTTTACTTCGTATCTTATTAATTGAGCAAGATCCTGCCACCTTAAAAGAGCTTTCAACAAACCTAGCAAAAACAATCCCCAATTTTGAGCGCAGTGATGTTGATATCGACATTATTGAGTGCATTGAGCTCAAGCAGGCGTTGAAATATGTAGAGGAAGATGGCGATATTCAAGCTGTGGTACTTAGTTGGGATGTACTGAACAATGGCGAGCGCACCTATAGCCGTTTTATCGAGCAATTAAAAGGCATACGCCTTGAGCTGCCTGTTTATGTTATTGGTGACGATACGAAAGGCTTGGAAATAGTTAACGAGTCAGAAGAAATTGAATCTTTCTTTTTTAAAGATGAGGTCATTTCAGACCCTGAAGCAATCTTGGGCTATATGATCAATGACTTTGATGACCGTTCAGAAACCCCATTTTGGACCGCCTACCGTCGTTATGTGGGTGAATCGAACGATTCATGGCACACACCTGGTCACAGCGGCGGAGCTAGCTTTAGAAATTCTCCCTATATTAAAGACTTTTATCAGTTTTATGGCCGTAACGTATTTGTTGGCGACCTGTCGGTTTCTGTCGACTCGCTTGGTTCACTGTCTGACAGCACCAACACCATAGGTCGCTCTCAAGAATCAGCTGCGGCGACATTTGAAGTAAAACATACCTACTTTGTTACCAATGGGTCTTCCACTTCAAATAAGATTATTTTGCAAACTTTGCTGCGTAAAGGCGATAAGGTGATCATTGACCGAAACTGCCATAAATCAGTACATTACGGCATTTTGCAATCGGCTAGTTTACCTATTTACTTATCGAGTATTTTAAATCCTAAATATGGTATCTTCGCGCCCCCTTCACTGGCTGACATCAAGCAAGCGATTGAACAAAATAGCGATGCTAAATTACTGGTTTTAACTGGCTGTACTTACGATGGTCTACTTAGCGATTTAAAACAAGTAGTGGAATTTGCACATCAGCACGGCATTAAAGTGTTTATCGACGAAGCGTGGTTTGCTTACTCGCTTTTCCATCCGAGCTTACGACACTATTCGGCTATTAATGCTGGCGCAGATTATGTTACCCATTCGGCGCATAAAGTGGTTTCAGCGTTCTCTCAGGCGTCTTATATTCATGTTAACGACCCTGATTTCGATGCCGATTTCTTCCGTGAGATCTACAGTATTTACGCCAGTACTTCTCCAAAATATCAACTCATTGCTTCGCTGGATGTATGCCAAAAGCAATTAGAAATGGAAGGTTATAAATTACTAAATGCCCTGCTGAATCACGTTGCAGAGTTTAAGCAGCAAATGGCTTCACTGAAACAAATAAAAGTGCTCGATAAGCAAGATTTCATGGATATATTCCCTCACTTTAGTGGCGATAACATGGGTCACGACCCACTGAAGATCCTCATCGATATTAGTGAGTTACCTTATTCATTAAAGGATATTCATAAATTTCTATTAGATGAAATTGGCCTTGAAATCGAAAAGTACACGCACAGCACCATTTTAGTTTTGCTAACTCTTGGTGGCACACGCTCAAAGATCATTCGCCTTTACAATGCGCTGAAGAAACTCGATAGCGGTAAAGTAAAACTTGCCACTTCAATGAGGCGCACACGCCTACCAGAGAATCTACCCGCTATAGACTTAGCCTGTATTCCTAGTGATGCATTCTATGGCGAACGTGAATCTGTACCAATTAGCAAAAGTAACAACCGAATTTGTGCCGGATTAGTCACGCCTTATCCTCCTGGTATCCCACTGTTAGTGCCGGGGCAACATATCACTAATGAGCATATCGAATATCTTAAGGAGTTGGCGGGTCAGGGCCTGACAATTCAAGGGAGCTTTGATGGCGAAATTTATGTACTTAAAGGTAAAGTGAAAAGCTAAGCTTTCGCTTATACCGCAAAAACCTCATTGTTATGCAGCAATCCCGATTCATTGCTGCATAACGCCACCCTTTTCATATTAAACGCTTTGTCTCAATGCTACTGTGCATGCAATCGAAATAACTTATAATCCATTTTTAATAATTTTAATGCGCAGCGTTGTACCATGCTGCGTTATTGAAATTGTGCGAATTTAAAGACAAGAAAGAGGATGCTTAAAATGCGCTTATTACACACAATGCTTCGCGTTGCTGATTTAGATAAATCAATTGAATTTTATACGCAGGTATTAGGTATGAAAGAGCTGCGCCGTGCAGACAACGAAGAGTACCGCTACACCCTTGCTTTTGTCGGTTATGGTGACGAAAAAGATTCGACCGTGCTTGAGCTTACTTATAACTGGGATACAGACAGCTATGATTTAGGTAATGCATACGGTCATATTGCTATCGAGTTTGATGATATTTATAAAGCCTGCGAAGACATTAAAGCTGCTGGCGGTAATGTGAGTCGTGAGCCGGGTCCTGTAAAAGGCGGCACAACTGAAATTGCATTTGTTAAAGACCCTGACGGTTATGCGATTGAGTTAATCCAGAAAAAAGATAACACCACTTTTTGATTCATACTGGCTATTTCAGCGATTGCTGAGATAGCCACTTTGCGAGTGCTTTTTCAAGTTCAGCAAAGTTAATTGGCTTTGCGATATGGTCACTGATACCAATTTTTGCGCTTGTTTCGATGTCGTCTTTCATAGCATTAGCACTAACCGCAATAATCGGCGTATCAAAATCTGGCCTTGCAAGTAAGTTTTCGCTGGCAGTTAATCCATCCATCACCGGCATTTGAATATCCATTAAAATCAGTGCGTAATCTTGTGTTAGGGTTTTCTCACAGGCAATTTTTCCATTTTCTGCCAATTCATAATTTAGACCTAATTGAGTTAAATACTTAGAGATAACAATTTGATTAATTGGGTTATCTTCGGCAATTAATATTGGCTTGTCGACTGATTTAAAATCGAACTGAATGTCTTCATTTGATTGGTGTACTTTTTCGCTAGCGTCCTGTGTGTTTAGTGATTTAAAATTAACATTAATGGTAAACTCGGTACCTTTGCCAAGCTCACTGTCGATAGCAATAGTACCTCCCATCAAATCAATCATCCCCTTACTGATGGCAAGCCCAAGACCGGTCCCTCCATATTCACGAGTGGTGTTACTTTGCGCTTGTACAAAGGGGTTAAACAGAGCTGTTATTTTATCTTCAGCGATACCTATGCCTGTATCTTTTACTGATAACACGACAGCTGTCTGGTGTTCATCTCGGCTTTGCAGAGTAAGCGAAAGAATAATCTCTCCTTGATTGGTAAACTTAACGGCGTTAGAGAGCAAGTTAATCAGCACTTGTTTAACGCGTATTTCATCACATTCTACATTCAGCGATTGTAATGAGGAGACCTCAAGCCGGCAGCCAACCCCTTTAGCATCACAACTCGGTTTAAATAGTAAGATAAGGTCATGGCAAAGCGCGACTAAATCACATTGTCGTGACTCAAGCTCTATTTTATTTGCTTCTATTTTTGAAAAGTCGAGAATATCGTTAATCACGGTTAATAACACATCACTACAGTTGTTTATTTGCCTTACAAACTCTGCTTGCTCTTGTGTTAACGTGCTTTTATTGAGTAGCTGCAAAAAGCCCACAATACCATTCATCGGTGTGCGAATTTCATGGCTCATATTGGCTAAGAATTGGCTTTTAACTTGCTCAGAGCGCTCAGCGCGAAGTTTTTCTAATTGCAATGAAGTAATTTGTATATCAATGGTATCAGCCATGCTGCTGAGGGAATCTGCAATATCTTTAAACTCTTGATAATGAAAATCGTCGGTATCTTGTTTGTAATTACCTAATGCATATTCTCGGCTAAGAGCAGTAATGCGATTTAGCGGGTTATGGAGCCGTGCCGTCAACCAACGCACTAAGATAAATGAAATAATAGAGAGTCCTACAATTAACAACCCTGCCAATATAGCCGTTTGCTTTACAGCGCTGGTGTAGGTGGTTTTTGCTTCATTAATTTGGAACTGTAAACTGGTTGGTTTACCTGCAAAAAAAACATTACTGATTGAGGCCTGCCCCATTAATTTGCCGCTATCGCCAGCATCACCCACGCTATATAGAATGTTACCTTGTGCAGTAATTTGTACCTGCTTACCCGCTTGATAAACCGGTTGCTCATTGTGTATTGCAAGCCACTTTAACGCCTCTGATAAAGGCACAAAAGACACTAAAACGCCCGTTTTAATTATTGGCTCACTAAGAGAGTCTTGCTCATGTAGCAATGTAGATGTAATTGCCAGTAAGGAATTTTGTTTTGCCTGTAGAGGTGCAAGTAACTCAATGACTTGGGGGTTATCGATAATTTGAATTGTGTTTTGCTCTGTTGATGTCTTGGCGCTGTCGAGAATGCTTTTTGTGAGTTTATAGTTCAAATTTAAAGAGGTAATAGGGTAACCTTCAACTATAAACCCTTGATTATCAATTACTATCGAGGCTTTTATCTGTGGATTTTGGGCAACAAACTCTTGTAGCTGCACAAGCGCGAACTGTGAGTACACCACTTTATTTGGCAGCTCAGTTATCGCCTTAGTGCTACTTAGTAATTGGCTATTTTTCTCAAGCTTAAATAAGAGTTGTTCAAGACTGGCTGCATTATTTCTAGCTTGCCATTGCAAACTCGTATTTGCTTGGTCAATTGAGCTTAAATAGAAACGCCCTATCATCAAACCTGCAAGGATCAGTAGGGGAATAATGACCAATAGTAATACACTGATAAATAAGGCGCGACTAAAGCGTGGACTACTCATTCATCCCCTTCATTGGCAATCGAACGCTCTGCCAACCCTTGCATAAAAAGCCCCGCTTGCTCAGCAGTTAAGGCACCACTGCCATAGCGAATAAACCCTTTATTTAATACTTCCCATACGATGATCATAGATGCGGTTGAAGGCATAGGTTTTGTAAATTGTATGGCATCAATTAAGGTTGATAACTCAGTGCCTTGTTGTGCTTTAAGGTTATTTAAAACCTCAGTGTTAACTGGGATATCTTGAAGCTTTTGCCAAACCAGTGTTTGGAATTTTTCTGCTTGAACCAATTTAGCAAATTTGATCAAGCTCTCTTTATTAACACCATTTAAGCCATCATTTGGAAACGCCAGCACAAAGGTTGAGTAATAAGGCTGCATATACTCACCATTGAGTTTCGGCAATTGCTGCACAGCTAAACTATCACCAAGCGCCTGCTCATATGCTTTTAACGCCCAAGCACCATCAATGGTGAAAGCAGCTTGCTGCGCTTTAAATGCATTATTTGAGCAAGTGTAATCGCACTGCCTATCAACCAGGTTTTGTTTATTTAAACCCCAAACAAATTTGAGAGCCGATTGCATTGCTGGTGTATTTAGCTGAACTTGATTATCTACAAGTAGATCACCACTAAAAGCCGATAGGAACGGGATAAACCAATACATTTCCATAAAACTCCATGTAACGAGTTTCACTTTTTCAGGCAATGAAGGTTGAATTTGGTATATATCCTGCCAGTTTTCTATTGGCTCTTTAACAAACTGCTTATTATAAAAAAGTAACAAGTGATTCCCTTGAATGATGGGTATACCTAAGAGCTCATTGTTTAACTTTGCAGTTTCTAAGGTTCGCTTGTCTGTGGTATCAGCTATGAGTGAGTCTGGAATGGTGCTGTAGTTGGCATATTTATCAAGGCCTAAGTGATCAGCGGGTACAATAATTACGTCTGTTGAGGTGCTGGTACTAGTATTTTGTACCAACCTTACCTTTAGCGCCTTTTGGTCAACCAATACAGAGTTAACCGTTAAACCGCTTTGCTCTGCAAACTCACTAAGCAATTGGTTAAAATGTTCATGCTTCATGGTATGGGCTAGGTTTATCGTTGCTGCATAGCCATCAAACGTAACTAATAGCACCGCCAGCCAAAATACTCGCCACACGCTAATGTCTACTCAAAATGAATTAAAATTACTTTTTAGTTAAGCACATATGCCTTAAATTGCCCAGCCTAATCAAGGGTTTTCTTAAATCTAAATGCAGCCACAGCCAAGCCCAAAATAGTAAAGGCTAAAAGCCAAAGTAAGTCACTGCTCATACTTATTAAATTGACATCTTTTAGCACAATTCCGCGTATTAATCTTAGGTAATGCGTTGCGGGTAAACACTCAGCAAGCCATTGCGCTGCTTTTGGCATACCTTCATAGGGAAATACAAAACCTGACAATAAAATAGAGGGTAACAGAATGAAAATTGTCATTTGCATTGCTTGAAGCTGGTTTTTAGCGATTGTTGAAAGTACTAAGCCAAGCACTAAACTGGCACATATAAAAGCAAAGGTTGCGACAACCAACGCGACTAAACCGCCACCAAAAGGAATATGAAACAAGAGCTTACCCATGCCTAATATAATAAATAACTGAATAAAACCAATAAAGATATAAGGCACCACTTTACCAATCATTAATTCCAGTGAGCTTAACGGTAAGGTGATTAAGAGCTCCATATTACCTCGCTCTTGCTCTTTAACAATGGCAGCAGAGGTAAACATAATCATCGTCATGGTTAAAATAACAGCAGCTAAACCTGGCACAATATTCACTGCAGAGCGTTGCTCTGGGTTATAAAATAAGGTCGTCTCAAAGGTTGGGTATGTTCTATTCGCAGGCTTATCGAGAAGCTCTGCAAGCGGCATATTGCGCAGCGATTTTACACTCGACGCTACCATTGTATCTGAGCCGTCAACTAACCAATGTGCAATTGGCCTGACTAACGACTCATTACTGCCATCAGGCAAACCAAAACCCACTGTTGGGTGCTGAGCAAGTCGGTTTGCCACATCGTGGGGTATAAACAGCACAGCCCGCACTTTCGCACTGGCGATTGCTGTTTGTGCCTGTTCTATACTGTCGTAATAATCTGTCACTTTAACCACATTTGTCGCCGATACTGTTTGTACTAAAATGCGACTGAGCGCAGTTTGACTATGATCGACCACTGCAACAGGGATATCTTTAACGTTGGTGTTAATAGCATAACCAAATAGAATCAGTTGGATAAGGGGGATCATCACCACCATCGCAAATGTCATTCTATCGCGGCGTAATTGTAGTAATTCTTTGCTTACAATTGCTTTTATGCGGCTTAATGAAGTCATAATACTCATTGTCTGCCCTGCCCTGTGCAGGTGACAAACACGTCTTCAAGGCTTGGGCGCACACTATTTACTTGCCACGTATCCTGACAAAATGATTGCTGCTTTATGAACTCAACGGGGTCTTGAACATCTTTTTTCACTAAGACTCGCAGCTGTGCACCTAATTGAGTGGCTGAAATAACATGGTCAATTGTTGCGAGCTGTTTTTTTAATTCTCTGGTTTGCGCCCCTGCGATTTCTACAACATGAGCGTGCATGTCTGTCATTAATTGCTTTGGAGAGCCATCCGCGCGTTTAATACCTGATTCTAAAATGGCTAAACGATGACAACGCTCTGCTTCATCCATGTAATGAGTGGTGACTAATATCGTGGTACCGGCATTACTTAAATCAAACAGTGTTTCCCAAAAATCACGGCGATTTTGTGGATCGACTGCCGATGTTGGCTCATCAAGAAATAAAATTTTCGGTTTATTAATCACTGCAGCAGCCAATGCTAAGCGCTGCCGTTGCCCCCCACTCATACTTCCGGCCATTTGATCAACTCTTTGATCAAGACCATAGGTATGGAGCAATTCGTCAATTCTTTGTTGTTTTTGCTGCTTTTTAAACGGGTAAAGCGCCGCCATGAACTTTAGGTTTTCAAGTACGGTCAGGTCACTATAAAGTGAAAACTTTTGCGTCATATAACCAAGTTGCGTTCTGAGCTTTTCAGCATCTTTTGGCAGACTCAAGCCAAGCACATTGATATCACCAGAGGTTGGCTTCAATAACCCCGTAAGCATACGGATTGCTGTCGTTTTACCACAGCCATTAGGGCCCAAAAAGCCATAAATTTTCCCTTGCTCAACGTCTAGATCAAGGTTATCAATCGCTTTTAAATCGCCAAATTGTTTTACCAAACCTTTGGCATGGATCACCGATTCAGTCATGGCATAATCACTTGAGCAGGTACGCCTGTCGGTAAATTATTTTCACTTACCGGTAGTGTTACCTCAGCAAGATACATTAATCGCGCACGTTCTTCCTGATTAAGGGCATAAAAAGGCGTAAACGCAGGCTCTGAGGCAATCCAAGTCAGTTTACCCTGTATATTTTTATCTATGCCATCGACGCGAACCGTAAGTGTCATCCCCTGATTGAGCTTGGCACGATATGGTTCAGGGATATATACGCGTGCGTAAGGTGCGCTGTTTGCTTGAATTATAACGACAGGGCTGCCTTTAGTAACTCGCTCACCTACGTGCCAAGGTAAATTATCGACCCTGCCAGCACGCATCGCTTTAATTGTCAGATCTGAGAGGTATTTTTGCTGTACTTTTAGTTCTGCTTCTGCCGCCTGAACTTGCGCTTTCGCACTATTAATATCTTCAACGCGAGAACCATTTGTTAACTCATTTAAGTTCTGCTTTGCTGATTCTAAATTAGCAAAAGTCTCATCTCGTGCAGCGGTAGCACTGTCTAAGGTTTCTTGGCTTGCGAGTTTATCCTTAACTAAGGTTTTTGCACGGCGAAAATTAGCTTCGCTTTGCGTATATGCAGCATTAGCTGCTGCTACTTTGGCTGATGCGGCAGCAACTTCTTCGGGGCGAGCACCATTCAAGGTTTTTTCAAGAAATGCAGTGGCTTGAGCTAGTTGAGCTTGTGCTTTAGCAACAATCGCTTGTTGTAGTTCGGCATCGAACTTTGCAATCACCTGCCCTTTTTCGACCAACTGGCCTGCTGAAACGGGTAAATCGATCAGTATTTCGTTAGTCGTTGCAGGATGGATCACACGTTCACGCTCAAGCGTTCCTAGCGCTACTCCCTCATTTGAGTCTGAACAAGCAGTAATGACTAAAGAAATTAGTATGAGTACAACACGTTTAGCTAACATTTTAATTTCCTTATGGTTAGCTGATGAGTTGCTAGATACTATAAAGTATTAAAATGATCTGTAAAAGTGATCTATAGGAATTAAAGTTTTAGAAATATATGGAGTCTATATCGTAAAGATATATGGAGAATAATGAATCTTAACTTGAAAAATCTTAGTTTTATTTGAAATGATATATAGATAGTCTTTCCAACACATCAACTTACTTAAAGTAAGTGGCGTCCCCAAGGGGATTCGAACCCCTGTTACCGCCGTGAAAGGGCGGTGTCCTAGGCCTCTAGACGATGGGGACGCAGAAATTGGTTTGCAAATTACTGATTTGCTATTTCTGCGTAAGATGAGACCGAGCCT
>NZ_JAYMDY010000020.1:0-61510 GCF_037027245.1 Pseudoalteromonas sp. CH_XMU1449-3
AGATGATTGCTTTATATTGTTAAAGAACGTTGCGACGTTGTCGCTAGGGATGCGTATAATACATCCTTAATTTTTCGAGTCAACACTTAATTTTAAACTTTCTTTTTAGACCGTTTTAAACCGAAGTTTTACTTAACTCTCCGTCACTTTGTTCAGCGCTTTTCATTGCTGCCCGCCGTGTCAGTGGATGCGCATTATAGGGATGCGAAGAATTAACGCAAGCACTTTTTGAAGGTTTTTTTGATTATTTTCAAATTAGTACAATAACCATACAAATAAAGGGCTGCAGAGGGGTTTTAGCTCAAAAAGCAGTCATTTATGTGAGGATAAAATGGCATAGAAAAAGCGACATACATTAAATTAGCTATGTCGCTTTTTATTTTTATAAGGCGGATTAGTTAGTAGAAATTTCCCAAACAGCGATTGAACCCGAAATTTCATTACCAACAACTAGCAATGCTTCATTCGTTGCACTTTGTTCTGCAGGTATAAATGCCATACCTTCAGGAGCAAGATCACCTGTTATATCTGCATCAGCTTCTAGGCCACGATTAAAAAAGTAATCTTGGAATGTCACATTGTATGGATTAGTAATATCAAACACCATAATGCCCCCCATACGCTCTAAACCAATAAATGCAAATGTACGTTCGCCAATCGTACCCAGTGCTAACGCTTCTGGTTCTGCACCTTTGTCATCAGAGCGACTATCACCGTCATTTTCATCTTCGTTATTATTGAATGCTGCTCCGTGAACTGATGCAGTAATGCGTGAGATTTGATCGCCAGAGTCAAAAACCACCATGCCGTTACTATCCCAAATGGTAAAAGAGCGGGCACCATATGCATAGAGTGATTCATATTCGCCATTATTATCTTCATCACCTTTAACAGTGGTCACTTTTAAACGGCCAATATCACTGTTGTCATTGTTCAGGTAGTCAAAATTGCTTGCCAGTGTTAAGTCTTTAGCTCTGGTTTCATCTATATATGATAAACAACCATCATCTTCATCGTAATCAAGACCACCTTTTGCTAAACAATCAGCTTCGTCGGTTGTATCAAAGAAGTATTCTCGTGCATCACCTTCGTTCGCTGTGACAATAAAGTTAGCACCTTTCCAGGTAAAGCTTGAAATAGTATCTGGTTGATACATGCCATAGAGACCAGGGTACGATTTAAAGTTAACGCCACCGTCTTTATCAGATGCATCAAAAAGTAAATTAGACCAATCCTTAAAACCTAAGCCTTTAAGCTCGAGGCTATTAT
The DNA here is from genome assembly GCF_037027245.1 of Pseudoalteromonas sp. CH_XMU1449-3. NCBI lineage: Bacteria > Pseudomonadati > Pseudomonadota > Gammaproteobacteria > Alteromonadales > Pseudoalteromonadaceae > Pseudoalteromonas > Pseudoalteromonas sp. CH_XMU1449-3. Next base: position 1,270 of record NZ_JAYMDY010000020.1, read on the forward strand.
CTTCAAGGTTGACGATAGCAAGGGCGTTATTTTCTTGTAGTGACACGTAGGCAAACTTATTGTCTTTCGAAACGCTGATGTATTCAGGTTCTAAATCCATAGCTACGGTTGTATTAATCAAGTTACCGTTGATTGTTCGACCTGTCGGGTTAGCAAATACAATCCCAAGTTCTTCAAGCTCTGCTTGTTTGTCGTTATAAGCTGAAAAAGTAAGGCTAATAGCAGTATCTGCAATTACACCATTATTGATATTAATAATGCTGATAGAGCCTTCAGGGTCAATACTGTAATCACCATTAGGTTCGCCTTCATTTGCAACCAATACTTTATTGCCATCATGGCTAAAAGTAACCATGTCGGGCAGGGCACCTACAGTGACATTTTTAATAAACTGAGGCTCGTCGCCACTAATATCATAAAATGCGATTAAACCGGCATCACCGGTATTACTTGCAGCCATTGCAACGGCTAAAAGTTCATTATTAGCATCAATAGCGATACTGTTTGCATCGCCCACACTGTGCTCATTAAGTGCAAGGGTAATCTCTGAGCTTAAATTAGTGCCGTTTATTACCCCTTCGTTATCTTTAACTAAAGCTGCACGGTCAAAGCTATCGGCTTTCATGATATTAACGACCGCAGAATCACCGGAACTATTGATAGCAAATATTCGTTGTTTAGATGCTTGGTAAGCAACAATTTCCGCAGCACCTTCAGGGCTTTCTGCGTTCAGCACTGCACGGCCGATAAGATTTATAGTTAAAGCAGCGTTTGCATCTGTACCACTTGTTCCGTCAGTTCCGTTTGCACCATCGGTGCCATTTACCCCATCAGTTCCATTAGTACCATTTTGACCTGCAGGACCTTGTTCACCTTGTAGGCCGTCTTTGCCGTCGTCACCGTCTAATGAGCAGCCAGAAAGAATGGTTAAAAGTGATAGCGCAATAATTGATCTTTTTAACATTATTATTTTTCCTTGGAGTTGTATTGAGGCAATTACAACACGCAGGCATTACAACTATATGGCACTTTTATGAGAACAAAATTTAGTCATAAAAAAAGCGAGTATAAACTCGCTTTTTATTTATAAATTAGTAGGGTAGCTCATTACTTTTTAGTTGGGCGCTTCCAACCAGTAAGGTTACGTTGTTTACCACGAGCGACTGCAAGCTGCTCATCTTCAACAGTATTAGTGATAACAGAGCCTGCGCCAATCGTTGCCATTGAGCCAATATTAACAGGGGCTACCAGTGATGAGTTAGAACCGATAAAGGCATTATCACCAATAATGGTTTTTGATTTATTTACGCCATCATAGTTACAAGTAATAGTACCTGCGCCAATATTAACTTTTTCGCCAACTTCAGTGTCGCCTAAGTAGGTTAGGTGATTTGCTTTTGAGCCTTTGCCTAAGCGAGTCTTTTTCATCTCAACGAAGTTACCAATGTGTGAGTCTTCTTCCATAATCGCACCAGGGCGAAGACGGGCATATGGGCCTAAAGTACATTTAGCAGCAACACTGGCTTCTTCAACAAGTGAGTTAGCCTTAATAACAACGTTATCGCCGATAGTACAATCTTTAAGTACGCAATTTGGCCCAATTTGTACGTTATTACCAAGCGTTACTTTACCTTCGAAAATAACATTAACGTCGATCAGTACGTCTTCGCCAGTCGTTACTTCACCACGTACATCAATACGAGCAGGATCAGCAAGTGTTGCGCCGTTTAGCATTAGCTCTTCTGCTTGCCATGCTTGGTATGCACGTTCAAGCGCTGAAAGTTGTACGCGATTATTAGCACCTTCAACTTCCATCGGATGCTCAGGCTGTGCAGAAGTAATTTCAACACCTTCACTGTGTGCCATCGCCACAATATCTGTTAAGTAATATTCACCTTGGGCGTTATTGTTAGATAGGTTACCTAACCAGCGTTTAAGTAGCGCACCATTAGCAGCCATAATACCGGTATTGATTTCTTTAATCGCAAGTTGCTCAGGTGAAGCATCTTTTTGTTCGATAATACCTACTAGCTTGCCATTTTCACGGATCATTCGGCCATAACCTGATGGGTCATCTAAGGTAACCGTTAACACCGCTAAACCTTTTTCTGGAGTCACAGCAAGTAGTTTTTCTAAGGTCGCGCGTTTTGTTAGTGGCACATCACCATAGAGAATTAATACGGTGTCATCATCGGCAATGTGTTCTTTAGCAACAGCAACAGCATGACCCGTACCGAGTTGCTCTTCTTGTAATACCCAGTTTACTTGGTTGTGCGATAGGGCTTCTTGAAGCTGCTCACGGCCATGACCGTAAACAAGATTTGTTTCACGAGCGCCAAGGGCAGTGGCATTATCGATAACGTGCTGCACCATAGGTTTACCAGCAACTTTGTGTAATACCTTAGGTAGAGCAGAGCGCATACGGGTGCCTTTACCCGCAGCAAGAATAACGGTAGTCAGAGACATTAAAACAATATCCTTCTTTCTTTGTTTTAGGTGTGCAATATTTTGTGAGTTCTGGAAAACATACAAAGTTGTGTAAGTCACATCATGTGTAAATACTCAATCCTAATGTGTTGGACTGAACCTTGAATGAAACAGCTATTCACTATTAATTTACACTATTGTAGCGAGCTTTGATGAAGGATATAAGTATAAATATAAAGTAGGGCGCTAAGCGGTGAATTTTAGACACAAAAAAGCCCACATTAAGTGGGCTTTTCGAAAACCGAGTAGGCTTACTTTTTACGTAATTGTTGAATTACGCGAAGTTGAGCGATTGCTTCAGCAAGTTGCACTGCAGCTTGTTGATAATCTAACTCAGCAGTTGACGTATTCGCCATTTGCTCTTCAGCATCACGTTTAGCTTTTTCAGCCGCTTGCTCGTCTAGGTCTTCACCACGTACTGCAGTATCTGCAAGAATCGTGATGCGATCCGGTTGAACTTCTAGCGTGCCGCCAGCAATATACATCACGTCTTCGTGACCAAATTGCTTAACTAAACGTACCATACCAGGTTTTAGGGCAGTTAATAATGGAGCGTGGCCATAGTTAACACCAAGGTCACCTTCACTACCACTCACTTGAATCGATTCAACCAGACCAGAGAACAAGCTCTCTTCTGCGCTTACTACGTCAAGATGTACAGTCATAGCCGCCATACTACCCTCCTAATTACATGCTTTTGGCTTTTTCTTGAGCTTCTTCAATAGAGCCAACCATGTAGAACGCTTGCTCTGGCATATCATCAAACTCACCGTTTAAGATACCTTTGAAGCCAGCAATTGTGTCTTTAAGTGACACGTATTTACCAGGCGCGCCTGTGAATACTTCAGCAACGAAGAACGGCTGAGATAGGAAACGCTGGATTTTACGTGCACGAGATACAACTTGCTTATCTTCGTCAGAAAGCTCGTCCATACCTAGGATTGCGATGATGTCTTTAAGTTCTTTATAACGTTGAAGAACTGTTTGAACGCCACGCGCTGTATCGTAGTGTTCTTGACCGATTACTAGTGGGTCAAGTTGACGTGAAGATGAATCAAGTGGGTCTACCGCAGGGTAGATACCAAGTGAAGCGATATCACGAGAAAGTACTACTGTTGCATCTAAGTGAGCAAACGTTGTTGCTGGAGATGGGTCAGTTAAGTCATCCGCAGGTACGTATACCGCTTGGATTGAAGTGATTGAACCCGTCTTAGTAGATGCGATACGCTCTTGAAGTACACCCATTTCTTCAGCAAGAGTTGGTTGGTAACCTACTGCTGAAGGCATACGACCTAGAAGTGCTGATACCTCTGTACCCGCTAGAGTATAACGGTAGATGTTATCAACGAAGAAAAGTACGTCACGACCTTCGTCACGGAACTTCTCAGCCATAGTAAGACCAGTTAACGCTACGCGTAAACGGTTACCCGGTGGCTCATTCATTTGACCGTATACTAGAGATACTTTATCTAGTACGTTTGAGTCGTTCATCTCATGGTAGAAGTCATTACCCTCACGAGTACGCTCACCAACACCTGCGAATACTGAGTAACCGCTGTGCTCGATTGCGATGTTACGGATAAGTTCCATCATGTTTACGGTTTTACCAACACCGGCACCACCGAATAGACCAACTTTACCACCTTTAGCGAATGGACATACAAGGTCGATTACCTTGATACCAGTCTCTAAAAGTTCTACTGAACTTGATTGTTCTTCATAAGAAGGTGCTGCACGGTGAATAGACATACGCTCTTCTTCACCAATTGGACCAGCTTCATCAATAGGGTTACCTAATACGTCCATGATACGACCTAGTGTCTTCGTACCTACTGGAACGTGGATTGGCTGACCTGTACCTTCTACTGCAGTACCACGACGTAAACCGTCAGTAGTACCAAGTGCGATACCACGTACCACACCGCCACCTAGCTGTTGTTGAACTTCTAAAGTTAAACCAGCTAAGTCGCCATCTGTTACTTTTAGTGCGTCATATACGGCTGGCACGTTGTCTTGTGGAAATTCGATATCCACAACGGCGCCGATAATTTGGACGACCTTACCTAAACTCATGTCTATTCCTCTCATTAAACTTTGCCGAAGCGTTAAACTGCTGCCGAACCGCCAACAATCTCACTAATTTCTTGTGTGATTGCAGCTTGACGAGCCTTGTTATAAACAAGCTGTAACTCATCCATAAGGTCGCCAGCGTTATCAGTTGCAGCTTTCATTGCAACCATACGGGCAGCCTGTTCAGAGGCAGCGTTCTCAACTACACCTTGGTATACTTGAGACTCAATAAAGCGTACTAACAGAGCTTCTAAAATCGCTTCTGGGTTTGGCTCATATAAGTAATCCCAAGAATGTTGAGATACTTCTTCTTCAGCTTTTGGCAAAGGGAGTAACTGATCGATTGTTGGCTCTTGCTTCATAGTATTAACGAACTTGTTAAATACTACGTATAAGCGGTCAATTTTACCTTCAGAGTATGCATCTAGCATTGTCTTTACAGGACCAATAACGTCTTGTAGTGAAGGTGTATCTCCTAAGTTCGCTTTTTTAGCGACTAACTTACCGCCAAAACGTTGGAAAAAGCCAGCTGCTTTGCTACCTAAAGTAGTAAATTCAGCTTCAACGCCTTTTTCTTTCCACGCTTTAACATCTAGGGCAACTTTTTTGAACTCGTTTGAGTTCAAGCCACCACATAGACCACGGTCAGTAGAGATAACAATATAACCAACTCGTTTTACTTCACGCTCTTCTAAGAAAGGGTGAGTAAAATCAAGATTTGCTTGAGCAACACGACCAATCACTTGGCGTAAGTTTTCAGCGTATGGACGGCTTGACGCCACACGTTCCTGCGCTTTTTTCATTTTAGACGCAGCAACCATTTCCATTGCGCTGGTGATCTTTTGAGTATTCTTGATACTCCCGATCTTGCTTTTAATCTCTTTTCCGCTGGCCATGACTCTCTCTCCGAATCAGGTGGGCTTTAGTTGCCTAAAGCTCACCATTCATAACTAAATTACCAAGTTTGCGTCGACTTGAACTTCTCTAGAAGTTCTTTAAGTTGAGCTTCAATCTCAGCGTTGTAGTTACCAGTTTCATTGATTTGAGCCATTAGCTCTGCGTATGTGCTGTTTGCATAAGAAATTAGGCCAGCTTCGAAATCCATGATTTTCGCGATTTCGATGTCTTTTAGGTAGCCTTTTTCAGCAGCAAATAGCGACAGAGACATTTCAGCAACAGACATTGGTGCGTACTGTTTCTGCTTCATTAGCTCTGTTACGCGCTCACCATGCTCTAATTGAGCACGTGTTGCATCGTCAAGGTCAGACGCGAACTGCGAGAACGCAGCTAATTCACGGTACTGAGCTAACGCTAGACGGATACCACCACCTAGTTTCTTAACGATTTTAGTTTGCGCTGCACCACCAACACGAGATACCGAGATACCAGCGTTAACAGCTGGACGGATACCTGAGTTGAATAAGTCAGTTTCTAAGAAGATCTGACCATCGGTGATAGAGATAACGTTTGTCGGTACGAACGCAGAAACGTCGCCGCCTTGAGTTTCAATGATTGGCAATGCCGTCAATGAACCTGTTTTACCTTTCACTTCACCATTAGTGAACTTCTCAACGTAATCAGCGTTTACACGTGATGCACGCTCTAGAAGACGTGAGTGAAGGTAGAATACGTCACCTGGGTATGCTTCACGGCCTGGTGGACGCTTAAGTAGTAATGAGATTTGACGGTAAGCAACAGCTTGCTTAGATAAATCATCATATACGATTAGCGCGTCTTCACCACGGTCACGGAAGTATTCACCCATAGTACAACCAGAGAATGGTGCTAGGTACTGAAGTGCCGCAGATTCAGAAGCAGATGCAACAACAACAATCGTGTTTTCTAATGCACCGTGCTCTTCTAATTTACGTACTACGTTAGCGATAGTAGATGCTTTTTGACCAACTGCAACGTACACACACTTAACGCCTGTACCTTTTTGGTTGATGATAGCATCGATTGCTAATGCAGTTTTACCAGTTTGGCGGTCACCGATCACAAGCTCACGTTGACCACGACCTACTGGGATCATCGCATCGATAGATTTATAACCAGTTTGTACTGGCTCATCTACTGATTGACGTTCGATAACGCCTGGTGCGATTTTCTCAACAGGTTCAAAACCGTCGTTATCTAAAGCGCCTTTACCGTCGATAGGTGCACCTAGTGTGTTAACAACACGACCAAGTAGACCACGACCAACAGGAACCTCTAGGATACGACCAGTTGATTTAACTTTTACGCCTTCTTTAAGGTCAGCGTAAGGACCCATTACTACAGCACCTACTGAGTCACGCTCAAGGTTTAGTGCGATAGCATAACGGTTGCCAGGAAGCTCGATCATCTCACCTTGCATACAGTCAGCAAGACCGTGGATGCGGATGATACCGTCAGTAACAGATACGATAGTACCTTCGTTACGAGCTTCACTTACAACTTCGAACTGCTCAATACGTTGTTTGATCAGATCTGAAATTTCAGTGGAATTAAGTTGCATGCTCTTTTTCCCAATTACGATTGTAGTGATGTAGCTAAGCGGGCTAATTTGCCACGTACTGAGCCGTCGATTACAGTGTCACCCGCCTTAATGATAAGACCGCCAACAACTGTAGTATCTTCACTACAATTCAGCTTAACTTTGCGTGCGAAACGTTTTTCAAGTGCCGCTACCAATGTTGCTTGCTGCTCAGCAGCAAGCGGTGTTGCAGAAATCACGTCAACGTCGATTTCTTTGTCGTAGTCCGCTTTAAATTCAGCGAATAACTCAGCAACAGCAGGCAGTGCAACTAAACGTCCATTTTCAGCCATCACCTTGATTAGGTTCTGACCTTGTTCGTTGAGCTGCTCTGCACAGATCTTGATAAACAGATCTGCTTGTTCAGTAGCAGTAGGCAATCCAGCTAGCGCGGCAGCGGCTTGCTCATTGCTGGCAACATGGCCAGCAAAGAACAGCATGTCGTTCCAACTTTCAACAGTGCCTTTTTCAACGGCAAGTTCAAAAGCCGCTTTAGCGTATGGGCGAGCGATAGTAGCCAATTCAGACATGCTCATACCCTCCTAATTACAGCTCAGCGACAAGTTTTTCAACGATGTCACTGTGTGCGGCTTGATTGATTTCGCGCTCTAAAATCTTCTCAGCACCAACCACTGCCAGCGTCGCTACTTGTTTACGTAGTTCTTCTGTTACACGGTTACGCTCTGCTTCGATTTCAGAGTGCCCTTGAGCAATAATTTTTTCACGCTCTTGTTGACCACGAACAGTTTCTTCGTCAACGATTAGCGTGGCACGCTTTTTAGCTTGTTCAATGATATCAGCCGCTTGAGCTTTTGCCTCTTTAAGCTGCTCAGCAGCTTTCTTTTGCGCAAGTTCTAAGTCTTTTTCGGCTCTATCAGAGGCAGCTAAACCATCTTCGATTTTCTTCTGGCGAGCTTCAATTGCACCATTTAGTGGTGGCCATACGTATTTCATACAGAAAAGTACGAAAACCGTAAATGCAATTAATTCACCGATAAGAGTGGCTGTTAAGTTCACGACCGCTCCTCCTTAAAATAGTAAGCTGTTCAAAAAATAATATTAAAGTACGAACAACAATACCATTGCGATACCAACACCGATCATAGCTACGGCATCGATTAGACCAGCAAGGATGAACATCTTAACTTGTAATGAAGGTGCAAGTTCAGGTTGACGAGCACAAGCTTCTAGGAATTTACCACCCATGTTACCGAAGCCGATTGCAGTACCGATTGCACCGAAGCCGATAAGTAGAGCAACAGCGATATACTTAAGACCTAATACTAGTTCCATTTTTTTCTCCAAAGTTTCAATTGTAAATTAAAATTAAATTTTAAAAGTGTAAAAAATTAGTGATTATCTGAGCTTGCCATGCTTAGGTATACGATTGTAAGCATCATGAATACGAATGCTTGCAGTACGATTACTAAGATGTGGAATACAGCCCAAATAAAGTGCAACGGTAGTTGCATTAAACCAACTGCGCCGATCAAGATGAAAATCAACTCACCAGCATATAAGTTACCGAATAAACGCAGTGCTAACGAGAACGGCTTAGCAACTAAAGCGATTGTTTCTAGTAATAAGTTACATGGGATTAAGAACACCATTGCTAGCTTGTTATTAGAGCTAAACGGGTGAAGCGTTAATTCAGCTAAGAATCCGCCAATCCCTTTGATTTTGATTGCGTAACCGATCATCAGAATGAATACACCAATAGCAAGTGCAGCAGTCATGTTAATGTCTGTTGTAGGTACAATCTTCATGTAAACGTCGTGAGAATCCATACCAAATGCTTGCTCGCCAACGAAGCCAGCGAATGCAGGTAGGAAATCAACCGGAATCAAGTCCATTAAGTTCATTAAGAACACCCAAACGAAAATCGTTAGAGCTAATGGAGCGATTAATGCGCTTTTACCGTGGTATGTGTCACGTACGTTGTCGCCAACGAACTCAACGATCATTTCAATGAAACACTGAAATTTACCAGGTACACCGGTATTTGCTTTCTTAGCGGCACTACGGAAGATCCATAAAAATACAAGACCTAGACCGATTGACCATGCGAGGGTATCTATATTCCATGTCCAGAAACCACTGTCTGCACACGCTTTGTTGAAGGCAAGACCAGCGTCGGTCGAGCACATCTTAGCGTTAGTTAAGTGGTGCTGAATATGGCTTGATAGAGTTACTTCTTCTGCAGCCATGTTATATCCCAAAAGTTAATGATTAAAAAAAACGGGCGCAAACAATCCGCTAAATAACACCAATACATAAACACAGAAAAACGGTAATAAAACGACCGTGTAAGACTTCAGTATCAGTGCAAACAAAACGATTGTTAGCATAAATTTTAATCCGTTGCCGCGCTTTAGCGAGGCATACACTTGATTTACTCGACTTGCACCCATATAACGGAATGCATAGACAGCAAATACAAAATTAGGGAGTAGTGCAACAGCTCCGCCAGCAAGCGCTGACTGGCCGGCATTGACTCCCCAACCTATAAAAACAATTACTGCAGCGATTAATGCTACGATACCCTGAAGACAAATTAATTTAAATGCGGCAAGCCTATACGGCCTTGCTAACCTATTAGTCACGTTTTGTTAACCTTTAGAACGTTAAATTGTCAGGGTATGAAAACTGGCGAAATTATACTGATTCCTACCAGTTTTGCAACTTGAGTCGACCCTTTGTAGTGCAAAAACACCACAAATGTCTCTTTTTGGACATGTTATTAATTAATGACGGGAATAGTCTTAATTTATACGGCTTAAAATGCCATCCAACTCATCAAGAGTTGTATAAGAGATAACCAGTTTGCCTTTGCCTTTTTTATTGTAGTTTATTTCTACTTTGGCGCCTAAATTTTCAGCAAGTTTTTGTTCTAACTGTTTGACATCTGGATCTTTTTCTTGCACTTCTTTTTTCGGGGCTGGTTCTAAGATAGAGCGAACTAATTTCTCAGTTTCACGAACAGTCAACGCTTTAGCAACCGCTAATCTAGCAGCATCTGACTGCGCTTCGCCTTCAAGTGCCAATAAACAACGTGCATGACCCATTTCGATGTCGCCATGCTCTAACAAGATTTTAACATCTTCGTTAAGATTATTTAGGCGTAGTAAATTAGTCACAGTCGTACGCGATTTACCAACAGCTTCGGCGACTTGTTGATGAGTGAGTTCAAATTCGTTAAGTAAACGATTCAATGCAATCGCTTCTTCCATCGCGTTTAGGTCTTCACGTTGGATATTTTCAATCAATGCGATTGCAACGGCTGCTTCATCTGGCACATCTTTGATGATACATGGAACAGCATCTAATTTTGCAAGTTGAGCAGCACGCCAACGACGTTCACCAGCAATAATTTCATATTTGTCTGCACCAATTTGGCGCACAACAATTGGCTGAATGATGCCTTGAGCACGAATTGAGCTGGCTAACTCTTCTAGCGCTTCTTCAGACATGTCTTTACGCGGTTGATATTTACCCGATTGTAAAAACTCAATCGCTAACTTTTGCAGCTCACCTTTGCTTTGCTCTGCAACAACTTCAGAGACTTGCTCTGGTGTTGCTGTCGCTTGTTGCTGATTATTTGCACTTGGGGCAGGTTTTGATGAACTTAATAAAGCGTCGAGTCCTCGGCCTAAACCGCGTTTTTTAGCAGACATGTTATTTTTTTACCTCGAAGTTAGGCTACTGCTGAAGATGTTTTCTCTTTTCTACGTAACATTTCGCCGGCTAGGGCTAAGTAAGCTTTAGCACCACTTGATGCACGGTCATAATACATGGCAGGGGCACCAAAACTCGGCGCTTCTGCTAAACGGACATTACGTGGGATAACGGTACGATATACTTTATCGCCAAAATGTTGTTTGAGTTGTTCTGATACATCATTTGCAAGGCGATTGCGCGGATCATACATGGTGCGCAAAATCCCTTCAATTGTTAACGCTGGATTTACTAGCTTAGATAGCTGAGTAATGGTATCCATTAATGCCGTTAAACCTTCAAGGGCATAATATTCACATTGCATCGGAACTAAAATCGAATCTGCGGCAGCCATAGCATTAACTGTAAGCATGTTAAGTGAAGGCGGGCAGTCGATAAAAATGAAATCGTATTGGTCTTGAATTTGTTCAAGCGCATTACGTAAACGCACTTCACGAGCAAACAATTCCATTAGTTTAACTTCAGCGGCAGTCACATCGCCATTTGCAGCAATTAAGTGATACTCACCTGAGGTTTCTTTATTGATCACTTCATCGATTGGTGTTTCTTCAATCAATAAATCGTAAATAGTCGCAACATCACCGTATTTATCGACACCACTACCCATGGTAGCGTTTCCTTGCGGATCAAGATCGATTAATAACACTTTACGCTTCGTCGCGGCCATCGATGCCGCGAGATTCACAGCGGTGGTTGTTTTACCAACACCACCTTTTTGGTTTGCTAATGCGATGACTTTTGCCACAGTGCTCTGATCCCTAGTCTTTAGATAGAATGATTAGATGTCTTTGCGCATCTAACTCAGGTACTTCCAAGCTGATTTTTTCATCAAACTTAATACCTTTAGGTAATGAGTCTAGTTCTTCGCTTGGAAATACGCCTTTTAAGGCGATAAATTTACCTGAATGATCAATCAAGTGCGCACACCAGTCAACCATATCTTGTAAAGAGGCGAATGCACGACTTAATACACCATCTAATTTAACACTTGGTTGATATTCTTCAACTCTAGACTGCACTGGGGTTACATTTTCAAGACCAAGTGCATGTTTTACCTGCATCAAAAAGCGTACGCGTTTACCTAAACTATCTAACAATACAAATTGTGTATCAGGTAAAGCGATGGCTAATACGATACCCGGTAAACCAGGACCCGTACCTACATCAATGTAATGTTTGCCTTTAAGGTGTGGTGCAACAACTAAGCTATCCATAATATGTTTAACCATCATTTCTTCAGGTAAACGAACAGAGGTTAAGTTATACGCTTTGTTCCACTTGTCTAATAATTCAACATATTGCACAAGTTGTTGTTGCTGTTTTTCTGTTAGCGTAATATCAGTTTGCGCTAACAGCGAAGTTAATTGTTGTTGTAACACTGTATTCCTCACCAACTACGCAGTCTTGCGCAGTAAGCCTTGCTTTTTCAGATAGACTAATAATAGCGAAATAGCAGCAGGGGTGATACCTGAAATACGTGACGCTTGGCCAATTGTATCTGGACGACTATCAGTAAGCTTTGCGATAACCTCATTTGATAAACCAGAAACAGTTGAATAATCAAAGTCTTTTGGTAATACAGTTTGTTCATGACGTAGCTGCTTATTGATCTCATCTTGCTGACGAGCAATATAGCCTGCGTACTTAGTATGGATCTCAACTTGCTCAAGTGCAGCCTGGTTATCAAACTCAGAACCTAAACCATCGATTGCCATTAAGTCGTTATAACGAATTTCAGGACGACGGATCAGATCTTCAAGGCTCGCTTCACGAGTCAGTGGTGTTTTTAATAATGCATTTACTTGATCAACAGCAACGTGATCTTTGTGGATCCATGTTTCTTTTAAACGTTGCGTTTCTTTTTCGATGATTTCCATTTTTTCGTTAAATGCAGCCCAACGAGCATCGTCAACTAAGCCAAGTTCACGGCCTTTTTCAGTTAAACGAATGTCGGCATTATCTTCACGAAGTAATAAACGGTATTCAGCACGGCTAGTAAACATACGGTACGGTTCTTTAGTACCTAATGTTGCTAGGTCGTCAATGAGTACACCTGTGTATGCTTCATCACGACGAGGTGTCCAAGACTCTTTGCCTTGTACTTGTAATGCGGCGTTCATACCCGCAATTAAACCTTGTGCGCCTGCTTCTTCGTAACCGGTTGTACCATTGATTTGGCCTGCGAAGAATAAACCATTAATAAACTTAGTTTCTAATGATTGCTTTAAGTCGCGCGGATCAAAGAAGTCATACTCAATCGCATAACCAGGACGACAAATGTGTGCATTTTCAAAACCAGTGATTGATTGCACAATTTCAAGTTGTACATCAAACGGTAAACTCGTTGAAATACCATTTGGATATAATTCGTATGATGTTAAACCTTCAGGCTCAACAAAGATTTGATGTTTGTCTTTATCAGCAAAACGTACGATCTTATCTTCGATTGAAGGGCAGTAACGTGGACCAATACCTTCAATTACACCTGAATACATAGGTGAGCGATGTAAGTTATTGCGGATCACATCATGTGTTTTTTCATTTGTATAAGTGATGTAACACGGGATCTGCTGTGGGTGATCCGATTGTTTACCCATAAATGAGAATACAGGTGTTGGGGTATCACCTGGCTGTTCTTGCATCTTGCTAAAATCAACAGTACGCGCATCAATACGAGGAGGTGTGCCTGTTTTTAAGCGATCAACACGGAAAGGTAATTCACGTAATCGCTCTGCAAGTGCAATTGAAGGTGGATCGCCAGCACGACCACCTTTGAAGTTCTCTAAACCAATATGGATCTGACCACCTAAGAAAGTACCTACGGTAAGAACCACTGAAGGCGCGCTAAAACGTAGACCCATTTGCGTTACAACACCGATTACTCGATCACCTTCAACGATTAGATCGTCACATGATTGTTGGAAGATCTTTAAGTTTTCTTGATGTTGTAAAGTGTGTTGAATAGCTGCTTTATACAAAGCACGGTCAGCTTGAGCACGTGTAGCACGTACTGCAGGGCCTTTAGATGAGTTTAAAGTACGAAATTGAATACCGCCTTTATCAATAGCCTGAGCCATTGCACCACCAAGTGCATCGATCTCTTTAACTAAATGGCCTTTACCAATACCGCCAATTGCCGGATTACAAGACATTTGACCAAGGGTATCCATATTATGAGTTAGCAATAGGGTATTCATGCCCATGCGAGCAGATGCTAATGCAGCTTCAGTACCTGCATGTCCACCACCTACAACAATAACATCAAAACGTTCGTGAAAAATCATTTATGGGATCCTACTTAATCGACCAGCAAAACTTTGTAAAGGGAGCGTATTCTACCTAGAAATTTAGAGAAGATAAATGATTAAACAGTGCTCAAGATCTAAGTGGGTGATCTCTAATAATATAAAGGATCTTTTAAAGAGATCTTTTATTACTCTTACTACTAGTAACGGCTAGATCTGTTGATAATGTTCGCTTTACCATTTAAAACATGATCTTAACGCAGATCTAAAGGTGTTAATATGATCGGATCTTCCCGCGTAAAAGCTTTGATCAAAAGGGCTATTTATACACAGGGCAATATCGATTGGATCTTATCCAAGGGATAAACTAGGTTAAAATCGCAGTTAGATCAGTGTTTATCCACAATCCGATCTAAATTATCAGTAAATTGTGGGTAACTTTTATAACAACGATCAACACCGATCGGCTTAATTAAGCCCCACTGATTCGATCCAGCTTGGTAACCAGGCTAATGCCGTGTCTTCTGGCAATGCTTCATCAAGAATATTTAGCTCTAAGCGTTCTGCCACGCGGTTTGCGCCTTTATTAGCTAATAACTCATCTAGATTACGGCCTGCATAGTTATAGGTGTCGTAACTAGTGTCACCTAATCCGATCACACTGTAGTTTAATCCTTTAAGATCAGCCTGTTGGTTAATAGACTCAACAAATGGCAGTAGGTTCTCTGGGTAGTCTCCCGCGCCGTATGTAGAAGTACATAACAACCAAATAGTATCTTGCTGATCAATATCATCAAATACAGGCTGTTCATGAAGCTGGACTTGGATCCCTTGTTGTTCAAGGGCTTCTGCTAGTTGCTCAGCCACGTATTCTGCAGATCCCATTTGGCTGCCAACGATAATATTTACTGATTGCATGTGATTGATCATGTATAGAAATAAGTGGCCACATGATAACTAAGTTAGGGTGTGAGTAAAGCGTTGAATTACGATCTGAATAAGTTTTTCTGCTTAAAATGACAGCTTTAATTCATTGTTTTTTATAATCTACTGTTTTTAATAGTTTTTTATATTTATTCATAAATTAAACCCTTTGATCAAGCTGTTAATAAATTTGGGGAAAGTTCTGATCAAGCTAAATATTGGAAACTGTATAACTTTGCTAAGTTGTTGATCTTTAATTATGTGTAAGCGCTTAATTTTTCAGATCTGATAAAAATATTGAGTATGATCGTTTTGTGGATAGATCGCTTGTTGATAACGATCGGTTTGCAATTTGCGATCAATAAAATAGATCGAAAAAAACTTAAATAAGCGCTAATAAATGCTGTTTTTAAGAAAATTAGTTATCAAAAAGGGCTGTTGTATGAAAATAAATTCAAATTTCCGCGTTTTTTTATGATCAAATCAGCCTTTAGATCTAAAAAAGCCCCAAATGTGGATAACATTTTTAGCTAAATTCGATCTTAAAAGCTGTTTTGATCTAATTTTTTAGCTCGCTAAGTTAGTTTTCGATCTGAGTTAAACTGGTTTTTATTGTATTACCGACTAGATCATAGAGTGAATTACCCAATGAAAACCGTTTTGCACCACCAGCGAAAGCGGCTTTTGCTGAGTTAAAATTGCTCATTGCCATAACATTTAATGGCATATCTACTGTGTTAGCTAAGCTGGTTATGTGCTCTATGTTAGTTAAGCCGGGCACAAACAGACCGTCTGCACCTGCATTTTGATACGCTTTTGCTCGCTTTAATGTTGCTTGAAAAGGGGAGTCACTAACAAAGTAGGTATCGGTTCTGGCGTTTATAAATAAACCACCGAAGCCATTTTCGTTAAGTACTTTCTTTATTTCACTAATAATAGTGCATTGCTGTTCGATAGATCTCAGTGCGTTAGTGTCTTTATCTGAGTCCTCTATGTTGATGCCTACAACTCCTAATCTTGCTAACGCTAAAACGTTTTCGCTAATTTGCAGCGGATCGTTACTGTAGCCTGACTCTATATCGACAGAGAGTGGAATATGAAGGTGTTCGGTTAAGCTTTTAGCCAGTGCTAATTGAGTTTTAAAAGAGATGTTTTCACCATCAGCTAACCCTAAACTGGCAGCAATTCCCCAGCTGGTTGTTGCTACTGCTTTAGCTCCCGCAGCTTGGATGAATTGTGCTGAACTAAGATCCCACGCATTAGCGAGTACAAAGCCCCCATGCTGGTGGTGTAATTGGTGAAAGAGTTGATATTTGTCCATGATGTCCTCCGTTTAATGACATCGCTAGACTAATTGATATGAGGTTTATTACTGGCTGGTTTCGGCCCTGAACCGATAATTGATTAGTTGGAGTAAAAACAAAAAAAGAGTCTTGCGACTCTTTTTTATAATATTGATGACCGGAATTTATTTACCGATACAGAACGAACTAAAGATTTTCCCAAGTAGGTCATCAGAGGTAAATTCACCTGTTATCTCATTTAAGAACTGTTGCGTTAGGCGTAATTCTTCAGCCAAGATCTCACCAGCAATATGCATCTCTAATTGCTCTTTGCCTGTGTTTAAATGATAGGCTGCATGATCAAGTGCATCTAAGTGACGACGGCGTGCCATAAATCCACCTTCTGTGGCACCTTGGAAACCTATACATGCCTTTAAGTGAGTACGAACTAACTCTATACCCTCTGCATTTTTAGCGCTTAAACGGATCACCGGATATTGATCATGTTCATCCATACCGACATTTTCACCGGAAATATCGGCTTTATTTCGGATCACAGTAACACCCATACCCTCTGGTAACTTGGACATAAACTCTGGCCAAATATCATGAGGATCAGTGGCTGATGTATCAGTGCCGTCTAACATAAATAGTACGCGATCGGCTTGGTTAATTTCATCCCATGCGCGTTCAATACCAATTTGCTCTACTTTATCTGGGCTTTCACGCAGGCCTGCGGTATCAATAATATGTAGTGGCATACCATCAATGTGGATATGTTCGCGTAATACGTCACGTGTTGTACCCGCTATTTCGGTAACGATGGCTGCATCACGGCCAGCTAACGCATTAAGTAGGCTTGATTTACCAGCGTTAGGGCGACCCGCAATAACAACACGCATACCTTCACGCATGATGCTACCTTGTTTAGCTTGCTGAGTTACATTCTCTAATTGAGCAATAATGGCATTGAGATCTGCGGATACTTTACCGTCTGATAAAAAGTCGATTTCTTCATCAGGAAAATCAATCGCGGCTTCTACATACATACGTAGGTGAATGACTTTTTCCACCAGCGTTTCGATATGTTTAGAAAATTCACCTTGCAGTGATTGGAGGGCGCTTTTTGCTGCTTGTTCACTGGTTGCATTGATAAGGTCAGCAATTGCCTCTGCTTGAGTTAAATCAAGCTTATCATTCATAAATGCGCGCTCAGAGAACTCACCCGGTTTTGCTAAACGTACACCGTCAATTTGGCTAATTTCTTTTAATAGCATATCAAGTACAACAGGGCCGCCGTGACCTTGTAGTTCTAGTACGTCTTCGCCGGTAAATGAATTTGGCCCTTGAAAGTAAATAGCAATACCTTGGTCAAGCTGTTCACCGCTCAAGCTCTTAAATGGTACATAGTCTGCGTAACGTGTTTTAGGACAACGGCCAATAATCTGTTCTGCCACTGTTTTAGCTAAGCTGCCAGAGACGCGAATAATACCAACCCCACCACGTCCTGGTGCGGTCGCTTGTGCTGCAATTGTGTCTTGATTAATCATGCGATGAAATAATGCCAATAAAAGAATGAATGCTGGCTCTATTGTAACCTATGGCTTAATTTCATGCGAATAGCTGTTTGAGTAATGAGGTAGCAAAAGTCTGATGTAAGTAATACTTTATTTAGCTTTAATTAATAATAAACGACCATTGCAAATGATAATTATATTCATTACCATATTGCGCATTCTAAATCTTATCGTTTTTTATTATGCGTCTTTCTGCTGTTTTTATTGCACTTGCTGCTGGTTTTTCGGGCGTTGCCCATGCTCAAACTGAAGTGACTACTTCTGATCAAAATGATTCTAAAGAACTCGAAAAAATAGAAGTTGTTGGCCGTGCGTTTTCTTTATATCGCCCAACCGAGTCAAGTTTTGCTACTCGTACCAATACACCCTTAGAGAAAATTCCTCAGTCAATTCAAATTTTGCCGCAGGAGCTGATCAGTGATCAGGCTGCTCGCCAAATTACCGACCTTTATAGCAATATTGCTGGCGTTAATGCCTTTAGTTATTCCGGCGTGACATTTCGTGGCTTTCGCCAAGATGAGATTTTATACGATGGCGTAAAGGGCGACCCTTTCAATGGCTTTGCTGTACCGCAATTATTTAATATTGAACAAGTTGCGGTTTTAAAAGGACCTGCTGGCGCTATATACGGTAGTGGTAATCCGGGTGGTATTATTAACTATGTAACTAAGAAGCCTAAATTCACCAGTGAACACAGTATTGAAGTTGAAGTAGGTAATGATGACTTCTTCAGTGGTGCATTAGAAAGCACAGGAACATTGAGTGAATCACTTGATAATCATGCTTACCGTGTTGGTCTTTACCGTGATACTGAAAAGCCATTCCGTGCTAATACTAGCGGCGATAATACCATTGTTGATCTTGGTTATACGTGGCTTATCAATAGTGCAACCGAATTGACCACTCAGTATACCTATATAGAGCAAGAGTTGGGTGGGGCACGTTTACGTGGTGTACCTGCTGATGATAATGGCAATTTTTTAACTGATATTAGCTGGAATCATAACGAGGCGACAGACTTTCAAAATGTTGAAGCCCATGTCTATCAGGCAACTTTAAAACATGAGTTTAATGATGTTTGGCGCACAGATGTCACAGCACGTTATTTTGATAACAAAGAAGTGCAAAACTACCATGAACCAAGAGGCCTCGTTGATACAGATGACGACGGTATTGTTGATTGGAGCCATCGTGAGTTTCGTGATCAAGTACGTGAGAACGAAGGTTTTAGCTTAACAGCTAATGCGATTGCAGAGTTTGCATTTGCTAATATGCAGCATCAAGTGCTGTTTGGTAGTGATTGGTATGAACATGATTTTGAAAGCGTCTACCGTACAGCTACGCAACAAAGTAAAGGTGGCCCAGTACCAGGACTTGATCTTAACAACCCTGAGTATGGTTTAACCTCTGTTGATGATTATGACCTTGATAGTATTACCCCACGGCTTGGTAAAACGAATAGCACCCGCTTTGGTGCCTACTTGCAAGATCAACTAGATATCACCGCTAATTGGAGTGTGACAGCTGGCTTAAGGTATGACCGCTTTGAAGATAAAGATCTGTTAAATCAAACCGAGTTTTCTGATAGCGACTTAACCTACCGTATTGGTACCAGCTATAACATTAATAATATGTTCTTCCCTTATGCGCTACATGGCACTGGCTTTGTGCCGCAAAGTGCGAGTAATCAAGAAACAGCAAAGGGCGGTCCGTTCTCGCCGGAGACTAGCCGCATTAACGAGTTAGGTTTAAGAACCAAGCTATTAGCAGACACACTTGCTGTTAATATGGCTGTGTACGATATTGTCCGCGAAAACATCCTGCAGCCTAGCTTATTAGGTGATGTTGCAGGTGACGGCGTTGATGACCTAGTTGCCGTTGGTGAAGTACAAAGTAAGGGTTTTGAACTTGAAGTGGTTGGTGACATCACTGAGCGCTGGGTAGTTACTGCAAGCTACGCTTATAATGATACCCGTATTACTAAAGCCAACGACAGCATTCGTAACCAAATTCCTGATAGCGATAAATTTGCTAACGCGCCGCAAAATACCCTAGGTATATGGACACGCTATGAGCTACCTAGCTTATCGTCATCTATTTCTGCTGGCTTAGATTATGTTGATGAACAGCTTAGTTTAGGCGGTCAACGTGTTAAACCTTATACTGTTTACAACATGGCGTGGCAAACAACCGTTGATAACTGGCAATGGCAGCTATCAGTTAAGAACCTATTTGATAAAGAATACGCAAGCAGTGGCTTTATCGAGCGAACAGGGCACTTTCCTGGTGAGCCACGCCGTGTCTATTTAAGTGCTAAATACAGCTTTTAATGGTGGCGTGTGAACGCTAAAAGTTGGTTTAACTTACATTCTTGGGCAGGACTCTTTGTTGGAGTCCTGCTTTTTGTTACCTGCGTATCGGGAACACTCGCTACGTTAAGTCATGAACTCGAGTACTTAACAGACGCTAAGTACCGTGCTTTAACCTCTTCTGCTTCGACTAACTACCCAGCTCTCGAAAACACCCTTAATAAGCATTATCCGCAAGCTCAGTTACTTTATATTCAACGTCATAAGCAAGATTACCTTGCCACTGAAGCGGCTCTTAAAGTCGGTGATTCATTTCGCTTTGTTTATTTAGATGCTGCAACGGGTCGCTTACTCGGTGAAGGAGAGTGGGCGCGGATATCGCGGTTTTTACGTAACTGGCATATGAACTTGTCGATGGGCTGGATGGGTAAACTAATCGTCACCAGTTTGAGTATTTTACTCGTTATTTTATTGGTCTCGAGTTTTTATGTGTATCGGCGCTGGTGGCAAGGCTTTATGAAAAAGCCTGCTGCGCTAAGCCTTGATAAACGTAGTAGTTGGTCTGATTGGCATAAGCTGTTAGGGCTTTGGAGTTTATGGTTTATTGCTGTGATGGCCATCACAGGGGGTTGGTATCTGGTAGAACATGGGCTGCAAACTGCGAAGGTACCTCACTATGTCTCTAGTCCACCAGCCGTGAGTGAGTTTAAAAAACAAAGCCCTCGCAAAGATCTATCGCCAATTAGTTTAGCTGCTACTTATGAAGCCGCTCAACAGGCATTTCCTAGCCTTGATATTCGCTATATTCGTTATCCTAATAAAGCGGAACAGCCTATTGAAGTACGTGGTTATAACGATGATATTTTACTACGCCTTCGTGCTAACCGGGTTTATTTAAAACCAAGTTCCGGTGAAGTTCTAGGCATACAAAAAGGGGAAGAACTAAACCTGCTTCCACGAATTAAAGACACCGCTGATCCGCTGCACTTTGGTAACTTTGCAGGAATTGGTACTAAGCTTATTTGGGGTGTATTTGGTGCATTAATGAGCTTTGTAAGCGCTGCAGGCATCTATATGAGTTGGCTTAGGGTTAAGCGTAAAACAACGACTGGAAAGTGGCTTGGTTTATCTGGGGTGGTTGCAATCGGTTTGGTAGTTGCTTCGTTACTAACAACAAGTTTGAGCTTTACTGAACGCAGTGTGCCCAATCAAGTTTATTCTCCTATTCTCGGTTAGTTTTTTTTCAGGCATTAAAAAAGGCGCAGTTAGCGCCTTTTTTATTGGGTTAAGAGTTTAGCCTCTTACCTTAATACCTTTTTTCTCCATACCGCGGTAGATGATTAGCATCTGTGCGATTGAGATAAGGTTCGATACTAACCAGTAAAGTACTAGGCCAGATGGGAACCATAAGAAGAAAATAGAGAATACAACTGGCATAAAGGTCATCATTTTTTGCTGCATAGGGTCAGTAACCGTCATAGGTTGCAGCTTTTGAGTGATGAACATACTTAAACCAAATAAAACAGGTAATACGTAGTATGGGTCCATTGCTGATAAGTCATTTAACCATAAAACGAATTCAGCATGACGTAGCTCAGTTGATTCTAAGAATACGTAGAATAACGCTAAGAAGATTGGCATTTGTAGTAACAGTGGGAAACAGCCACCCATAGGGTTCACTTTTTCTTTGCGGTACATTTCCATCATAGCTTGACCGAATTTTTGACGGTCATCACCATACTTCTCTTTTAGTGCAGCCATTTTAGGCTGTAAGGCACGCATCTTAGCCATTGACGTGTATTGTGCTTTAGTAAGCGGGTACATTGCCGTTTTAACGATAACCGTGATTGCAATGATAGCTAGACCCCAGTTACCTAGGATGCTGTGTAACCACTTAAGTAGTACGAATAATGGTTGTGAGATAAACCATAACCAACCATAGTCTACAGTTAGGTCTAAGTCTGGGTGGATTGCTTCTAGTACGTCAGACTCTTTCGGGCCCATGTAATAAGTTGATCTAAGTGTTGCTTGCGTACCAGCTTGTACGTTAACTGCTTCACCTTTAGTACCAATAATTGCCGCATTACCAGCAACTAATTTGCTGTAAAGGGTATTTTGTTGGTCTTGCTTTGGTACCCACGCACTTACAAAGTAGTGTTGGATAAATGCAATGTAGCCGCCAGCTGTAGTGATGTTAAGGTTTTTATCAGCCATGTCTGAGAAGCTGTACTTTTCGTATGGCTCTTCTTCAGTACCAAATGCTGCGCCTAAGTAGTTTTGATCTACTAAGCTACCTTTTTCTTGTACTGTGCGTTTTACTTGCGTGTATAACTGAACTTGAATTGGATCAGCTGTTACGTTGTTTACTGTGTACTCTAAATCTACAGCGTAGTCGCCTTTTTTGAAGATATAAGTTTTAGTAAACGTCACACCTTTACTGTCAGTAAACTCAAGTGGTACACGTAGCTCATCACCCGTTAAAGTGAATGCTTTTTGTGTGGTTTTATAAACAGGGCGACCAGCAACAGTTGCGTCAGGACCATTTAAACCAATTAAGCCACTTTGCGAGAAGTATTGCTTACCATCGAACTCACCTAATAGCATGTAAGGTGTGTTACTGCCTTTTACCTCTTCGTACTGAAGTAAGTCTGTTTCAATGATGTCACCACCACGGGTGTCAATTTTAACAGTGAATACGTCAGTTGTTACATCGATAACTGAGCGCTTTGCTGTCGTTACAGCTGGAACTTCACCGTCAGATGATGCAGGAATAAAGTCATCAGATTCTGGTGTTGTTGCGCCTAGTGTTTGTGTTGTGGCACTTGGATCAGCCTTTGGTGCGTTGTAGTCGTTATTCCATTCTTGAAATAATAAAAACGACACAAGCATCAAGCCGATTAATAAAAACGTGCGTTGCGATTCCATAACAGCTCTTATTTCTCGTGTTGGTGGTTAATATGATTTTTTGCCGGTACGGGATCATCCCCACCAGCATGTAAAGGGTGGCATTTTAATATGCGTTTAACAGCTAACCAACTGCCTTTTACACTTCCATGCAAATTAATTGCTTGAATAGCGTAACTAGAGCAGGTTGGATTAAAACGACAATGCGGGCCTAATAGTGGGCTTATCCATTTTTGATAGCCGCGTATTAGCATGACTAAACAGCGCTTTGGAATAGCAACAAGTGGTTTAAGTAACCTCATGATGTGTCTGCCCCTGCGTTAATTTAGTCAATGGATACCATGAATTTAAATTCCCATCGTAGAATTTTAAATGCATGATTAAAAGGTGAGCTAAAGATACCTTAATTAAGCCTGTAATTCTATTGCTATCAGGCTTGTTTATTAGATTTAGCTGATTTATTCGGGCGTTTTTTAAATGGTGGTGGTTTAGGTGCACCAGGCTTGCAGCGTTCGTTAATTTTTCGCCACAATTTATTTAGTTGCTTTGTTAGCTCTTCGTTGGACTGTTCATCAATACCACTTTTAACCATAAGCACAATATCAATGTTATCGAGTTTATGTTGATTTAAACGGAAACTTTCGCGAGCAAGTCGTTTAATTCGATTACGTTGACAGGCTTTTTTAACGCGTTTTTTTGCGACCGTAAGACCTAATCGAGGATTAGTTTGGTCATTGCGTTTAGCTAATAGGGTAAAGAAAGGAGTCGCAGCGCGTGCTGGTTCATTAAAGATTCGAGAGTAATGCGAGGGAGTTAACAGACGTAACTCCCTGCTGAAGCTAAAGTCTTCCACTTATATATTAAGCAGAAAGAACTTTACGGCCTTTAGCACGACGACGAGCTAATACTTTACGGCCATTTGCTGTTGCCATACGAGCACGGAAACCGTGTGTACGTTTGCGTTTTAAAACGCTAGGTTGAAAAGTTCTTTTCATAACAATTCCATCCGATCGGTTAAGGTTAAAACATCCTATGCAGGTCGCGATCCTGGCACAGGTGCCATTGCGAGCGCGAGATATTATAGATGAAGACAACAAAAGTCAATCATTAAAACGCTGCAGAGGCCGTAATTATAAAGGATCCTTTTAACTGATCATATAGGATCATCATAAATAAGAAGTTTTCCACAGCCTCTGTATAAAAAGTGAATAAAAGCTTGGGAAAAGCCAATTCGATCGTAGAATTTGATCGCGATCTGGCTGCAGATTTGTTATGATCACTGTTCGAGCTTAAAAAATAATTTTCTTAAAAATCAGTGTTTTATTGTTTTATGTTGCTGAGATCATATTTTTCATAAAAATCAATCTTGTACTTGTGGATAAAGTACCTTCATAATAGTCGGTCTGGGCCATGAAAGTTGGTCAAAGATTAGCAATAAATGTTTGATTTTCCATCATTAAAGATGAACGGGAATAAAAATTAAATCTCTGGGAGTTTAACTGTGTATCTGTCGGTTTGGCAAAGTTGTTTATATGTATTGCAAGATGAATTGCCTTCACAGCAATTCAGTATGTGGGTAAGACCACTTCAAGCAGAAAGTACCGAAGATACGTTGACTATATATGCACCTAACCGTTTTGTTTTGGATTGGGTGAGAGAAAAGTATTTAAACCGTATTAATGAACTACTCGTTGAAATTTGTGGTGATGAAGCACCTGAATTACGTTTTGATGTTGGTAGTAAACCTATTTTAAATGCCCAAGTGGCATCTGCACCGGCTGCAGCAGAAACAAGCGCATCTGTTCCACAACAAACTGCTGAAAAGCAACAGCCAAAACCTGAAAAAGCAGCGGTCGAACCTGCACCAAAATCAGGCTATAAATCAAACATTAAAGAAAATTATACCTTTGATAGCTTTGTTGAAGGTAAATCAAACCAATTAGCAAAAGCTGCAGCGACTCAAGTTGCAGATAACCCAGGTTCAGCATTTAACCCTGTATTTATATACGGTGGTACTGGCTTAGGTAAAACTCACTTATTACACGCTGTTGGTAACGGTATTATGGCTAATAAGCCAGACGCGAAAATTGTTTATATGCACTCTGAGCGATTTGTGCAAGACATGGTTAAAGCGTTACAAAATAATGCAATCGAAGAATTTAAACGTTATTACCGAAGTGTTGATGCATTGATGATCGATGACATTCAATTTTTCGCTAATAAAGAACGCTCACAAGAAGAGTTCTTTCATACCTTCAATGCTTTACTTGAAGGAAATCAACAGATTATCTTAACTTCAGACCGCTATCCAAAAGAGATAGAAGGGGTTGAAGATCGCCTTAAATCACGTTTTGGTTGGGGCTTAACAATTGCTATTGAGCCGCCAGAGCTTGAAACGCGCGTTGCTATTTTGATGAAAAAAGCGCAGCAAAGTAAAATCAATTTACCTCACGAAGTTGCCTTTTTTATCGCTAAAAAGTTGCGTTCAAACGTGCGGGAATTAGAAGGGGCGTTAAACCGCGTTATTGCTAATGCAAACTTTACTGGTCGTCCGATTTCAATCGACTTTGTAAAAGAAGCGCTACGTGACTTACTTGCGCTGCAAGATAAACTGGTAACGATAGATAATATTCAACGCACTGTTGCTGAGTATTACCGTATTCGTGTGTCAGATTTACTCTCTAAACGCCGTAGCCGTTCAGTAGCAAGACCACGTCAAGTGGCCATGGCATTATCAAAAGAACTTACAAATCACAGTTTACCTGAGATTGGCGACGCCTTTGGTGGTCGTGATCACACAACTGTATTACACGCTTGTCGTAAAGTTAAATCACTACGTGACGAAAGCCACGAAGTGAAAGAAGATTATCAAAACTTAATAAGAACCTTGTCATCTTAAGGCCGACTTTATTATGCAAATAACAATATCAAGAGAGCAATTTTTAAAACCTTTAGTTCAAGTGTCTGGTGCGATTGAGCGTAAGCACACCTTACCGATTTTATCGAACGTACTGTTAGTTGTTGAAAACGGACAACTTTCGATGACGGGTACTGATCTTGAAATTGAGTTAGTGGCGAGTGTGTTTGTCGGTGAAGATACCACAGATACGCAACTCACTTTACCAGCTAAAAAGTTACTCGATATTTGTAAAAGTTTACCTGATGGCTCAGACCTTACGTTAAGTAGCCAAGATCATCAGTTACTACTAACAAGTGGTAAAAGCCGTTTTTCTTTAACTACGCTGGCCGCTGAAGATTTTCCGAATCTTGAGCAGTGGGATGGTGAAGTTGAGTTTCAACTAACGCGTTTAGAGTTGCGTAAACTTTTAGAGAGCACGCACTTTTCTATGGCGAATCAAGATGTACGTTATTACTTAAACGGTATGTCATTTGAAGTTGATAACGCAGATATCAAAACAGTGGCTACAGATGGCCACCGTTTGGCAATTGCACAAAAGCAATTACCGCAGTCTTTAAATACACAGCGTCAGTTAATTATTCCACGTAAAGGTGTGCAAGAAATTATGCGCCTAATGGTGGCTGATGATGAGCTAGTAACCATTCAATTTGGTGCTAACCATATTCGTATTATTGATACTGAGTTTACATTTACTAGTAAACTAGTTGATGGTCGTTTTCCTGATTATCGTCGAGTATTGCCGCGTGGTGGTGACAAAGTGATTACTGCTAATCGTGAATGGCTTCGTAGTGCTTTCCAACGTGTGTCTATTTTATCGAATGAAAAGTTTCGTGGTGTACGTTTAAATCTGTCTGAAGGTTTATTAAAAATTACAGCAAACAACCCTGAGCAAGAACAAGCTGAAGAGGTGGTTGAAGTAATGTACCAAGGCGGCGAACTTGAAATTGGCTTTAACGTTTCTTATGTGCTTGATGTACTGAATACATTAAAAACAGAAGATGTAACCTTTACGCTTGCAGACTCTAATAGCAGTGCGCTAATTGAAGGTGCAGGTGACGAAGAAGCTATGTACGTTGTAATGCCGATGCGCCTATAAGCTTATATGAGTTTAAGTCATTTAAGCCTCAATAATTTTCGGAATATTGAGGCGCTGACACTTGAGCCGGTTAATGGCATAAACATTATCTATGGCGAAAATGGCAGCGGAAAAACCAGTCTCCTTGAGGCGATATATTTCCTTTCTCACGGTAAATCATTTCGTACCGCCAAACATAAAAATATCATTCAGCATCAACAAGACAAGTTTGTGATTCATGGTCGCAAAGCGCTGCATGATTTGTCTATTCCGATTGGTATAAGTAAAAACCAAGCGGGTGAAACGTCTTTAAAGATTCAGGGAAAAACGAGCCGTAAAATCTCTGAATTAGCTCAACTAGTGCCGGTGCAAGTTATTACTCCAGAAAGCTATTCGTTGTTTTTTGGTGGCCCAAAAGAGCGTAGAAAATTTCTCGATTTAGGATTGTTCCACGTGGAACATGACTTTTTTTACTTGTGGCAGTCTTTTAATAAAGTACTAAAACAACGTAATGCTTTATTAAAAAGTAAACCTCGAGATTATTTCGAACAGATCAAGTTTTGGGATAAAGAATTTGTTAGACTAGCTGAACAAATAAATAATCTAAGAATCGCGTATATAAGTAGGTTTAAGCAGCAGTTTTTTGATAAAATGTGTGCAGAATTAACGCTTGTAAGCGATTTAGAAATTAACTTTCATGCGGGTTGGAAAGAGAGTGAAACGCTCTCAGAGGCGCTTGAGCAAAGCTTTGAACGTGATGCCAAACAAGGTTTCACAAGTAAAGGTCCGCATAAAGCTGATTTTAGTTTTAGTGCTTCTGGTAACAGTGTAGAAAATACCTTTTCTCGCGGTCAATTGAAGCTCTTGCTTTATGCGTTAAAAGTAACGCAAAATAGCTTAATTGAGTCAGAAACAGATAAGCAATCTATATTGCTAATAGATGACTTACCTTCAGAACTAGGTGAAGATACAAAAGAAAAAGTGGGTCAACTTTTGACTCATTGCGATTCGCAACTTTTTATCTCATCAATTTTATCTGAAAGTATTTCTGCTGTGGTGGAACCCATGCAACGAGAACTAAAAATGTTCCACGTGAAACATGGCAACCTAATAACAAGATAAGTGGGATTAACCATGTCTGAGAATTACGATTCGTCGAGTATTAAAGTACTTAAAGGATTAGACGCAGTAAGAAAGCGTCCAGGAATGTATATAGGGGACACCGATGACGGTACAGGCCTTCACCATATGGTGTTTGAGGTTGTTGATAACTCTATCGATGAAGCCTTAGCTGGTCATTGTGATGATATTTTTGTAACGATTCACTTAGACGGTTCAGTCTCTGTAAGAGATAACGGTCGTGGTATTCCTACATCTATTCACGAAGAAGAAGGTGTTTCAGCGGCTGAAGTTATCATGACGGTACTTCACGCTGGTGGTAAGTTCGATGATAACTCTTATAAAGTATCTGGTGGCTTACACGGTGTAGGTGTTTCGGTAGTAAATGCACTATCTGAAAAGCTGCAACTGACCATTCGTCGTGAAGGAAAAATTCACCAACAAACATATACTATGGGTGTACCAGATGCGCCATTGGCTGTAATTGGTGACGCAACAGACACAGGTACCGAATTACGTTTCTGGCCAAGTGGTGAAACATTCACTGACCTTAACTTTCACTACGATATTTTAGCAAAGCGTTTACGTGAGCTTTCGTTCTTAAACTCTGGTGTAAGTATCATTCTTACTGATGAGCGCGAAGAATCTAAGAATGACCACTTCAAATATGATGGTGGTATCCAAGCATTCGTAGAATATCTAAACCGTAACAAAACACCTGTACATAAAAGTGTTTTCCACTTTACCCATGAGCGTGAAGAAGACGGTATTAGTGTAGAAGTTTCAATGCAATGGAACGATGGTTTCCAAGAAAGCATTTACTGTTTCACAAACAACATTCCACAGCGTGATGGTGGTACGCACTTAGCTGGCTTTAGAGCAGCATTAACACGTACGCTAAATAACTACATGGAAAAAGAAGGCTTTAACAAAAAAGCGAAAACAACAAGTAATGCAACGGGTGATGATGCTCGTGAAGGCTTAACTGCGGTTGTAAGTGTTAAAGTTCCTGATCCTAAGTTCTCATCACAAACTAAAGACAAACTAGTATCAAGTGAAGTTAAGTCTGCTGTAGAACAAGCAATGGCAGAAAAATTAACAGAGTTCTTATTAGAAAACCCTGTTGATGCTAAAACAGTTGTTGGCAAAATTATTGATGCAGCACGAGCTCGAGAAGCAGCACGTAAAGCACGTGAAATGACACGCCGTAAAGGTGCAATGGATTTAGCTGGCTTACCAGGTAAATTGGCAGACTGCCAAGAAAAAGATCCAGCACTTTCTGAACTATACATAGTGGAGGGTGACTCTGCAGGTGGTTCAGCTAAGCAGGGTCGTAACCGTAAAAACCAAGCAATTTTGCCACTTAAAGGTAAGATTCTTAACGTAGAAAAAGCACGCTTTGATAAGATGCTTTCTTCTCAAGAAGTAGCAACTCTAATCACTGCATTAGGCTGTGGTATTGGTCGTGATGAATATGACCCAGAAAAACTACGTTATCATCGTATCATTATCATGACCGATGCGGACGTGGATGGTTCTCACATTCGTACCTTACTACTGACTTTCTTCTACCGTCAAATGCCAGAGATTGTAGAAAAAGGCTTTATCTATATTGCGCAGCCACCACTTTATAAAGTGAAAAAAGGTAAGCAAGAACGCTACATTAAAGATGACCCAGCGCTTGTTGATTACTTAACATCATTAGCATTAAACAATGCTGCACTTTATACAAGCGAAGGTGCATCTGCACTTGAAGGTGAAGAGCTAGAAAGAATCGTTCACGACTATCAAAATACAGTTAAAGTGATTGAGCGCTTAAAACGTAAATATCCAAACTCGGTTATGGAACGTTTAATTTATCAAAGCGAAATTACCGAAGCTGATTTAGCAGATGAAGCAAAAGTTAAAGAGTGGACTAACACTCTTGTTGACGACTTAATTGCACGTGATGAAGATGCAACTATCTTCCATGCGGGCACTGAGTACGATACTGAGCGCAACATGTATTATCCTGTTGTGAATATTCGTCAGCATGGTGTGGATAAAGCTCATGTACTAAACCATGACTTCATCACATCGCGTGACTACAAACGCATTGCAGCGACAGGCGTAAACATTGCTAACTTACTTGAAGAAGGGGCATATGTTCAACGCGGTGAGAAAACTCTTACTGTTGATAACTTTGTGGATGCATTAGAGTGGTTAATCAATGAATCGAAGCGTGGCCTTTATATCCAACGCTATAAAGGACTTGGTGAGATGAACCCAGATCAGCTTTGGGAAACCACTATGGACCCAGATGCTCGTCGTATGTTGAAAGTAACAATTGAAGATGCAGTAGCGGCAGACCAATTGTTTGCGACTCTAATGGGTGACCAAGTTGAGCCGCGTCGTGACTTCATCGAAACGAATGCGCTACGTGTAGTTAACCTAGACGTATAACGCGAAATTAAGAATTAAAAAGGAGCCAACTGGCTCCTTTTTTTCTTGCTGAAAAAGCACAAACTGCTTAAAACCTTACTGCACACAAGGTATACTGAGAGCAATTTTCAGACTAAACGCACCAGATACTATAAGCCAAATATGCAAAAATATGACGTTAAAACCTTTCAAGGTTTGATCCTGGCTTTACAGGACTATTGGGCACAGCAAGGCTGTGTGATTGCTCAACCACTCGATATGGAAGTGGGAGCAGGGACATTTCATCCGTTAACTTTCTTAAAGTCAATTGGCCCAGAGCCAATGTCGAGCGCGTATGTTCAACCATGCCGCCGTCCAACTGATGGTCGCTATGGTGAAAACCCGAACCGTTTACAGCATTACTACCAATTCCAAGTTGTATTAAAGCCATCACCAGAAAACATTCAGGAGCTCTATTTAGGCTCTTTAGCTGCTGTTGGTATTGATACACTAACTGATGAAGTTCGCTTCGTAGAAGACAACTGGGAGTCGCCTACATTAGGTGCATGGGGTCTAGGTTGGGAGATCTGGTTAAACGGCATGGAAGTAACTCAGTTCACTTACTTCCAGCAAGTAGGTGGCTTAGAGTGCTCACCAGTAACCGGTGAAATCACTTATGGTCTTGAGCGTTTAGCTATGTATATTCAAGGCGTAGATAGTATCTATGACCTAGTATGGGCAGACGGTCCTATGGGTCGTGTGACATACGGTGATGTATTCCATCAAAATGAAGTAGAGCAGTCAGCTTATAACTTCGAACAAGCGGATGTTGAGTTCTTATTTGCACAGTTCGATCACTGTGAAAAAGAAAGCGAAAAGCTAATTGAAGCAGGCTTACCATTACCAGCTTATGAGCAAGTAATGAAAGCATCACATGCGTTTAACTTATTAGACGCTCGTCACGCTATCTCTGTAACAGAACGTCAACGTTATATCTTACGTGTTCGTGCTTTATCTAAAGCATGTGCGCAAAGTTACTATGATGCCCGTGAAGCTCTTGGTTTCCCGCTTTGTAAGGATTAAGAATTAGCATGTCAGCAGAAAATTTATTAGTAGAAATTGGCACTGAAGAGTTGCCACCGAAAGCACTTCGTAAACTTGCTGAGTCGTTTGCTGAGAACTTAGCAACTGAGCTTGCAAGCTTAGAATTAAATCACCAAGGCGTTAACTGGTACGCATCACCACGTCGTTTAGGTTTACGTGTTAGTGCACTTGAAGCAAAACAAAGTGACAAGGTTGTAGAAAAGCGTGGTCCTGCAGTTGCAGCAGCTTTTGATGCCGATGGTAATCCAACTAAAGCAGCAATGGGTTGGGCTCGTGGTTGTGGTATCGATGTAAGCGATGCACAAACACTTGAGACAGATAAAGGCGCTTGGTTATTACATAAAGCACAGGTTGAAGGTCAAGCAACTACATCGCTTATGAGTGATGCAGTAAACAAAGCTCTTGCAAAATTACCTATCCCTAAACCAATGCGTTGGGGGGCAAATAAAACACAATTTATTCGCCCAGTACACACTGCAACTATTTTGTTTGGTAGCACGCTAATCGAAGGCGAAATCCTTGGTAAGCAAGTTGGCAACCAATTACAAGGTCACCGTTTCCATCATCCAGAAAAAGTCACAATCAACCACGCTGACGATGTGTTTGATGTGCTGAAATCTGCTTACGTTGTCGCTGACTTCGAAGCACGTAAAGCACAAATTCGTGAACAGATTGAAGCAGCAGCTAGCGCTGTAAATGCAAAAGTAGCGATGGATGAAGACTTACTTGAAGAAGTAACATCCTTGGTTGAATGGCCAGTAACGCTGACTGCAACATTCGAAGAAGCATTCTTAGATGTTCCTTCAGAAGCGCTTATCTATACCATGAAGGACGACCAAAAGTACTTCCCGCTATTAGACCAAGATGGCAACTTACTTAACAAGTTCCTATTTGTTTCTAATATCGAAAGTAAAGATCCAAGCGTGGTAATTGCTGGTAACGAAAAAGTTGTTCGTCCTCGTTTAGCGGATGCGCAGTTCTTCTACGAAACAGATAAGAAGAAAACGCTAGAGAGTCGCTTAGAGTCTCTAGATACTGTTTTATTCCAAAAGCAACTTGGTACGCTGAAAGACAAATCTGAGCGTATTAGTGAACTTGCAGGTTACATTGCTGAGCAATTAGGTGCCGATGCTGAGCTTGCTAAACGAGCAGGTTTACTAAGTAAAACAGATTTAATGACCGAAATGGTTATGGAGTTTACCGACGTACAAGGTGTAATGGGTATGCATTACGCTCGTCACGACGGTGAAGCTGAAGAAGTTGCACTAGCGCAAAACGAACAATATATGCCTCGCTTCGCGGGTGATAACTTACCAACAAATGTGATCAGCTGTGCGGTAGCTATTGCTGATAAGTTTGATACGCTGGTGGGTATTTTTGGTATTGGTCAAGCACCAAAAGGCGACAAAGACCCATTTGCACTTCGCCGTGCAGCAATTGGTGCATTACGCATCATGGTTGAAAAATCATTACCGCTAGATATCTTAGACCTTGTTGCTAAATCACAAACGCTATTCGGTGAAAAGCTAACGAACCTAAACGTATCAACAGATGTGTTTGAGTTTATGCTAGGTCGTTTCCGCGCATGGTATCAAGATGAAGGTATCGAAGTTGATGTCATTCAAGCAGTGCTAGCACGTCGCCCAACTAAAGCAGTTGATTTCGACCGCCGTGTTAAAGCGGTAAGTCACTTCCGTACATTAGACGCAGCAGAAGCGCTTGCAGCAGCAAATAAACGAGTAAGCAACATCTTGGCTAAGAATGACATCACAACACAAGGTGATGTGAATGAGAGCCTATTAAGCGATGACGCAGAAAAAGTATTAGCGTCACACGTTGCTAAGTTTGCAACTGAGCTTGCACCTTTATATGCAAATGGCGATTACCAAGAAGCATTGTCACAACTTGCGGGTATCCGTGAGAGTGTTGATAACTTCTTCGATAACGTCATGGTAATGGCTGATGACGAAGCGGTTAAACAAAATCGTTTAGCATTGTTAAGCCAACTAAGCCGTCTGTTTTTAGATATTGCTGATATTTCTGTACTTCAGAAGTAAGCAGTAGCCAATTAATAAAAGCCAGCTCAGTGCTGGCTTTTTTGTAGCAAAAGGAACAGTAATGAAACGTGTAATTACTTTAGCATTAGCAGGCTTATTAACTGCCTGTTCTAGCCAAATGCAAATGCCAAGCATCGACGATATTCTGCCAAGCAAAGAGCTTGACCGTACTATGTACTTACGTGGTGATTTTACCTTGTGGGATGCCGAGCCGCAGTATCAATTAGAGCAAGTTGCACCAGGCATATTCCAAACCGAGGTTAAGTTTTCAACGCCTGGTAAGGTATATGAATTCAAAGTAGCAGATGCTGATTTTAGCGAAGGCTATAACTGTGGTTACAGTGATATGGACCCAGCAGGGCAATCATTGGTTCTAGGCCAAGCCGCCAATGCCGACTGTAATACCATCTACAATTATTTCAGCTTTAAACCCGCTGCAAAAGGCGTGTATGTAGTGAGCTTTGATTACCGCAATAGCAATCAACCAAAAGTGACAGTAACTCGAAAGTAAAGCTATAAGCTTTCAGCTGTCAGTTTTAAGCCGATCGAGTGAGCGTTTAATATTGATAAATGCTCACTTTTAATTTTAATTGATTAACTCGAAACTCGAAACTCGAAACTCGAAACTCGAAACTCGTTGTTATAACCCTTTCTTCACCAAGTATCGGTACGGTGCTTGTTCTACATCTTTTGCCACGAGAGTGTGATCCATAAAAGTACAAAAGCTTGGGATATCGCGGGTGGTTGATGGGTCATCGGCGATGATCAGTAAGGTTTCGCCATCTTTCATTTTTCGTACTGCGCCACGCACCATCATAACAGGTTCTGGACAACGTAGGCCAAGTGCATCTAATTGGTGATCGGGATTATCAAAACTCATGGCTGACCTTTTAGGTGAAAGAGACGATTATTAAGCGGCTATTTTAACTTTCTATTGCCGCCAGTTTCAATAAGTGAAAGCAAAGCAAATAAAAAAGGCGCACTGAGCAATTCAGTGCGCCTTTTTATCACCAAGATGTTTGGTGTGAGCTCGTTATTCTACGCGCTCAAATACAGTTGCAATACCTTGGCCTAAACCAATACACATAGTTGCTAGACCGTATTTAGCGTTCTTGTCTTCCATTAGGTGAACAAGCGTTGTGCTAATACGTGAACCAGAACAACCAAGTGGGTGACCAAGTGCAATTGCACCACCATTTAGGTTAACTTTTTCATCTACCACATCCATCAGACCTAGGTCTTTTAACACTGGTAGAGATTGTGCTGCGAATGCTTCGTTAAGCTCTGCAACATCGATATCGTCAATAGTGATACCTGCTTGTTGAAGTGCTTTTTGCGAAGCAGGAACAGGGCCGTAACCCATGATTGATGGATCGCAACCTGCAACAGCCATTGATTTAATACGCGCGCGAATTGGTAAACCAAGTTCTTTTGCTTTCTCTTCGCTCATTACAAGCATTGCTGACGCGCCGTCAGAAAGTGCAGAAGAAGTACCTGCGGTTACGCTACCTGATGCTGGATTGAATACAGGGCGTAGTTGCGATAAGCCTTCAACAGTTGTCTCAGGACGGATTACTTCATCGTCTTCAACTAAGATTAAAGAACCATCTGCATCGTGACCTTCCATTGGCAGGATTTCACGACGGAAACGACCTTCAACAGTTGCAGCGTGTGCACGTTGGTGTGAACGGTAAGCAAATTCATCTTGTTGCTCGCGGCTAATGCCGTGAAGCGTAGCAAGGTATTCTGCAGTTAAACCCATTACGCCAGCAGCTTGTGCTACAGACGTCGATAGACCTGGGTGAAAATCATTACCGTGAGTCATAGGTACGTGACCCATGTGCTCAACACCACCAATGATGTAGGTATCACCAGCGCCAGTCATAATCGCGCGTGCTGCATCGTGTAATGCTTGCATTGATGAACCACATAAACGGTTAACTGTGACAGCTGGTACTGAGTGAGGGATACCGGCTAGTAGTGCTGCGTTACGAGCAATGTTAAAACCTTGCTCTAAAGTTTGTTGTACACAGCCCCAGTAAATATCATCAATTGATGCTGGATCAACGGCTGGGTTACGGTCTAACAAACCTTTCATTAAGTGAGCACTTAAATCTTCCGCACGCTTATTTTTGAATACGCCGTTCTTTGAACGACCCATTGGTGTGCGGATACAATCTACGATTACTGGATTATTCATGTTTCTTATCCTTCCACCTTATAGAATACACGGCCTTCTTCGGCCCACTTGCGAGTTTCATCTGATACTTGGTAAATCGCACCTAAGTGAGCGTATTTGTCTGCTGTCGCAACAAAGTTCGCTAAACCAGTTTGATCTAAGTAACGGAATGCACCGCCTCTAAATGGAGGGAAACCAATGCCGTAAATTAGCGCCATGTCAGCTTCTTGTGGAGACGCTACGATACCTTCTTGTAAACAAAGTAGTACTTCGTTGATCATAGGGATCATACAACGGTCAATGACTTCTTGTTTGTCGAAATCTTTAGGTGCATCAGTGATAGCACTTAGTAACTCTGTTGCTGTTGCATCTTTTGCTTTTTTCAGGCGACCACGACGGTCTGGCGCGTATTGGTAGAAACCAGCACCATTTTTCTGACCAAAACGTTTTTCGTTTGCAAATACAGTTACTGGGTCTTTGTCTTGACGAGCCATACGCTCAGGGAAGCCGTCAGCCATTACGCCAGTGCAGTGGTAAGCTGTATCGATACCCACAACATCAAGAAGATAGGCAGGACCCATAGGCCAGCCAAATACGTTTTCCATCACTTTATCAACTTTTGCGAAGTCAGCACCTTCAACAACAAGTTTGCTGAAACCTGCAAAGTAAGGGAATAGTACGCGGTTTACAAAGAAACCAGGACAGTCGTTTACAACGATTGGTGATTTACCAAGTTTTAATGCGTAATCAACAACCGCATTAATAGTAGCTTCTGATGTTTTTTCACCACGAATGATTTCTACTAATGGCATTTTTGGCACTGGGTTAAAGAAGTGCATACCACAGAAATTTTCTGGTTTTTCAAGTGCCGATGCTAACTCGTCAATACGAATTGTTGAGGTATTTGAAGTTAGGATAGTGCCCGCTGGTAAGTCTTTTTCAAGGCCCGCAAGAACAGCTTGCTTCACTTTAGGGTTTTCAACCACAGCTTCAACAACGATGTCTGCGCTTTGTAGGTCCGCATCGTTTAGTGTTGGTTTGATCTTGCCTAAGGTAGCAACCATCTTATCCATCGCCATATGGCCACGTTGTACTTTTTTGCCGAGTAGCTTAGATGCTTCACCCATACCTAAATCAAGAGCATCTTGGTTGATGTCTTTCATGATAATAGGTGTGCCTTTATAAGCAGACTGATATGCAATACCGCCGCCCATAATACCTGCGCCTAATACAGCTGCTTGTTTGATCTCAAGTTCACTGTGTTTAGCTTGCTTCTTCGCTTTACCTTTAATGTATTGGTCAGCTAAGAAAATACCTGTTTGTGCAGCAGCTTCGCTTGTTGCTGCTAATTTAGCAAAGTTAGCGTTTTCAATCGCCATTGCTTCAGCGCGTTCACAGTTTGCTGCAGCTTTGATTGTTTTTACAGCCATAACAGGTGCTGGGTAGTGACCTTTTGTCTGACCCATTACCATGCCTTCAGCCATCGCAAAGCTCATACCTTGCTCAACACGGTTCATTTTCAGTGGCTGTAATTTTACTTGTCGTTTTGCTTGCCAATCTAGCTTGCCAGCAATTGCTTGCTCAAGTGTTGCAATACTTGACTCTAAAAGTTTGTCAGCACTAACTACTGCGTCAAAAGCACCTACTTTTAAGGCATCAGCAGCGCGGTTTTCTTTACCTGTAGTGATCCATGTCATCGCATTATCAGCGCCAATAAGGCGTGGAAGGCGAACTGTACCACCAAAACCAGGCATGATGCCTAGTTTAACTTCAGGTAGGCCAATTTTAGCGTTAGAGCTAGCAACGCGGTAGTCGGTAGCAAGTGCCCACTCACATCCACCGCCAAGCGCCATGCCGTTTACAGCACTTAGCGTTGGGAAAGGTAAATCTTCAATTGCATCAAAAACGTCAGTTGCATTTTTGATCCATGCAACAAGTTCTTCTTGAGGTTTAGTGAAGGTAGGTAAAAATTCGAAAATGTCGGCACCGATAATGAAATGATCTTTATCGCTGGTGAACACCATGCCTTTGATATCTGAGTTTGTTGCCAATTCTTTTAATGCTAAAGCGCAATCTTGCAAGGTTTGCTGCGAAAGTTTATTTACTGAGCCGTCTGCACAGAACTTAAACTCGGCGATGTTGTCCTTGATGAAAGCAACTTCAAATGAATCGCTTTTATATAACATTATTATTCTCCCTAGTTTATTAACTAAGACTGGTACGATGAGTTTGCATTTCAATCAGTGTGCTTGCTTTAAAATGAAAATGCAACGAAAAAATTACTACGCTTTATCGCGATTGGTTAAAATATAGCTGGTTTGGTGCTAAGGTGTAGGAGAAGTTTTTTGTTATTAATTCTTTAATTTTTGTTAAAGGTCATCATGAAAAAACAACTCCTTGGTTGGACAGCTGCCGCATTACTTTTTCCTTTTTTTGCAGCTGAAGCCAACGATAAACATGACGCTTTTTTAAAAGCAGAAAAAAAGGCGCGTTACGGTGATTATCAAGACATGAAAGAGGCGGCAAGTGGGCTTGATCACCCTTTGAAGCCTTATGTCGAAAAGGCTTATTGGCAACGTAATCCGAGCCTTAAACACCAGACAGAAATCGAAAACTACCTCAATGTTTACCAAAACACGCCACTAGAGTGGCCTGTACGTAAGGCATGGCTTAATTACTTAAAAAAGTACAATAAAAAAGCGGCTTATATTCGTAACTATCGCGAAACAAGCAATAACGAATTGACCTGTCCTTATTTAAGTTTTCAATTGGACTTAGGTGCGCCTGAAAAAGCCATCATGAATCAAGTGACTGATTTATGGGTGGTAGGAAAATCACAACCAAAAGAGTGCGATAAGTTGTTCTCTCTTTGGAAGAAAAAAGGTTACCAGACCGAAGAGCGGGTTTGGCAGCGCATTAGCTTAGCTGCCGAAGGGGGCTCATCAAGTTTAATTCCATACTTAAAAACATTACTGCCTCGTGCTGACCAATATTTAGCTGATTTATATTTAAAGGTACGCAAAGATCCGAGTGCTTCAGCGGGCCTTTATCGCTACAAGAAAAAATCTGCTAAAGAAGGGCAGATTGCGATTTATGGAGTTAAACGCCTAGTATGGCGAGATAAAGATCTTGCACTGCGTGCCTGGGAAAAGCTCGAAACCATGTTCGATTACACAGACGAGCAAAAAGCGGATGTTTACTACAGTTTTGCCTTGTCGCTTGCTTCAAGTGGCCACCAACAAGCGCGCTTTTGGTTAAATAAAGTGCCTAAAGACCGTCAAACTAGAAAGTTAATGCAATGGCAACTTGGCAATATGTTAGAGAGACAAGATTGGTCTGGTATTGTGGCGTTTTTTACAGGCAAAGAAAACCTGAGCCTAGGTCAACAATATTGGTTGGCATATAGCTTAAACCAACGTGGTGAAGTCGAGCGTGCTCGTGAAATCTGGCAAACAGTGGCTAAAGAGCGTGATTATTACGGCTTTTTAGCATCTGCACGCTTAGGTATTCCGGTTAGCTTAAATAATAAAGAGATAAATATTAGTAATAAGCTAAAGCTTGAAGTGGCGAATGCTCCAGGCTTTAAGCGAGCTCGTGCTTTATATGAGCTTGAGCGCTTTACATCTGCGCGTCGTGAGTGGAATTATTTAACGGGTACATCAACCAAAGAAGAAAAGCTTGCTGCGTCATTGCTTGCTGCTGAACTTGATTGGTACGACAGTACTATCTACACCTTGGCGCAGTTAAAAGAGTGGGACTATGTCGACTTACGTTTCCCATTTGCGTTCAAAGATGTATTTGCAACATATAGCAGTCGCAGCCATATTGATGTTGCTTGGAGCATTGCAATTTCACGCCGTGAAAGTTCTTTTGCGCCCGATGCGCGTTCTCATGCCAATGCCCATGGTTTAATGCAGTTGTTGCCAAGCACTGCTAAGTATATGAATAAAAGCTCTGTATCACGAAAACAGTTATACCAGCCTCGTACTAATATTCGCCTAGGTAGTGAGTATTTGCAGTATTTGAAAAAGAAAAATCATGGCAACGAAATCTTGGCAACGGCTTCTTATAATGCGGGTTATCATCGTATTAAACGTTGGATCCCAGAGCAAGCTATGCCAGCTGAGCTGTGGATTGAGTTAATTCCTTATACAGAAACACGAAACTACGTTAAGAATGTATTTGCTTACAGACAGGTTTATCACACTCGATTAGGGCGCGATGGCAATGTTCTAGCGCCAATTCTTGATATGTCGATGGGTGGTTAAACTCGATTTGTCACACTATCCTCCCTCAGTTGGGGGATAGTGCTGGCTATGATAGACTGCCAACAAGTTAAATTTACTAAAGATGGGTTTACTATGGATAAATTAGCGGTGTTATACGCCGAACATATTGCAACCTTGCAACAACGCACTCGAACAATTACAGAGCGTGAAGGTTTAGAAGGGTTAGTAATTCACTCAGGTCAGGCTAAACGTCAGTTTTTAGATGACATGTATTATCCGTTTAAGGTGAATCCGCAATTTAAAGCTTGGTTACCTGTGATCGACAACCCACATTGTTGGATTGTGGTTGATGGTGCATCTAAGCCGAAACTGATTTTTTATCGTCCAGTGGACTTTTGGCATAAAGTGCCTGACGAACCACGTGATTTTTGGGCTGAGTATTTTGATATTGAATTATTAGTACAGCCAGATCAGGTAGAAAAGCTACTGCCTTACGATAAAGAAAAGTTTGCCTATATCGGTGAATACCTAGAAGTAGCGCAAGCGCTGGGCTTTAGTATTATGAACCCAGAGCCAGTTATGAACTACCTTCATTTTCATCGTGCTTATAAAACGCAGTATGAGCTTGAGTGTTTACGCCAAGCTAACCGTATCGCGGTAGATGGCCACAAAGCAGCACGCGATACGTTTTTTGCTGGTGGTTCAGAGTTTGATATTCAGCAAGCTTACCTCATGGCTACCCGCCAGAGTGAAAACGAGATGCCTTACGGCAATATCGTTGCACTAAATGAGAATTGTGCAATTTTACA
This sequence comes from Pseudoalteromonas sp. CH_XMU1449-3, assembly GCF_037027245.1. NCBI lineage: Bacteria > Pseudomonadati > Pseudomonadota > Gammaproteobacteria > Alteromonadales > Pseudoalteromonadaceae > Pseudoalteromonas > Pseudoalteromonas sp. CH_XMU1449-3. Next base: position 42,211 of record NZ_JAYMDY010000020.1, read on the forward strand.
TTACACGCATTTTGAGCCTAAAGCGCCGCAAACGCATCACTCTTTCCTTATTGACGCAGGTGCAAACTTTAATGGTTATGCTGCTGATATCACACGTACTTATGACTTTAAAAAGTCAGGTGAGTTTAGCGACTTAATTAAAGTAATGACTGAGCATCAAATCGCTTTAGGTAAAGCATTAAAGCCTGGTTTGTTATACGGTGAATTGCATTTAGATTGTCACCAGCGTGTAGCGCAAGTACTAAGCGACTTTAATATTGTGAAGTTACCAGCCGCTGAAATTGTTGAGCGTGGTATTACGTCGACGTTCTTCCCGCATGGTCTTGGTCATCATCTTGGTTTACAAGTTCACGATATGGGTGGCTTTATGGCTGATGATACAGGTGCGCACCAAGCACCACCTGAAGGTCATCCGTTCCTACGTTGCACTCGCTTAATCGAAAAGAACCAAGTATTTACTATTGAACCTGGTTTATACTTTATCGACTCGTTATTAGGTGACCTTGCGCAAACTGACAACAAACAGTTTATTAACTGGGAAAAAGTTGAAGAGTTTAAGCCATTTGGCGGTATCCGTATTGAAGATAATATTATCGTTCATGAAGATAGCCTAGAAAACATGACTCGTGATCTACACTTAGATTAACGATAAAGGTTAGTGAATATTGGGGCCAATAGGCCCCATTTTTTTAGATAAGCAATTATGTCTGAATACCAATATCCGGCTGAGCCGGTTTTTTACCAAGAAGAAATCAAGAAAAGCACCTTTATTGTGCATATTGCCCACACCCCAGATCTTGCGGCAGCAAAAGCCTTTATCAAAGAGATTCAAGATAAATACAGCGATGCTCGTCATAATTGCTGGGCACATGTTGCGGGTAATCCCGGTGGTAGTCATGTGTATGGCTTTTCTGATGATGGTGAGCCCAATGGCACAGCAGGTAAGCCAATGCTTAATGTATTAACAGGCTCTGGTATTGGTGAAATTACAGCGGTGGTAACCCGTTATTTCGGGGGCATCAAGCTTGGTACAGGTGGGCTAGTTCGCGCATACGGCGGTAGTTTAAATAATGCCATGCGAGAGCTTAAAACCATTACCAAGGTACCGAGTGTTGAACTGGTTGGCCAAAGTGATTACAGCGTACAAGGTGCAATTGAGCAGTTATTAAAAAATCAGTATCAGGTGCTTAATATCGAAAAACAATTTGCAGAGAACATCACATGGCAAATTGAAATCGATAGCCGTCAGGCAGAGCAAGCGATTGATGATATCCATGAATTGACTCATGGCGAAGTTAGCCTAAAAGTCAGAAAAGTTTGAAATGTAAAAATAATACATTCCGTTTACTTACAATTAAGGCTGTAAGACAATAAACTGTATTAGCTAAACATTTAATAAGAAAGCGATACGCCTAGATGCAATTTCGTACCATAATAAAAATTCTCGGCCAGCTGGTGGCGTTATTTAGTATCACTATGGTGCCACCGGCACTGGTGTCTTTGATCTACAAAGACGGTGGTGGTGTGCCATTCGTTCTCGCTTTTATCTTTAGTGTTGTGATTGGTTTAGCGGCTTATTATCCAAACCGTCATGAGCATGGTGATCTTAAAGCCCGTGAAGGCTTCTTGATTGTAGTCTTGTTCTGGTTGGTACTAGGTACCTTCGCTGCGGTGCCTTTAGTGTTCTTACAAGAGCCTAATCTTTCCTTAGCTGACTCCGTATTTGAGGCCTTTTCTGGGCTGACAACAACAGGGGCTACCGTACTTACGGGCATAGAATACCTACCTAAATCAGTCCTCTTTTATCGCCAGCAACTGCAATGGCTAGGTGGTATGGGGATCATCGTACTCGCGGTTGCGGTATTGCCTATGCTAGGGGTCGGTGGCATGCAGCTATACCGTGCAGAAACACCTGGTCCGGTTAAAGACTCAAAAATGACACCGCGTATTGCCGATACCGCAAAGCATCTTTGGTATATCTATGTATCGCTGACGATAGCCTGTACGCTTGCGTATTGGGCTGCAGGAATGGATTGGTTTGATGCAATCTGTCATGCGTTCTCTACGATTGCGATAGGCGGCTTCTCTACCTACGATGCATCAATGGGGCAGTTTGATAGCCCATTAATTAACTTTATTTGCGTAGTGTTTTTGCTGATTGCAGCCATTAACTTCTCGCTGCATTATGCGGCGGTAGCTTCACGCAATATTCGTGTTTATTTACGCGACCCTGAATTTAAAGTGTTCTTGTTGATTCAATTAGCATTGGTCATTGTCTGCTTTACTGTACTGTCTTCAAATAATATCTATGCCGATGGTGATGAGACTCTCGATCAAGCTATGTTCCAAGCGGTATCAATGAGTACCACCGCGGGCTTTGCGACAGACAACTTCTCAGCATGGCCACTGTTCCTACCTATTTTACTTATCTTCTCAAGTTTTATTGGCGGCTGTGCCGGCTCTACCGGTGGTGGTATGAAGGTCGTGCGAGTGTTCTTACTTTACTTACAAGGTATTCGTGAGCTCAATCGTCTTGTGCACCCAAGAGCTATTTATTCAATTAAATTAGGCCGAAAAGCACTTCCAGATAAAGTTGTAGAAGCTGTTTGGGGCTTCTTCTCTGCGTATGCGTTAGTGTTCGTCATTATTATGTTGGCGCTGATGGGCACCGGCATGGATAACATCAGTGCATTCTCAGCAACAGCTGCTTGCTTAAATAACTTAGGCCCAGGTTTAGGTGAAGTCGCTGCTCATTACGGAGCGATTTCTGATACGGCAAAATGGCTACTTACTATTGCGATGGTATTTGGTCGTTTAGAAATATTCACCCTGTTAGTGTTGTTTACGCCAACCTTCTGGCGAGGCTAAACATAGTAAGGTGATTATCTAGAAGTGGAGGCATTACTGTGCCAAAAACTCAAAAACAACGTAATCTAGAAAAGCTAACCTGTATCCCTGCGGGTAGCTTGGTAGATGTTGAAATTACCACACCAACCGACAGTAAACGCGTAAAAACAGAATTTATTGGTTTGATGAATGATCAGTACATCATTATCAATTACCCATCAGCAAAGCGTTTAGCAAATGGTAGTGATTTCATCAAAGATGGGGTGATGGTCGTTATACGCGCGGTACTTGAAGCGGGTGGTGGGCAAGTAATTGCTTTTCGTCAGCAAATAAGCGCCTTGGCATCGCATCCTCACCGTTTAATTTTTCTCGAGTTTCCTAAGCAAGTGCAGCTTTATAGCTTACGTAGTGAAGCACGTATTCCTACGTTATTCCCTGCAAACTTAGTCATTGCAGAGCAAAAATTGGCTGGGCTTATTAAAGATATTTCACTAACAGGCGTGCAGTTTGATCTTAATAGCAAGGAGAACTTAAGCGCTTTTAAAGGGCAAAGCTGCCAAATCACACTTAGTAAACGTGAGTTTAATGGCACAGTATGTAGCGTGCGCAAAAGAGCAGGCGGTTTTATGTTCGGTGTACAGCTTGATACGAGTGAAGATGAAATGAAAGCGTTTATGAAAGAGCACTTAATTGACCTTTCAGTGTTGGATAACTAATACCAATTCGCCATTTTGCAACAAAATGGCTATTTCCCCCGATTTAACCCTATAAATATCAAAATTAATTTATTAATAAATTCAAATAACCAATTAAATCAATGTTTTATTAATTAAATTAATTTCGATTTTTTTCTTTAAGTTTTGTTGTTCAGATAGAGTTTATTTTCAAATTTCTAATTTTTCTGTTTTCTAATCCGAGTTAATCGCTATTGTCTCCATTTTAATCTTTGTAACTTATTGATTTTAAAAGAAGCGTAAAACCAACCACCGAGCTTGTTGCAAAACAGCAACAAATAAATCGCGTTATTTCCCCCTAATTCTCGATATTTTAATTTAATACACTGATTTTATTGTTCTTTTTAACTTTGGCATCGAAGTTGAAAATAGTCTTAGCGAACACAGAGAAAAACTGATTCAGGAACATATCCTTTATCACAGTTGAGACAACATTGAAGGAATAGTGATTATGAAAACGTTACACAAAACTTTAGCACTTGTAGCTCTTGCAACTTCATCAGCAGCGTTTGCCGCTGACTTTGACACACTGGATGTTAATGGGGATGGCGCTATCAGCAAAAGCGAAGCATCAGTAAGCGAAACGTTAATGAGCCAATTTAAAGAGCTTGATACAGACGGCAACGGTGAGCTGTCTAAACAAGAGTACTCAAAAGCTTAATTTCATTGTAAGGACACACTGAAAGGGACTTCTAACTCAAGACAACACATTTTGAAGGAATGACATTATGAACACAGTAAATAAAACACTAGCACTTATGGCACTTGTATCTTCATCAGCAGCGTTTGCGATGAGTGATTTCGATACTCTAGATGTTGATGGCAATGGTGTTATCAGCCAAAGCGAAGCATCGGTAGATGCAGAGCTAATGAGCAAATTCAGTGAATTAGACACTGACGGTAACGGTGAGTTATCGAAACAAGAATTTTCAAAAGCTTAATGTGATTAAGCAAAACCAGTTTATTTAGCTGATTAGTTCTGAGCTGCCAAAGACAGCCTAAATGGATAAGGGAATCCATGACAAAGGACAACACTGGAAGTGTGATCAGCTAACACTCTTAAAATTGAAGGAATATGATTATGAAAACAGTAAACAAAACATTAGCTTTAATCGCACTTGCATCTTCTTCAGCAGTTTTTGCAGCAACTGATTTTGACACTTTAGACGTAGACGGTAACGGCGTGGTTAGCAAAAGTGAAGCAGCCGTTGACGCAAAAATTATGTCGCAGTTTAAAACATTAGACGTGAATGGCGACGGCGTTCTTACAGAAGCTGAGTTCTCTGAAGCCGAATAACTGAATTAATACGTAGTTATACCAATTTCCACTAAACAGGGATCTCAGAAACGGATTTCACTCTTTTCAAATTTAAGGTAGTTATTATGAAACAGTTAAGCACAACAATCGCAATTTTAGCACTAGCAACGTCATCAGCAGCCTTTGCACAAGGCGTAAGCTTTTCAACATTCGATACTGACGGTGATGGTGTGATCAGCAAAGAAGAAGCGTCTGCAAATATGCAGCTTGAAAAGTTATTTCCAGAGCTAGATAGTGATGGTAATGGCGAACTTTCAAAAGAAGAGTTCGCTCAAATTCAATAGAATCTTTTAGAAAAGTTAGGTACTTTCACTTCAAGAGTCGTAAAGCAGCTGTCATGGCTGCTTTTTTCGTTTATAAGCTTTTTTACAAGAAGATAGCACTTACTTGGAACAGCTTTTCAACAACTGTAATGTGCTTTTTATCAATCAAGAACATGATTACATGGTCACCCGACTGAATAACCGTATCGTCATGGGCAATCAGTACATCATCGTTACGCACAATTGCACCAATGGTTGTTCCAGCTGGTAGTTTGATATCAGCAATTGCTCGGCCAACAACTTTAGAAGTATGCTCATCACCATGAGCGACAGCCTCAATGGCTTCTGCTGCGCCCTTACGTAACGAATAAACATTAACAATGTCACCACGGCGAACGTGTGTTAACAGCGCCGAGATAGTGGCTTGCTGAGGTGAAATAGCAATATCAATCTCACCACCTTGAACTAGGTCTACATAAGCGCCACGCTGAATAAGCACCATGGTTTTTTGTGCGCCCATACGCTTTGCCAGCATCGCAGACATAATGTTTGCTTCATCGTCGTTAGTTACTGCGATGAACACATCCACTTGTTCAATATGTTCTTCAGATAACAGCTCTTGATCAGAGGCATCGCCACAGAACACTACGGTGTTATCAAGCATTTCAGAGAGCTGTGCTGCGCGCTCTTTATTGCGCTCAAGCAGCTTCACACTGTGGTTTTTCTCAAGTGAACGCGCAAGGCCCGCACCGATATTACCACCACCAGCAATCATGATCTTTTTGTATGAACGTTCGAGTTTTTGCAGCTCATTCATGACTGCTCGAATATGCTTTGTTGCTGCGATAAAGAACACTTCATCGTCCGCTTCGATAACGGTTGTGCCAAGTGGTTTAATCGCTTTACCTTGACGATAAATAGCCGCTACCCGGGTTTCCACATTCGGGATGTGCTCTTTCAAGGCTGAAAGTGCATAACCCACCAGCAAACCACCGTAATAGGCTTTCACCGCAACCAGCGATAACATGCCATCGGCAAATTGTAATACCTGTAAAGCACCCGGATAGTCGATTAAGCGACGAATATACTTAGTTACCAGCGCTTCTGGAGCAATGTAGTGGTCAACAGGTAAGTCGTCGTTATGAAATAGCTTTTCACGGTACTTCAAGTATTGCTCTGAGCGAATACGGGCAATTTTGGTTGGTGTGTTAAAAATACTATAAGCAACTTGGCAAGCAACCATGTTCACTTCATCTGAACTGGTTACGGCAATAATCATATCGGCGTCTTCTGCGCCAGCGCGACGCAATACATCGGGATGCGCACTGTGGCCAGTAACACCTTGTAAGTCGTACTTATCTTGTAGCTCACGCAAACGGTTACCGTCGATATCGACAACGGTGATCTCATTTTGCTCACCTACGAGGTTTTCTGCCAGTGTGCCACCAACTTGTCCGGCACCGAGTATGATTATTTTCATAGCTTGTTCTTATTAGTGTTTTTTAACTAGCTTTGCATAATAGAAACCGTCACTTTCACCAGGCAATAATTGCAGGCCAGGTAAAGTAGGGGTGTCGTTTTCATGCAAAGGTATGTGTTCAGCACTTGGATTATTGGCAAGGAACTTAGCAACTTGTTGTTGGTTCTCTTGCGGTAATACAGAGCAGGTCGCATAAACTAACGTACCACCAGGCTTAAGTAGAGGCCAGATGCTATTTAAGATATCGCCTTGTAAATTAGCCAGATCTTCAATATCAGATGCACGACGTAACCATTTAATGTCAGGGTGACGACGGATTACGCCAGTAGCTGAACAAGGCACATCAAGCAAAATACGGTCAAATTGCTGCTCATCCCACCAGATGTGAGGTTGTGAAGCATCGGCACATTGTAGATCAGCAGCTAAACCAATACGCACTAAGTTTTGTTTAACGCGTTCTAGGCGCTCGCTGTCGCTATCAAGTGCTAATACGTCGGCATCAGCAAGCTCTAGGATATGGCACGTTTTACCACCTGGCGCTGCACACGCATCTAAAATGACATCATCATTTTGTGGATCTAAAAAGCGTGCTGCTAATTGTGCCGCAGCATCTTGAACTGAGCAGGCACCGGTATCAAATTCTGGCAGTGCGTATACATCACACGGTTTAGCTAGTTTAATACCATCAGGAAAATCAGCATTAAGGGTATGCTCAATATCATTTGCTTTAAGCATCTCGCTGTATTCTTGGGTGCTATATTGCGCTTGGTTTACACGTAACCACATAGGTGCTTGCAGCTGATTCGCTTCAAGGATTTCTTGCCAGTTATCAGGGTAAGCTGCGGTTACTTGTTTGATAAACCAACCTGGGTGGTTAAATTTGCATACAGGAATTTGCTTTGCTTTTTCTTCAAGCTCAGCTTGTTCACGTTGGAAACTGCGTAAAATAGCGTTAATCAGACCTTTTAAACCCAGTGCGCGCATTTGCTGAAGCGCATTAACCGTTTCGCTGATTGCTGCATGAGGCGGTACACGCATGTGTTGAAGTTGGTAAATACCCACATACAACAAGAACTGAAAAATACGGCGCTTACCTTTTAGTGGTTGATCTAAAAGTTGCTGACAATAATTTTCTAGGCTAGGTAAATAGCGCAGCACACCGTAGCAAATTTGTTGTAGTAGGGCTTTATCTTTCGGCGATAATCCTTGGCTTGCAAAAGGTAGTTCTTGATTTAGCGATGCACCTTTATCGACCACGTTATAGAGGGTTTCAGCAGCAAGTGCTCTTACATTACTCATTGCTTTGACCTAATACTGAGCCAGGTTCAACCCAATCACTGCGACCATTTAAAAAGTCAGTAACAGCCATTGGTTTTTTACCTTGTGGTTGAAGAAGGGTGATTTTAAGTGCATCTTGCCCACAGCCAACGGTAATACCTTGCTTATCAGCAGCAATGATTTTACCGGCTTGTGCAGTTTGCGATACAACTTCGGCTTGCCAAATTTTTACCGTTTGTCCTGCCATTTCAGTAAAGCAAACAGGCCATGGATTAAAGGCACGGATATTACGCTCAATTTGCGCAGCATCCATTGACCAATCAATATTGGCTTCGTCTTTTGATAGCTTCTTGGCGTAATTTGCTTGAGCGTCATCTTGCTTTTCTGGGGTGATTTCACCTGCAGCAAGACGATTGATAGTACTGATCAGTGCATCAGGACCAAGTGCAGCTAATTTATCGTATAAAGAGCTACTGGTTTCTGTGCTATCAATCGGGCAACGACTGATATGCAGCATATCGCCGGTATCTAAGCCTTCATCCATTTGCATTATTGTTACACCGGTTTCATTGTCACCAGCCCAAATAGCACGTTGGATCGGTGCAGCACCACGCCAGCGCGGTAAAATAGAGCCATGCACGTTTAAGCAGCCTAAGCGCGGTGCATCTAAAATCGCTTTTGGTAATAGTAAGCCGTACGCCACCACAATCATAATATCGGCGTTCAGGCTGGTAAGCTCTGCAAGTGCTTCATCTGATTTTAGTGATTGCGGTTGAAATACAGGTAAATCATGAGCAAGTGCCAGTTCTTTAACTTCACTGGCTTTTAGCTTTTTACCTCGGCCCGCTGGGCGATCAGGTTGGCTATATACACCAACAACTTCGTGCTCTGAGTCAATCAGTGCTTGTAAATGGCGCGCAGCGAAATCCGGCGTACCAGCAAAAATAATGCGTAATGGTTGTGTCACAGATATTCCTATTGATTAACTTTATGATTTAGCAGCCAGCTTAGCTTCTTTCTCAAGCTTTTTACGGATACGTTGGCGCTTTAAAGGCGATAGATAATCAATAAATAGGGTGCCTTTAAGGTGATCAAGCTCATGCTGAATACAAATCGCTAATAGCTCGTCAGCGTCAAGGCTGAACTCTTCACCGTTTTCATTAAGCGCTTTAACAGTGACTGTTTCTGCGCGGTCAACTTTTGCGTATGAGTAAGGAACAGATAAACAGCCTTCTTCACTCACAGTTGAACCATCTTTTTTGGTGATTTCTGGGTTGATTAACACTAACGGTTGGTCGCGCTCTTCAGATACGTCGATCACCACAATTCGCTGGTGGATATCTACTTGCGTCGCTGCTAAGCCGATACCGTTTTCGTCATACATAGTTTCAAGCATGTCTTTGACGATTTGACGAACTTCATCGTTTACTTCTGGTACTTCTTTCGCGATTGTACGTAAACGCTCATCCGGAAATCTCAAAACTTCTAACCTAGCCATAGTTACCTTTTACACTTGTGATTCATTTAGGGTATTGTATGCTCTTATTTTAGCCATTCGTGTTCACCTTTAACAGGTTTTGGTCGATAATAATCTAAAAACAACTCAAGGAAGCCAAATGAGATACCCACTAGTTGCGGCTTTGTTAGCCATTAGCTGTGCTTTTCCGGTAGCTGCTGATGTTTTAACAATTAAAAAAGATGCACCAAAACAATATGTTGTCAAAAAAGGCGATACGCTTTGGGATATCTCGGGCGTGTATCTTGATGAACCTTGGCAATGGCCTGATTTATGGCAAATGAACCCGCAAATTGCGAATCCGCATTTAATATACCCGGGTGATGCGCTCACTTTAATTTACGATAAAGACGGAAATCCTCGTTTAGTTAAAAATGCGCGTTATAAAAAACTCTCTCCAGAAGGGCGAATTACACCAAAAGGCAAGCAAGCAGTGCCGACGTTGCCTTTGGAGTTGCTGCGCCCATATTTGAGTTATGAGCAAGCGATTAGCGCCGATGTTATTGCACAAAAACCATATATTTTGGGTGCCAGTGTTAATACCAAAATGAATACTATGGGCCATACGCTTTACGTTAAAGGTGACTTAACACTTAACGAAGCTTATGGCGTATACCGTAAAGGCAATGATCTTGTTGATCCAAATACCAATGAAGTACTAGCGAATAAAGCGGAATTAGTGGCGATTGTTCGCGCATTTAGAAGCGGTGACGTAGAAAACGGCGTACCTGCCTCAGTTAAAGTTGAACTGGTAAAACAAGAAATTAAGCCGCATGACTTTTTAATGCCGGCGATGGAAGGGCAAATGTTGCCGGCCTATTTCACTATGAAACGCCCTGAAGCTACTTTAGATGGCACTATTATCGCCGCAGCTAATGAAATGCGTGAATTTAGTACCATGGACATTGTTGTACTAAACTTAGGTTCAGACCAAGTGAAACCAGGTTTTGTACTTGATATTCAGCGTCAATCACCTGAAGTGTATGACGGCCGCAATGGTCCGCGTTACCGCGAAGATTCTAACAGTCTTGAGAAATTCATGACTGATGCGAATGATGTGTTAGGAATTGAAAGCGATGAAGACAGCAATGTATGGCACATGCCAAAGGAAAAAGTCGGTGAGTTAATGGTGTTTAAGGTATATGACAACGTTAGCTACGCATTGATTGTGAAGAATCAGCACCCGATCCGAGTTGGAGATTATGCAGTTATAAACTAACTCACAATTTGGGCGCTCTAAGGAGGGAGCATGGCACAGGTTTCAGGCAAGCTATCCCATTGGCTTGCCTTTTATTTATGTAAAGGGCTTGGAATAAAAAGCCTTATTGCATTAAGTCAAAGACGGCCACTGGATGAGCTATTTAAGCTATCTAGTTTAGAGCTTCAGCAGCTGGGTTTATCACAAAGCCAAGCCGATAACTTAGTTAATACTGACTGGCAGTTAGTAGCCCACTACCAAGAGTTAATAGCAAGACTTAAAATCAAAGTCATAAGCTATTTTGATAGCAGCTATCCGCCCTTACTCAAGCAAATAGCCAGTGCACCTATCTTATTATTTTGTTTAGGTAACACAGAACTATTACTGTCACCGCAAATAGCAATTGTCGGTAGTCGTAATGCCACGCCGACAGGGCTTGAAGTCGCTGCTGAGTTTGCCCATCAACTTTCTGCTGTTGGCATGACGGTGACATCAGGTATGGCTATGGGAATTGATGGTGCAGCCCATAAAGGCGCATTAGCAGGGTCAGGAAACACCATTGCCGTACTTGGTACGGGTATCGATATTGCTTATCCAAAACGCCATCGCTTACTCATTAAACAGGTTGCTGAGCGGGGCTTGTTGGTTTCTGAGTTCTTACCGGGAACGGCTGCTAATGCCGCTAATTTTCCGCGCCGAAACCGCATTATCTCTGGGTTGTCATTAGGTGTATTGATTGTCGAAGCGCAAATTAAAAGTGGCTCATTGGTGACAGTGCGCTATGCGCTTGAGCAAAATAAAGAGGTGTTTGCCGTGCCGGGTTCGATAAAAAGCCCACTTTCAGAGGCAAGTCATTTTTTAATTAAGCAAGGCGCTAAATTGACAGAAAATATTACTGATATTCTTGATGAAGTGAGCTTTTTCTGTGAAAACAGTCTATATAGTATAGAACAGCCTATAGCAGATGAACCCGACTGCCCAGTGTTCAAAAGTATAGGGTATGAGGTAACAAGTGTTGACCAAATTACACAGCGCAGCCAATTACCTGTAGACGAAGTACAAGCTCGGTTACTCGACCTAGAGCTCGCAGATAAAATCGAACGAGTACTAGATGGTTATATAAGACTTGGAGGACATAAACATGTTTGACATCCTCATGTATCTTTTTGAAAACTATATCCATAGTGAAGCTGAAATCTTTACTGAAGAGAACGAACTTACCGATGAGTTAGTTCGTGCTGGCTTCAATAAACCTGAAATCTACAAAGCCCTTGACTGGCTAGAGCAACTTGCTGACTTACAACAAAGCGATATCTACCCGTATCTTAATGCCCAACCACAACATGCCATGCGTATTTACACTGATAGTGAATGCCAAATGTTAAGTGTTGAGTGTCGCGGCTTTTTAATGTTTATCGAGCAAATTGGTGTGATTAACACTGTAACCCGCGAAATGGTGATAGATAGACTTTGCGCTCTTGATAAACCATTTATTTCTTTGGAAGATCTAAAGTGGGTGGTGCTTATGGTGTTATTTAATGTACCAGGGTCAGAGCAAGCTTACGCACAAATGGAAGACTTAATATTTGACGAGCCAGCCGATGTATTACATTAATTCGACTTTGCTTGTATCTTTGTTGAGTTTGGGTATATTAGGCGAAAATTAGCCAACCCCACAGGAATCTTATGAGTAAAATCGACCATTCTCTTTTTTCTGCAGATAAACATGCACTCGAAAAAGAGTATGAGGTTTGCCCTAAATGCGGTTCTGAATTGGTTATGCGCAACTCAAAGTCAGGGCCGTTTTTAGGCTGTGCCAGTTACCCTAAGTGTGATTACATCCGCCCATTAGCTCATCATGATAGCCAACAAATAAAGGTGCTCGAAGATAGTGCCTGCCCAGAGTGTGGCAAGCCATTGGTAATTAAAAATGGCCGCTACGGCATGTTTATTGGGTGTACTGGCTATCCTGAGTGCCACTATATTGCTCATGATGAAGAGCCTGACGATGCCCCTCAATTACCTGCTTGCCCTAAATGCAAAAAAGGCCAGCTGGTTGCGCGTAATAATAAGTTTGGCAAAACCTTTTATTCTTGTGATGGCTATCCGCGCTGTAAATATACCCTTAATCACAAACCTGTGGCGACCGAGTGCCCGGCCTGTCAGTGGCCAATTATGACTGAAAAGAAAACAGCTTCAGGTGTTGTGTTACTATGTCCGCAGAAGTCGTGTATGCATAAGTTAGTCGAATCTTAATGCACTTGTAATTTGTTTATTTAGGAGAGTTTCTTTGTCTGATCCTGTTGCACAACCAGCCAATGCAATTGACGCTTTGCAGCAAGGCGGTGTAATTGTTTACCCAACCGAAGCTGTTTTTGGTCTTGGTTGCGATCCTGATAACCAAGCTGCGGTTGAAAAGCTTTTAGCCATCAAACAACGCCCTGTAGAAAAAGGCTTAATTTTAATTGCTGACAATTATGGCCAGTTATTAAAGTATGTAGATGATGCCAAAATCCCGATGGATAAACGTGCTGATATCTTTTCACAATGGCCAGGTGCTATCACTTGGGTGATGCCTGCAGCAAAAGAAACGCCAAAGTGGCTAACAGGCCAGTTTGATACTATTGCGGTACGTGTTACTGATCATCCAACGGTAAAAGCCCTGTGTCAGCAATTTGGTAAGCCGTTGGTGTCAACAAGTGCAAACTTAACCGGTCAAGAAACGGTAATGACTATCGCACAAGCGAAAAGCGAATTTGCAGACACAGTAGATTTTTATGTTGATGAGCCGTTAGGTGGCAACAGCCAACCAAGTGTGATTAAAGACGCAGCGACCGGTAAAGTATTTAGAGGATAAACATGCAAAGCGAGCTACTCGAACAAGTTAAAACCTATTTAATGGCCTTACAAGATACAATTTGTCAGGGCCTTGAAAATGCTGACGGCAAAGCAAAGTTCGTTGAAGATAATTGGCAACGTGCAGAAGGCGGCGGTGGCCGTACGCGTGTTATCCAAGGTGGTAATGTCATCGAACAGGGTGGGGTAAACTACTCGCATGTGTTTGGTGCTTCGATGCCAGCATCAGCAACAGCGCATCGTCCAGAGCTCGCTGGTCGTAGCTTTCATGCATGTGGTGTGTCATTAGTGATCCACCCTAATAATCCACATATTCCAACTAGCCATGCCAATGTCCGTTTCTTTATTGCCGAAAAAGAAGGCGAAGAGCCAATTTGGTGGTTTGGTGGTGGTTTTGATTTAACTCCTTATTACCCTGTTTTTGAAGATGTACAACATTGGCATCAGGTGGCTAGCGATTTATGTCAGCCATTCGGTGCAGAGGTTTACGATAAATATAAAAACTGGTGTGATGATTACTTTTATCTAAAACACCGCAGTGAAACACGTGGTGTTGGTGGCTTATTCTTTGATGATTTAAATGAGCTTGGCTTTGAACAAAGCTTTGCCTTTATGCAGGCGGTAGGAAATGGTTTTTTAGATGCTTACCTTCCTATAATTGAGCGCCGCAAAGACACGCCAACAACCGATCAGCAACGCGATTTCCAACTGTATCGTCGTGGTCGTTATGTTGAGTTTAATCTTGTTTGGGACCGCGGCACATTATTTGGCTTACAAACAGGTGGACGTACTGAATCAATTTTGATGTCGATGCCACCATTAGCTCGTTGGGAATATAACTATGTACCTGCTGCAGATAGCCCAGAAGCTAAGCTATATCAGTACTATTTACGCCCGCAAGATTGGTTAAATAGCAAAGAATCTGATTTAGTTGCACGTCAATGGCTGCTTTAATCAAGTATTGAAACCACTCGAACCAACATTGCGTTGTCACCCTCTACGAGGGTGGCAACACTGTCACTGCTAGGCAGCTCTGCCAATACACTAAATAGCACTTCTGCTTTTAATATTTTTAGCTTATCAGGTGTTGTATCAATAGGTGCGCTAACCTGTGTTAAGCATTGACTGATATCACAGGCATAGAAATCAAGTTTCACCTCAAAATATTCAGGGTGCTGAATAAGCTTATCAAAACCACCAACAATACTTTGTTCATACTTATCGCTTTGTGAGGTTTTACCTTGGCTGAGAAGAGATTGAGCAATCTGTTGAATATCATCCTGATAAATATATTGATCAATCGTGCTTAGTTGATCAGCAGTATCGTTAACGCTGTGCTGATAGGTAAATAGTAACGCCGCAATAACCCCAATACAGACTAAAAGAGTTGTTAAAAATTTCATTTAAACATCCTTATTTACTATGAAATGCATATAACAACTCTAGCAGTTGCACGAAAAGCGCGCAATTTAGCTTAATTTAAAGCGTCTTACTTGCTCATCAAGAGAACGAGCTAACGACAACAGCTCTTCGCTGACTTTTTGGTTTTCATGGGCATCGACTAATGAGTGCTCGGCATTGTCACTAATTGCAATAACGCTCTGGTTAATTTCTTCAGCCGCGAGGTTTTGCTGTTCAGTGGCATCAGCAATTTGCACGTTAAGTTGGTTTATCTCACTCATTTGTGAAGAAATATCACGTAATGCTTTAGCTACTTGCTTAACTTGAACTGCTCTTTCGTCTGCTTCTTCGCAAGAGTTATTCATGGTATTAACGGTTTGTGCCGCTTCACTTTGTAGCTTGTCGATAGTGCGGCGAATTTCATCCGTTGAGTCATGAGTGCGGGTCGCTAAAGTACGTACTTCATCGGCTACCACAGCAAAGCCTCGGCCAGCTTCACCAGCACGAGCCGCCTCAATGGCTGCATTAAGTGCAAGTAAGTTTGTTTGTTCGGCAATGCTACTGATCACCTCGAGTACTTTACCAACGTCTAACGTTTGGGTTTGCAGTTGACTTACTTGCTCGGCAGCTGCTCTAACATCTGCCGCAAGTTGATTAATACTTTGCTCAGTGTGCTCAGCAACATGTAAGCTTTGCTGCGCAAGTTGATTACTGTGCTCTGACTTTTCAGATGCAAAATGGGTGGTGTTTTTAACTTCGCTTGATGAGCTTTCTAATTCATTGATGGCGGCAGCGACCGAATCTGTCCCTTGCTTTTGCTTTAAAATCGCTTGCTCGGTAGCATCCGCTGAGGCATAAATGCTTTCGGCAGAGTGGATCAATACCTTAGAAGAATGAGAAACTTGAGCAATATTATCTTTAAAAGCACCAATCATGTGATTAAAGCTGGTGGCAAGAGAACTAAGCTCGTCATTATTACTGTCGTCTACCGTGAGGCTTAAATCTTTATTGGTGGTTGCCAAGTGCATGGTATGGCTAATGACTTTTAAGCGTTTGATGAAAATTTTTCTAAACATCACTGCTAGTAGTGAGAAAGCCGAAATGAAAATAGCCGCTAATAGTAGCGTGTTCATTAAGGTGTTTTGCGATACTTCTTGCTCAATATCAGCCAGCGAATAACTAATTTTTACTACACCTAACACATCGCCTTCTTGTGCTTGATGGCAGCCTAAGCAGTTTGTTCCTTTATAATCACTGCGAGCAAACATAGGCTTTAGATAAGTCATCGTACTTTTTTGATTATCAATAAATAGTGCTTCAGTGCCTGTTAGTGCATTTCGCTCAGCATCGTTAGTCGCAACTTGGTTGGCATTTCCTGGCCCATAAATTTTATTAACGATTGGACTACGTATGATATGAGCGTCTTCAATATTAGGATGACTTCTTAATTTAGTACTTAGAATTTCGCGATTAGCCATAGTGCCTGTCAGCATCATGGTATTAATAGAATCAAAGTAATTATCGGCAAGCAGTTTTATGTTGCTTTCAACGGTATCTCTTGCTAATTCATGTTGTTGCTGGGCACTACTAAATATACTGGCAAATAATACCAATACGCCTGTTAGTGCTAACAAGGCATAAATTTTAAATTGGATAGACTTCATTCGACGACGCTTTTTCTAAATTAAGGAAAATTTATTATCTTTATTTAGAAAAAGCGTACATTGATATAGCGCAAAGCTTCGTTAGTTTTGATTGATCATATGGCTGGCGAGTTGCGATAACGACTGTCTTAACCCTTCGCGAAGTAGTGGGTTATCAATCTCGATATCAAGCGTTTTATTCATACAATGCATCCATTGGTCACGTAGGTCTTGATCAATAGGGAAAGGCATGTGACGCTTTCTTAGCATTGGGTGACCATATTTTTCAACGAATAGGTCAGGACCGCCCAGCCAGCCAGATAAAAACTCAAAGAAGACTTGGCGAATTCTATCTAAAGGCTGCGGATGCATATCATATAATGGTTTGGCGTATTCATCTGTGGCCATTATGTCGTAAAATCGATTTGCAATTGCTCGAGCTCCTGCTTCACCGCCAATAATTTCGTAAGGTGTTTTTTCTGGGGTAGGTGTTTCAGGCGTTGGTTTCGATTTAGAAAAAAGTCGTTTAATCATAATATTAATAAAGCTCTACAGGGCGAAGAGGTTGCTTCACTATGGACAAATACGCGGTTTTTGGAAATCCAATAAAACATTCGAAATCACCCGCAATACACGCACAATTTGCTGCATCATTAAACGAGCAAATACAATACAGCGCCATTTTAGCACCAACAGATGCATTTGAAAAAACTGTCGCTGAGTTTTTCGCTGCTGGTGGTAAAGGGGCTAATGTCACTTTGCCGTTTAAAGAGCAAGCGTTTGCCATGGTCGATGAACTAACAGAGCAAGCGAAAATTGCTGGAGCCGTTAACACTATTAAACAGCTTGACGATGGCAGCCTACTGGGTGATAACACCGATGGTGTAGGACTTGTTAAAGATCTTTTAGCTAATAATGTCACCTTAAAAGGGCAGCGAGTACTTCTTATTGGCGCCGGTGGTGCAGCGCGAGGTGTCATTCAGCCATTATTGAATGAGCATATAGAAAGCTTAACAATAGCCAACCGTACCGCCGAAAAAGCAAAGGCGCTAGCGAGTCATTTTAATGGTGAAATAAATGTGCAGGGCTTTGCTTTAAATGATATCCCAGCAAACAACTATGATGTGGTGATTAATTCAACCTCAAGTAGTGTAACAGGAGACCTGCCGGGTATAGCTGAAGACCATGTTGCTAAGTGTCTGTGCGCTTACGATATGTTTTACGCCAATGACGATACCGCATTTATCAGTTGGGTTAAGTCGAATAACCCAACATGTTTAACACTCGATGGTTGTGGCATGCTAGTTGGTCAAGCAGCACAAGCTTATTTTGTATGGCGCAATAAAATGCCAGAAATTATTCCCGTTGTTACCGCGCTTAAAGCAGGAGAAATTGCGTGAATCAAGCTATCCAATTTATAGACAGACTCGAATTTAAGCCTGAAGAAAAGCAGTTGGTATTTTTTGCCCAAGTAAGTGGTTTGATGGTGGAGTGTGTTATTGATACCAGCAAGTATGATTTTGCAGATCAAAGCAGTGCGGTTAATTACTTTGAATCTTATCGTTTCGATTACGAAGAGCTCGCCGAGCAACTGATCGAAGATGAGCAGTATAACTCGGCAGGACAAATTGAATTAACCGAAGTGTTTTAGCCCTCAGCTAAGTATTCATCTTTAAGCTGAACATAATTATCAGCAGAGATTTTTAAAAAGGCGCGCTCTTGCTCTGTTAAAGGGCGAGCCTGTTTAACAGGGCTACCTACATAAAGGTAACCAGACTCTAAACGCTTGTTAGGTGGTACCAGTGAACCACCACCAATGATCACATCATCTTCAACAACTGCGTTATCCATTACTATTGCGCCCATACCAACAAGTATACGATTACCAAGTTGGCAACCGTGTAGCATAACCTTATGACCAACAGTGACATCATCACCAATAATAAGAGGGTAGCCATCGGGGTTTGACTTAGAGGCACGAGTTAAATGTAAAACACTGCCATCTTGAATGTTCGTACGTTCACCAATACGTATATAGTTAACATCACCTCGCGCAGCAACAAGAGGCCATACACTTGAATCTTTACCAAGCGTAATATCACCCACTAAAACCGATGACTCATCAATATAAACACTATTATCGTATGTCGGAGTGATCCCTTTATAAGAACGGATAGTCATAAATTCACCTTTTAATTTTAAAATGCGCTCAGTCTAGTGTAACAGCGAAGCAAATAAATACACCCAAACAGGCCTAAATTGACTGCAAAACACCCAGTTTCAGGGTGTTTAGTTCAAAAGCTGAGCGAACAGTACATTTTTTTAAATTTTATTGAAAAAAGTGCTTGCGTAAAAAATCCATCTCCCTATAATGCGACCCCACTGACACGGCGGGCAGCAACGAAAAGCGCTGAGCAAAGTGACACAGAGTTAAGTGAAACTTCGGTTTCAAATAATCGAAAGAAAGTTTGAAATTAAGTGTTGACTCGAAAAATTAAGGATGTATTATACGCATCCCTAGCGACAAAGTCGCAACGTTCTTTAACAATATAAAGCAATCATCTGTGTGGGCACTCGTACAGATTGAGTTCTAACAGCGAAGCTTAGTTTACTAAGTAACGCAAGCAAATTTAGAGTCTCAATTGAACTGAGTGACCAACGGAAACAAGTTTACTTGTTTCAGCACAGTCAATTCGATATCGAAAGATATCAAAATTCAGAATTCATTGAGCACGAAACTTCGGTTTCAAAAAACTTTTAATTGAA
>NZ_JAYMDY010000018.1:0-77344 GCF_037027245.1 Pseudoalteromonas sp. CH_XMU1449-3
ACACCGAGTAGGAGAAGAGGCACAAGGGCGCGAATACATCAAAGGGCCGAGGTAGCTCCTCATTATGAGCCCGCATATAAGTACGCAGTCTGACAAAATTAACGAAGGGTATTGTGCAATAGGAGGAGTCCATATAAGGTAGTTTACTGCCGAACCAAGAAAACCGAACCAGCAATGCTGAAAAACATAATTCATGGCTAAAGCCATTCCTACGGGTACATTTTGCCTAGCGCCTAGCGCCTAGCACCCAGAGCCTAGAACCTAGCACCCAGAGCCTAGCACCTATAACTCAAATCTAAGTACCAATTCAGGCTCTATTAAAGCAACTTTTGTTCTATTTATAAGCGGTCAAGTTCGAACTATGCTTAGTCTACAAATAACCCCGAAAAATGTGTGCTTATTTGGTTGAAAATTAATCATTTAAGACTAGAGTACGATGGTGTTTGAATACATCTTATAATACAATTTGCGGTCTGAACTATAAGTGAAGTCAATCACTTAGTGCACAATATCGATAGGGTAGCATAGCGTGGGTACATACGACTTAAAGCGTATTGTTGAAAGTATTTCAAATCTTAAAAGTGAGAACTTTTATAATGCAATATGCCTGTCTTTATCAGAAGTGCTTGGTGCTTCTCATGTTTTTTTAGCTCAAGTCGATGAGTCAACTTTGCATGCAACGACTATAGCTTTGTGTGCGCATGACGAAATTGTTGAAAACATCAGCTACGATATCCGCTGTACGCCTTGTAATGATGTGAGCTGTGGCAGCATCTCAAGTTACAATGCAGGAGTTCAGCAGTTATTCCCTAATGATCAGCTACTTGTTGATATGGGTATCGAAGCTTATGTGGGTGTGCCTTTACAAAGTATTTCGGGTAAAACCGATACTATTCTTGTAGCGCTATTTCAGCATGAAATAAATGATGCGATGCAAATTGAATCTTTTTTCTCGTTATTTACTGGTCTTATCCAGCGTGAAATCGAAAAAGACCGTTTTATTGCTAAATTAGATTTCTCAAACCAATTGATTGAGCAAAGTCACGAAGCGATTTTTATTTGCGACCACAATGTACATATTACCTACGCGAATACCGCATTTACTAAAATGACGGGTTATTCGTTGGATGAAGTCTTAGGGCAAAATCCAAAAATTTTAAGCTCAAACAAGTATGATCCGCATTTTTATAAAGCAATGTGGCACCAAATTAATACTGAGGGAAAATGGTCTGGTGAAATCACCAATAAAACCAAACAAGGTAAGTTGTACACGCAATTTTTATCGATAACCAAAATGCAAAATAATGGTGAAGATTGCTATGTGGCGTTTATTTTGGATATCACCGAGAAAAAAGAAGCCGAGCAGAAAATTTATTTTCACGCAAACCACGATCAACTCACCGGTTTGACCAATCGTTTTTACTTCAAAGAGTACTTATGCCAGTTGCTGTCATCTTTGTCTTATCAAGATGATGAGAATACTAACTTAGCCGTTATCTACTTTGATGTTGATAAGTTTCAAGATATCAACACCGTTTACGGTTTAACCTTTGGCGATAAGGTTTTATGCGAGCTTTCAGAGCGCCTCGATGAAAGCTTTAAAGAGTCTGCTTTTTCGCGTATCGATGGTGATAGTTTTGCTATTTTACAAACTTATCAGCATGTCAGTGAACTTGAGCATGTTTGTAAACAAATTACCGCGTTACTTGTTGAGCCCGTTTCTATTGGCGGCATTAGTCAGCAGGTGTCAGTTACGCTGGGCATTAGTCGATTTGAGCAAACTAGCGCTGCTAGCTCACAAGAAAAAATCGAAAAAATTGCTCGTCGTTTAGTTCGCCAAGCTGAGCTTGCTACCTTGAATGCAAAACAAACAGGCGATGAATATCTGTTTTTCTGCAAAGAGATGGATAACAAGGTTAAAAAGCACAACTTACTGGTTGAGCAGCTTACACAAGCCGTAAAGAACAACGACATAGAAGTGTATTTTCAACCTATTATTGATATTGAAAATAATACGGTCGCTAAATTCGAAAGTTTAGTGCGATGGAACAACCAAGGGCAATGGGTATCACCTGCTGAGTTTATTCCGTTAGCAGAAGAGTCGCGGGTGATTATTCCCCTCGGTGAACTTGTATTGATTAAAACCTGCCAGCAAATAAAGGCGTTAGAAGCACAAGGTTATGAAAACTTTGTTTTTAATGTGAACCGTTCTTTATTTGAATTTACTGAGTTTAACCCTGAACGTAATGCATGGCTTGAGATTATTAAAGGGCAAGGGGTTAAACCATCACAAATTTCATTTGAATTAACTGAGAGTGTTTTAGCGCCAGAAAATACGAATCATCTCGATGTGTTAAAGCAGTTGAAGCAAGCTGGGTGTTTAATTTCGTTAGATGATTTTGGTACGGGTTATTCGTCTCTTAGCTACTTGCGTCGTTTTCCGGTTGATGTACTTAAACTTGATAAGTCATTTATTGATGAAGTACATGTTGATTTAGGCGACGAAGCGCTGGTTAAATCGATTATTCAAATGAGTCGTGTATTAGGTATTAAAGTCGTTGCAGAAGGAGTTGAAGAGCGCGAGCAATTGGCTGTGCTAAGCGAAGCCGGTTGTGACTATATACAAGGCTATTACTTTTCTAAACCATTGCCAGCAAATGATGTAGTGCCATTTTTAACGCAATTCTCTCGAGAGCAGTAGTTAATTACGGTATGATTTTGACATCAATCAGTTAGCAAACCTTGTGATGTCAGAATTAACCGCAAAGCAAAACATAAAGGCGATTGTTACAGCCATTAAGGTCGAAGAGCAATCGCTTAGAGCGCATTACCCTATTCTTAACCAGCAAAACGCCATTGCGATGGTTATTCTACTCGTGTCGTTGTTTTCACTGATTGGCGTTGCGACTCTTTATTACTTAGCGGTTATTCCCTCGTGGCTTTGCATCATTCTGGCTGCCTTTATTACCTCGGTATCGCATGAGCTTGAGCATGACCTTATCCATAAGCAGTATTTTAGTAATCACCCTTTTATACATAACTTTATGATGTTAACCGTGTGGCTTATGCGGCCGAATACGGTGAATCCTTGGTATCGCAGAAAGATTCACTTACATCACCATAAAGTATCCGGCACCTCACAAGATTTAGAAGAGCGTTTAGTGGGCAATGGCATTAAATCGCCATTTTTGAGGGGCTTGGTCATTACTGATGGTCTGCTAGGTTTATTAATCAATACCAAGCGATTTAGTAAAGAAATTAGCGGCTTTAAGTTTTTACGGGTGTTTAATGCAGGCTTTCCGTTTGCAACCGCGTATTTTGCGATTCTTTATGGGGTAATTGCTTATTACGCAGTGCAGTTTGTACAGCCATTTACATTGCCGCCGTGGGGAGCTGAGTTACTGGCGGGAGCTGAGTTTTTAATGGTGGTACTTATTGTGCCTAATATCATTCGCTCAACGTCTCTTAACTTAGTGACATCTTCAATGCATTATTATGGCGGTGTAAATAACTTGCTTGAGCAAACGCATGTGATCACCAGCCGTTGGTTTTTACCGTTTCAGTTATTTTGTTTTGATTTTGGCCGAACCCATACAATCCATCATTTTGTGCCGAACCAGCCCTTTTACATTAGGCAATTGATTAGCAAAAAAATACGCCTTATTATGGCCCAGCATGGAGTACGTTTTAATGATTTACAAAGCTTAAAACATGCCAATCACTATCCAGTAAAAGAGCAGCCACCTCAACAAGGAGTTTAATATGAAGGTTACCGGTCGTTGTCATTGTGGTGAGGTAACTTACTACGCAGAAGTTGACGAAAATAAAGTGATTAACTGTCACTGCACTGACTGCCAAATTATCTCAGGTGCGCCTTTTCGTACGGTTGTGGTGTCTGTACCAGATGGGGTTACCTTTACAGGTGCTGAGCCAAAAGAATATATAAAAATTGCCGAAAGTGGTAACCAGCGTGCGCAAGGGTTTTGTGGTAACTGTGGTACGGCCTTGTATGCGACTTCTGTAGGTGCAGGCGAGCGTATTTATGGCTTACGTATTGGCGCTATAGAGCAAGCTGATAAGCTTATCCCTAAAGCGCATATTTGGTATCGCTCACATAAACCTTGGCTCGATAACCTTAGTAATATGAGCGCCTTTGAAACCGCACCTAAATAGCCGCGGTTTCATATTTATTGTTGGCCGATGGTGATATTTCGGCCACTTAAGTAACCAAATAAAGCACACAATAGGCTAGATGCAATACACAGCCAAAGTGCTCCCGCCCAGTTATTAAAATAACTATGTAAGGCGCCCGCAATAATAGGGCCTGTTGCAGCCAATAAATACCCGATACATTGCGCCATACCCGATAACGCCGCAGCTTGCATTGAGTCATGAGTGCGCAGGCTTACAAATGATAAGCCCAATATAAAACAGGCACCTGAGCAAAAACCTAAGGTGACTGACCAAAGCATCGCAAAACTAGGCGCAACTAATAATCCAACAGAACAAAGCGCACCAAGTAACGCTAAGCTTAGCGTTAAGATGCGTTGATCTTTTAATTTGGCAAGTAGTGGAATAAGCACAATACCTGGTAGCGCTGAGGCTACTTGAAAGGCGCCTTGTAAAGCACCCGCGTGCTGCGCACTATGGCCGCCTTCTATTAAAATGCTGGGTAGCCAACCTAGCATGATATAAGTGAAAAACGAGTTAAAGCCGAGCAATAAGGTGATTTGCCAAGCAAGTGTAGAGTGCCAAATTTTGCTTTGCGTACTGTTTGAAACGGATGCCTGTTTTGGCATGGTATGTTGCTTAAGTTGTGGCAACCACACCACAATTGCCAGCACAACCAATAAGGCATAACTGGTAAGTGCCAATTGCCAACCAAGGTCTTTATACTCAGCTAGCGGAATGATGAGTGCTGAATAGCTGCCACCAAAAATGCCCATTGCCAAAACATAACTGGACGTCATTACAGCGACTTTGTGTGGAAAGTCACGTTTTATCAAGCTTGGTAATAACACATTACCAATCGCGATACCGACACCAATTACAGCGGTGCCAATAAATAGTACTGTGGCAGAATCAATAACACGAGAGACAACCCCTATGCCAATTAATACAAGGGCAATAAACAGTGATACTTCAAGGCCGCATTTTTTAGCAAGGCTTGCTGCCATGGGTGAAGCAACAGCAAATGCAATTAAAGGTAAAGTCGTCAACATGCCTGCTTGTGATGCATTTAACTTAAACTGATCAATGATCTGTTCAAGTACCGGCGCAATACCAGTGATAGGGGCTCGCAAACTGGCTGCAATAAGAAAAATGCCCAGCACTAAAAGAAGGTTACGAATTAGATTTTGAGAAGATGTCACGCTGTTTAGGAGTAATAGCAAGAGGTACATTTATCATACCAAAACACTAAACAGCGTGGGTGAACTATGAGATAGCTCACCAAAAAATGCGGTTATTTAAAACTGATAACTTGCTGATAACATGGCGTTGCGCGGTCTACCCGGAAAGTAGCGGTCGCCACTAAATGTAGTGTAGTCAGCGCGCTCTGCATAACGCTCGTCGGTTAAATTGTTTATTCGTGCAGTCACAGTAAAGTTAGCTGATAGCTGCCACGCCGCTCTTAAATTTACTAATGAGTGGCCTTGGTAACTATGCTGGTTTTCAGGGTCAGTAAAGTAGCTGCTGGTGGTATGTAGCTCAAGACCAACACGCGTGATGTCGTTTGCTTGCCAAAGTAGCTGTAAGTTAGCGATGTTACGTGGTGCAGTATCAATGAGATTACCATTGATATTAACTCCGCTGAGTAACTGGTCATAACTGTATGTATGCTTGGCGTGACTCGCGGCTAACTGCATCGATAAGCTTGGCGTAATGGCATAAGCTAACTCAAGCTCAACACCACGATGCTGGGTTTGGCCATCATTGACGTAATAAAAATCACTGTCGCGGAAAATTGTGTTCTTTTTATTCATTGCATAAATGCTAACTACATAATGCAGCTGTGCTTGTTGACCTTTTAAACCAAGCTCTAGGTTTTTAGCTGTTTCAGATTTCAGATCTGCGACATTTTGTTCGCGTTGTAACTGATAAAGCTCTGCCGCTTGCGGTGCTCGATAACCTTCTGAAGCATTGGCGTAGATAAACTGGTTTTTAGCATATTGATAGCTTAAACCAAGCTTAGGCGAAAAGTTAGTAAAACGATTTACACCGCTTTCTGGTCGAGAATAGCGACATCCACCCATTGCGCATGGAGTACCATCTTCTTTTGTGCGGCCAGCCAACATATGGTTGTTGTAGTCATATCGCATACGCTCGTATCGGCCACCAAGGCTGATAAGTAACTCATCAAGTTGCCAATCAAGGTTCACAAATGGTGCTAATAGGGTGCTAGTTACTTGATAGTCGTAATGTTTACCTTGAGGCACGGTGGCGACTAAAAACGCTGAGCCTTGAGTGGGGCTGTCTTGATATTGTAAAAAGTCAGCATCTGTAAGCTCACCATCAAAGCCAACGGTTAACAGGCTAGAACCTGTTAGCTTATGCTGCCAGCTTGATTGAAGGCCAACACCTTGCTGAGCATTTTCTTCAAGGGGAGTACCCGGTAAAAAGTGCTTAAAGAAGGTCATGTTTTGATCGCGGATATAAGGCGTTAGGGTAAAGCTGTTAGTCTCATCTTGTGCCCAATTTAGCTTTGACCAAACACGCAAAGATCGGGCTTTACGAAATGCATCAGGATCAAAATTAGACTGAGCTATTTGCTCATCCTTATAGCTTTCAAAGCCCTCGATGTAGCCAGCTGTTTGCTGATCTAAATGGGTGTAAGTCAGGCCTGTACTTACACTTAGTTTTTCGCCATCAAAACGGTGACGTAGCGAGAGCTTTTCTTGATCAACACTTTCGTCATCACGATAACCCGTATCTCGGGTGATCGTGGCATTAATGCCTAAACCTTGCTGGCCAAAGTCACGCCCCGTACCAAGTTTGTAGCGAGTGTAGCCAAACGAGCCGTAATCAAAACCAAGTTGGTTGTGGTCATAGGTCGTATCTGGCGTGATCACGTTGACTACACCATGCACTGCATTTGAACCATAAAGGGCAGAGCCCGGGCCTTTCAGTACTTCGATACGTTCAGCCATTTCTGTGTGGGCTTCGAATAATTCATTGATGTTGCAAAAACCAGCTGCGCGAAGTGGAATACCATCTTCAGCGGTAAGTAAGCCACCGCAGGCACCAGCACCAGAAAGTACAGGCGAACGTAGAGCGGGTAAATACTCTTGGCCGTTACCGTGTTGAAGATTAGCACCGGCCACTTGCTTAAGGACTTGTTCAATATGGGTAGGAGCGATTAGGGCTAGTTGCTTTTGTGAAATACTGCTGACCACAACAGGCAATGGATCTGCCAACACTTCGTTGCGCGAGGCGGTCGTTGTAATATGTTCTAGCTCATTATTAGCGAAAGCTTGATGGTTAAATAATGAGGTGCTCACAAGCACTGAGAGTATCGACAACTTCATGAAAACCCTTTGGTTAGGTACAACAAAAACCAAAGGGTAACTGCTTTTTAGGATGGGTAAAAGCTTTCGCGATTAATAACTTTGTCTGTTATGCGCTACGGCGATGTACGGCAAAACCTGCCAGTACTGCAACTAACCAAAATAAGCTACTGCCGCCAGTACCATTTCTGTGCGTGACATTAGCTACTTTTTCTTCTTTAACGCGGGTTTTAAATTGCGCCAATTCCGCATCGAGATTCGTGATCATGTCATCAACGGCACCATTAAAGCTTTCCAGCGACTGCTCTTTAGCGACTTCATTGATGCCAATCGCTGTGCTGCGTTGCTCTGCTTTATGTATACCTGGAGCGCGAAACAGCATTTTTCGGCTTTTTACATCAAATACGGCGGTATCTACAAAGGTTTGTACTGAGTTTTCATTGCCCGGAATCACATATAAACCCACAATCGTTAGATATAAAAAAGCGGCGTTATTTTCTAAGCTTTGCGATACTTGGTCGTACGAAACAAGCGCCATAATATCCACATCATATAATCGTGATACTTGTTCTAATGTGGTAAACCCTTCGCCGCCTTTTAAATATGTGCTTGGGATCACTTCAATGCGGTCAATATAGTCATATTGCATAAACTGCTTTTTAACTTTGTTCAGCAGTGCCACTTCGTCTCCGTGGTGTAAGCCATCATTGTACTTGTTAGGAATAAAGGCAATCCCTACAGTAGCAGGTAAGTTCAAAGTTGGGATCGTTGCTTGATGGGCTGCTCTGTCTTGCTGGTCTGGGTAAAGATACTCAACCAATGAACTTGATTGCGTTTTTTGATTGCCATATTGGCTCATCATGGCACTACAGCCCGTTAGTGCAGTAATGCTAATGACCAAACACCATTTTAGTAGATTCATAAATTATCCTTATTATGTAGTGAGGAAGCGTTTGTTTATGTTGCAAATATAACGACAAACGCCCCAAACGGAACTGTAACTCAGACTCGATTTTTCGTAAATAGTGCCAAAGAAGTTTAAAGAAATGTAAAGGTTAGCTTTCTAATGTGTTGATATGTAAACAGTTGCGTTTTTAAATTGTAACCCTTCATCTATGATTCAGGCTAAAACGTTAGGCTTTTTATCAAGAGCAAACGTTAAGGGTCTCTATTATGAATAAATTACTTACTATCTCAGTTGCCGTTTTAGGTTTGAGTTTGATGCCTATGGAAGCAAACGCGAAACATGATCGTGACCATGATAGATACGAACATAAGCACGAACGTAAAAAGCATAAAAAGCATAAAAAACACCACAAACATCACCATCATGACAGACATGATCGTTATGATAGATACGGCCGTTACAGTTACCGTGATTTACCACCTGGTTTATACAAAAAAGTAGGGCATGGTGGTGGCTTACCACCAGGTTGGTATAAGCGTTATCATCATGGTGATATTCTTGACCGTGATATATATCGTCATGGGCGAGTGATTAAACGTCGCGACCGAAATGGTATTATTGCCATCGAAATCGACGACCGTCTTATTCATCTAGTACACGATACGCGAGAGATTTTATCAATTGTTACTCGCCATCGTTAATCCTGTCAAAAGCCGCTTAGCGGCTTTTTTTAGCTGCTTTCATACCCAGTTCAGAAAAACTTGCTACGCTTAACTGGGACTAACAAAAGGAGCACTCGTATGAAAGCATTGTTAACAGTTGCAGTAATAGGTTTGAGCTTAGTGACGGCTGGCGCACTTGCAAAAGATAAAGACAAGGATAAGGACAAAGGTAAAAGCCTGCCACCTGGCCTAGAAAAGAAACTTGATAATGGTGGTGATTTACCACCTGGTTGGCAAAAAAAATTACGTAGAGGCGATATTCTTGACCGTGATATTTACCGCCGTGGCAAAGTGATTAAATCACGAGACAGAGATGGTCTAATTTCAATTCAAGTCGACGATACTGTCGTGCGTTTAGTGGAAGATACCCGAGAAATTATTTCTATTTTGAGTCGCTAATTTTGCTTGAATCGATCATGACTTATGGATTGAGTTCACTATTGGCCATGCTGCTAGTGGTCTCAATCTTGCCATTTTCATATTCCCAACATTATTTAATTCGCAGTTGTGACTTTGTACGCTTGCAAGTGGTTTACCTTGCTTGTGGGAGCTTAATTGTTGCAA
The DNA here is from genome assembly GCF_037027245.1 of Pseudoalteromonas sp. CH_XMU1449-3. NCBI lineage: Bacteria > Pseudomonadati > Pseudomonadota > Gammaproteobacteria > Alteromonadales > Pseudoalteromonadaceae > Pseudoalteromonas > Pseudoalteromonas sp. CH_XMU1449-3. Next base: position 9,699 of record NZ_JAYMDY010000018.1, read on the forward strand.
GCTATTTAATCAGTCGTACGGGATCAATGCTTTATATTGGTTGCGCTTTGGCTAGTATCCTAGTGCTGTTATTGCAAGTTGGCTGGATTTACCCTTACACAAGGCTCGCTAACAAAGAAGTTGCCTCAAGTAATAAGTCCGATAAGCACAGTATTCGTATTATGTCGGCAAATGTACTGATGTCGAACACCGAATATGACAAACTCATTGGCTTAGTTAAAACGCACCAACCTGATTTACTCATTACGTTAGAGTCTGATCAAACTTGGCAAAATGAACTGAGCAGTTTAGAACAAGAGTACCCATATCGAGTGTACTGCCCAAAAGATAATCGCTATGGCATGCACTTGTACAGCAAGTTTAAAATCAAACAACAGAAAGTTTGTGAGCTTATAGAAAGCGATATCCCCTCAATTCATATTTTGTTTGAAGATGCAGATGGCGTAGAAGTACAAGGGCACTTTATTCATCCTGCTCCTCCGAGTCCCACAGAAGAAGACAGTTCACGACCGCGTGATACTGAGCTGATAATCTTAGCTAAAGCACTTAAAAACAGACAGCGACCTTGTATTGTTGCAGGAGATCTAAATGATGTTGCTTGGTCGCGGAGCACCCGCTTGTTCATGCGTATTAGCGGTTTGTTAGACCCACGCAAAGGTCGCGGCTTTTTTAATACGTTTCATGCCAGTTATTTCTTTGTGCGCTGGCCGCTTGATCACCTTTTTCATAGTAATGAGTTTAGCGTTAAGCGTATTGAGCGTTTGGCAAAATATGGCTCAGATCATTTTGCACTACTTACTGAACTTGTTTATAACCCCGATTCTGACAATCAAAAACAACAAGAGCAGATTGATAAAGAAAAAGCAGTGGATGAGTTAAAAATGCCATCAGCGTCTAAGCAGCAAGTGCCCATGTTTGAAAAGTGAGAACCTTATTCAGGGTGGACAATTAGATATAAGAAAGGGCTCTAATGAGCCCTTTTTTGTGGTTAGTCGTTGATCATAATGGTTTTGATATTAACAAATTCACGTAGCCCAAAGCCGCCGTGTTCACGGCCATAGCCACTGTCTTTTACACCACCAAATGGTAAGTTCGGCTGAGCAAGACCATAGCCATTAATATTCACCATGCCGGTATCAAAATGGTGCTTTGCAAGCTCAATGGCTGCTTGTTCGTCTTTTGAGAAAATACCGCCACCAAGACCATAGCGAGAGTCATTAGCAATTTGCATAGCCTCATCATTATCTTTTGCCCTGATAAGCGATGCTACAGGGCCAAATAATTCATCATCATAGGCGGGCATGCCCGGTTTAATGTTTTCAAGCAGAGTCGGGGTGTAATAAAAGCCTGTGTGCTCAGCAACGTTACCGCCGGTAACAATGCTCGCACCCGCATTTACTGAATCAGTCACTTGCTGATGAAGTTTATCGCGCAGATCTTTACGGGCCATTGGACCGAGCGTGGTTTTTTCATCATTCGGATCACCAAGAACAACTTGTTCAAATTGTTCTTTAATTAAGGCTTTAAAATCATCGTATAAAGCATCAACAACAATAAAGCGTTTTGCGGCAACACAGGTTTGCCCGTTATTGATCAAACGCCCTTGTGTACATGCGGTAATCGCGGTATTTAAGTCAGCATCATCGAGTACAACATAGGCATCGTTACTGCCAAGCTCAAGTACGGTTTTCTTAACCTGTTTACCTGCAAGCTCAGCAACTTTTTTGCCTGTTTCGTCGCTACCAGTAAATGTCACACCTCGAATAGCTGAGTGCTCAATAAGTTTGCTTGCGGTTTTGCCGTCAATCAGTAGATTTTTAAAGCAATAGTCATCAAAGCCAGCTTGAGTAAATAATTGCTCAATTTTTTCAGCCATGCCAAATACATTGCCTGCATGTTTTAGCACCGTGGTATTACCCGCCATGATATTCGCACAAGCATAGCGAATGACTTGATAAAGCGGGAAGTTCCAAGGTTGGATACCTAAAACGACACCGATTGGTTGGTAGCTAATAATTGCACGGCCGTCTTGCATATCACGGCTTTCATCAGCAAGCACTTGTGGCCCTTGCTCTGCGGTATAGCGACAAATTGCAGCGCAAAGCTCAACTTCCTGTAGGCCTTGTTGATATAACTTTCCCATTTCATCGGTCATCAACTGGGCCAACTCTTGCTGGTTTGATTCAATTACTTGTGCAAGTTGATTGAGTAATTTTGCACGCTGCTCGTGGGATGTGGTGCGCCACTTTAAAAAAGCTTGATGACATTGGTCAACTTCACTCTGTGCTTGTTGCAATGACAATAAATTATATGTATTTAAGGTTTGCTCATTGGCTGGATTGATTGTAGTTACAGTATCAGTCATCATTATCTCCTTACAAAATTGTAGGAAAAGGTTTGCAAGGCTAATACCTATTTTTCGCTGTTCTAGCTGTTTGATTTAATTGTGTTTTATTTAATTTGAACTTGGCTAGGCACTCTTTTTTCTGTAAAAACTGCAACAGGCTGCAAAACTTACAAGGAATACGTAATGACAAATTCTGTGTTAAATACCGAACTTGCGATTATTCAAGCGCCAATGGCGGGTGTGCAAAACGCCAAACTGACAGTGGCTGTTTGTGAAGCTGGGGGGCTTGGCTCGTTACCTTGCGCTATGCTCTCGGCTGAGCAGCTTGTCTCAGAGCTTGATTACATTAGCCAGCATACTGATAAGCCTTACAACCTTAATTTCTTTTGTCATCAAACACCTGACTATACAATGGCTCAGCAAACTGCATGGCATAATGTACTTGAGCCTTATTTCGATGAGTTTGCTGTCGATGCCTCACAATTTACCCGTAACGCTTCACGCCAGCCAATTAATCAGCAAGTGATCGATATTATCGCGCCTTATAAGCCTGCCATTGTTAGCTTTCACTTTGGCCTGCCCAGTAAAGAGATTGTTTCTCAGATTAAAGCGTGGGGCGGAGCGGTTCTTTCATCAGCCACGACATTAGATGAAGCGCGCTGGTTACAAGCAAATGGTGCCGATGCGGTTATTGCACAAGGGATTGAAGCAGGCGGCCACCGCGGCCATTTTTTATCAATGGATTTATCGCTGCAACCAACCACTGTTCAATTGGTGCGAGAGTGTGTAAAGCTTGATATTCCCGTTATTGCTGCGGGTGGAATTTGTACAGCAGAAGATGTAGCCCAGTACCAAGCATTAGGTGTAGTAGCAGTGCAGGTGGGGAGCGCTTACTTACTTTGTGAAGAAGCGACAACAAGTGCTTTACATCGTGAAGTATTAAAAACGGCTAAGCCAGACTCAACAGAATTGACAACCTTATTCTCTGGCCGACCGGCCCGAGGAATACGCAACAGAGTGATGCAAGAATTAGGGGCGATGCCAGAGCAGGCGCCGCCATTTCCGTATGCGTCGATTGCGATGACGGCATTACGTGCAAAAGCAGAGGCTAAAGGCGACAGTGGTTTTTCACCGCTTTGGTGTGGTGAGCGCTTTGTGGTTCGAGAAGGTATAAACGCCCAGCAAATTACTGAACTACTAATGCAAGGTTGGCAGTCTTGACTGATACCCAGTTACTCCCACTTGGTGATAGTTACCATCAACTAGCCTGTGAATTTCGTAACAAGCTTGCTGGGCAATGCGCCATAAAGCGTTTCGCTAAAGGTGATGTTTTATTGCAGCAAGGTGACGAACAAGATGCAGGTTACTTAATTATATCTGGGGTGCTTGGGGCATTACATGCATCATCGCAAGGTGCGCAAAAGTGTAAAGAGTTCTACTTTCAAGATGAATTTGCACTGCTATATGGTAACTGGTTAACCAAAACCCCAGCGCTTTACCAGCTCAAAGTGATACGTGATGCTGAGCTTATTAAGGTGCCTTTGGCTTTACTTGATAGTGCCGACTGGCAAGCAATAAAACATCAGTTAATTAGTCAGCAATTAATGTTTAAAGAAGCAAAAGAAGCGTTTTTATTACTCAATACCCCTGAGCAGCGTTACCAATATTTACTGGAACAAAAACCGCATTGGCTTGAACAACTGAGTTTAAACGAGGTTGCTATGTATTTAGGGGTTTCTGCGATTTCTTTATCGCGAATTAGACGGCGTCTTAACTTAAGTTAAGGCGTAGCAAAACAGTAAACATTACACTGCTGATTTTTCAGGAGTCGTTATGTTTATTTTATCTCAGTGCTTAGTTGCCATTGCCACATTACTCGATTTGGCTTCATTTCAGTTTAAACAAAGGCAGGCAATTTTAGCTTGTTTGTTTAGCTCGGTTTTACTGACATCTGTGCACTTTATGCTGCTCGATAACTTCAGCGCTGCATGTTTAATGCTGATTGCAGCACTACGTTATGGCTATTGTATTTTTGCCCGCAAAGCCTGGGTGATGATAGCTTTTATGCTTTTGAGTATTAGCGCAGTACTACTTACTTGGCAAAGCTGGATTAGCTTTATCGCGCTGTCGGCAACGTTACTGCAAACTTATGCTTCATTCCAAGGCAAAGATTTTACCCTACGCATACTGATGATTGTTGGCACGATTGGTTGGATAGTCCATAACATTTTGGTTTTTTCACCACTAGCAGTGGTAATGGAAACGGTGTTTTTAATAAGTAATTTAGTGGGCTTATGGCGCTTTTATGCTCATCCTAAGCCCGCTTAAATTTGATTTAAGACTTACCTAGCATGCGGCTCAACATGCCATCTTTATCAACAAACTGGTGTTTAAGTGCAGCAGCAATGTGTAAGGCTAAAATCACCACGATAATAAGCACTGAACTGTGATGCACAAAGCTGCCTGCATCAGCAAGCCAAGGTGTTTTCTCTGGTGCGCTCAATAGCTCAAACTCAAAGAAGCTAATTGCACGACCACCCGTATAGCTCATGATAAAACCAGATAACGGCATAGCTAGAGTTGCAAGTAATAATAAGCCATGAGTGAGGTGAGCTATCGCTGTTTGCCATTTAGGCATTTCAGATGTCGCGGGTAATGCACCTTCTTTAATACGCCAAATAAGCCTTGCAATGGCAAAAACTAATACCACTAAGCCCATTGATTTATGCCAACCCATATAAGTAAATTTAGCAGGTGGCTCGGCAAAATCAGCAACATAAATGCCCATCGCGAATACGCCGATAAACAAAATGGCAACGGTCCAATGTAAAAGGATGGTTGGCTTTGAAAGGGGGGCTACCTTACTCATGGTTTACTCTCATAATTGGTTTTAACTATAAGTATAGACTGCCACAATATCTGATGGTTGCGTAAAGTAATGTAAAATAACTTAAAGAGTGTCAGCAATCAGCTTTAATAAAAAGGTCTCGCGCTGAATCGATAGTCCCTGTTTATCACTCATTGCCATGGTGGTTTCGTTGTGTGCGATGGCATCAAAAATATTCACCCACTTAGGGTGCATGCCATTTTGCACTTCGTAATGCTCCATTTTTGGGTCTGTAAATTCATCGCTAATTTCACAGTAGTAGCAATAAGATTTGATATGAACACAATCAAAGTCGTCTTTATACCAAGGCCTAACTTCTTCGTATAATCCTAATGGCTGCTTTATTTTAATTTGTAGTGCGCCTGTTTCTTCATGTAACTCTCGTAGAAGCCCTTGCTTAATGCTTTCGCCTTCATCAACGCCACCACCAGGTAGGCTATAGTCATCATAACGGGCGGTGTATAAAAGTAGTATTTGTTCACCTTTTAAAACAATGGCGCGGGCAGTGTGACGAATGAACACCGTTCCATAGTCATTACTTAAACTTGGGTGAATTACTTTTCTTAATAACTTCATAGAATTACAACTTTAAATTAATGCAAGTACAGCTTGGCTTAATATTGAACTCGCCATAATAACCTTTTTTCCGAATTTAATTCATTATACTTACCCTAAATCGAAACTAATAAGGTAATATAACTGGAATTAAGAACTATTTAGGTATCTAACGTTTAGTTTTATTTTCGAAAAAACTTTGCGTAGAATGGTAGAAAAAGCTTAGGAAATGAATATGTTGAACGTACTTTTAGTTGATGATGACAGTGAATTTAGCGATGTAGTTTGTCATATAGTTGAGTTCCTAGGGCACAATATAAATACCGCAGCGAACCTTGCTGAAGCTGAGCAATGGTTTGAAAACAATACGTTTGACCATGTTTTTTTAGATTTTATGTTGCCAGATGGCAGCGGACTTCATTTACTTGAGCACTTAAAAGCTATCGGTCAATCGCCGCGTGTTACGTTAATTTCAGGTCACCCTTCAGTAAAAGGTAAGTTGGCTGAAATGTGTGAGCCAAATGTCGGCCACCTAGTTAAGCCACTTCAACGTGAAGACATTGAGCGTGTACTTAACCCTAAAAAAGCAGCCCCTAAGAAAAAAGCAACGCCAGCGATTAAACGCCACTTCGGCACTCTAATAGGTGAATCTGAGGTGATGCAAAAGCTTTACACTATGATTGAACGCGTCGCTGCAACCTCTGCTAATGTGATGTTGATGGGTGAAAGTGGTGCAGGTAAAGAAGTGGTGGCGCAAGCAATTCACAACGCCACTGAGTGTGATGGTCCTCTAGTGGCAACTAACTGTGGTGCATTTTCAAAAGAGCTGATTGGTAGCGAGCTTTTTGGCCATGAAAAGGGCGCATTTACAGGCGCGATTGCGCGTAAAGAGGGGGTGTTTGAGCAAGCTGCTGGTGGTACTTTATTTTTAGATGAAGTAACTGAAATGCCAATTGATATGCAGCCAAATTTACTGCGTGTGCTTGAAAGCAAAAAAGTAACTCGAGTGGGTGGTACCAAAGAGCAAGCAGTGAATTGCCGTGTTATTTCTGCAACAAACCGCACCTTGACCGACCTTGCGCAAAACAATGTTATACGTGAAGATATTTACTTTCGTTTAGCGGTATTCCCCATTGATATTCCACCGCTTCGTGAGCGCAAAGAAGATATTCCACTGCTTGCCAATGCCTTTTTAGAGCAGCTTAATGAAGAAAACGGCACCGACTTTAAATGGCAAGCGGCGCAAATCAAAGAGCTAGAAGCTCATGATTGGCCAGGTAACGTGCGTGAGCTTCGCCACGCTATTCACCGTGCTTTTATTATGAGTGACCCTAAAGGCACTACTATTACCTTACCTGAATCATTAGAGTCACCATTTTCTAAAGTGAATAAAGAGAGCCAAGCAAACCAAGTCGTTGCAGGGCAAACCATTGAAGAAGTTGAAAAAGAATTGATCCACGCTACTTTAGATAAAGTACAAGGTAATAAGACGATTGCAGCACAAATGCTGGGGATCAGTACTAAAACACTTTATAACCGTTTAAATGCTTATGGAGGCATTGGCGAATACAAATAAAAGGATAGCTATGAATAATAACGAGTCTTTACGAAAAATGGTGCACGATGCCCGTGCGCCGCTGAACCGTATTTCAATGAATGCAGAGTTAGTTAAGCTCGTATTAGAAAATGATATACCAAAACAAAAAGCACTAGAGGCATTAAATAAAATAATAGCTAATTGTCAGCAGTGTAGTGAGCACTTACAGGAAATAAGCGACACTCACGCAGCTGATTAAGCACTTAAAAACTGGGAAGCAAATGCAAAAACAAAAAGGAAAAATAGCAGTCAGTTGGGCTGGCTTTATTGCCGTGGTGCTGTGTATCGTGGTGGCTAATGCGTTTTTAGCCCTTAATAGCATTCGCTCACTCACCGAAACACAAAGTAGTCTTGATAACACCAACTCGCTTAACACCGCGATTGAGCGTTTGCATTTATCTGTAGTGCAAGCTGAGTCAGGTCAGCGTGGTTATTTACTTACTGACCGAGAAGATTATTTACTGCCTTACAATGATGCAATCGCTTCAATGCAGGCGCAGATTATGCTTGTGAAAAGTCTTCATTCTGAAATTGAAGGCCAAGCAGACCGCATTGCTCGTTTAATATATTTAGTAAACGACAAAGTTGCGGTGATGACTAAAACCACCGATCTGGCCCTTGCAAATAAAGACGTTAAAGCTCGCCGCTTGTTATTAACAGACCAAGGCCGTGATTTATACAAAGATATCCGCGCTGCAGTTGATGAAATTCAAATGCGTGAACTGAACTTTAAAATAGAGCAGTTTGCAAAGCTTTCTGAGATTAGAAATGAAGCTAAGCTAACATTTGCGATTACGGCTGTGACCAGTACCTTATTGATTATAGGTATGTTTGTATTAACTCGTATTAACCAACGTAACCAAGCTAAATATAGAGCTGAACTTGAAAGCCAAAATGAGAATCTAGCGGCAAAAGTTGCAGAACGTACCCAAGAGCTAACCATATACTCAGACGAGTTAAGCCGCTCTAACAGAGAGTTAGAAGACTTTGCTTTTGTTGCAAGTCATGATTTACAAGAGCCACTGCGTAAGATTCAAGCTTTTAGTGACCGCCTCGAAAAGATGTTTAAAGATGAACTCGGTGAAAAAGGCATCGACTATATTAGCCGCATGAAAAATGCCGCTCAGCGTATGTCTAATTTAATCAACGACTTGCTTGAGTTCTCACGTGTAACCACCCGGGGTAAAGACTTTATTGATACTGATTTAAATGAAGTTGTTGCAGAAGTTCTTGATGATCTTGAAATTGCGATAAAAGAATCTGAGACCACGGTTAATCTCGACACTTTACCGCATATTCAAGCCGATCCAAGCCAAATGCTGCAATTGTTCTTAAATATTCTTTCTAATGCTGTGAAGTTTAGGCGTGAGGATGTTGCGCCTGTGATTGATATTACATACCAGCGAACGTCAGAATTCAGCGAAAATCACAACACTGATGTTGAATGGGAAATTATTACTATTTCAGATAACGGCATCGGTTTTTCTGAAGAGTACCTCGAAAAAATATTTGTTCCGTTTCAGCGATTGCATGGTCGTTCTCAATATAAAGGCACAGGCATAGGTTTATCGGTTTGTCGCCGTATTGTTGAGCGTCACGGCGGAGAAATAACCGCAAGCAGTCGCGTTGGTGAGGGTGCAAGTTTCACAATTAAATTACCCGTGGAAGCATCGCTTTTCACATTACAAGGAGAGGCGTAATGCCACTTAATAAAGTTAAACCAATTACCATTTTAATGGCTGATGACGACGAAGATGATCGTTTATTAACCCAAGATGCATTGGCCGAAAGCCGTGTATTGAACGAGCTGTTTTTTGTTGAAGACGGTGTAGAACTGCTTGAATACCTTGAGCGTAAAGGCAAATTTAGTGAAAAAGAAAACTCGCCTCGTCCGGGCTTGATTTTACTCGATTTAAATATGCCGCGTATGGATGGTCGAGAAGCTTTACAAGCCATCAAAGCCAACCCTAACTTAAAGGGGATTCCGGTTGTGATTTTAACCACATCAAAACAAGAAGAAGATATGGTTAAAGGCTACGACTTGGGCGCTGCATCATACATCACTAAACCGGTTACTTTTGAAGGTTTAGTTGAGTTAATGCAAACATTAGGGAAATACTGGGTAGAGTTTGTAGAGCTGCCAACATCACAGAACGATTAAGTCCAATTCGCAATCATACTAAATTAAGCAAATTGGTATAAGGAATAAGAATGTTAGACAAGGTAACCCGATTACTCTTAGTAGAAGACGACGAAGACGATTATATTCTTACTTGCGATTACTTAGACCAATTAGGTTCCCATACATTCGATGTTGAGTGGTTAAGTTGCCCTGAAGAGGCCATTAGTGAGCTTAGCGAAAACAAACATGACATTTGTTTGTTAGATTACCGCTTAGGCGCATCAGATGGCCTCGAAGTATTAAAACGGGCTGTGGCAAATGGCTTTCGCGGCCCGATTATCATGCTAACCGGGCAATCAGATGAAGCTCTCGATTCTGCAGCGCTCGATGCCGGTGCGGTTGATTATCTGGTTAAAAGCGAGATGAACTCTAGCCGCTTTGCCCGTGCTATACGCTACGCTTTAGCTCGCCGAGATGTTGAAGATGAGCGTGTTGAGCGTTTAAAAGCAGAAGCTGAAAACCGCTCTAAAGACCGCTTTTTGGCCCATTTGAGTCATGAGTTACGCACACCTCTGTCTTCTATCTTGGGTTACACAGAGTTACTCATGCAAAGTGATAAAAATCAGCATGCTCAAAATGAGTTGGGTGTGATTTACCGAAATGGTAAACATTTACTGAGTTTGCTTAATGATGTGCTCGACCTATCAAAGATTGCTGCCGATAAACTGGAGCTCAATTGCAGTGATGTTAACTTAGATAGCCTAATGGCTGACGTTTATACCTTAATGCGCGTTTCTGCGCTTGATAAAGGTTTATCGCTTAAATTTGAGTCACAGCAAGCCTTGCCTTTAGTTATAAACACAGACGCTACACGGTTACGCCAAATCCTCATTAACATCATCAACAACGCAATCAAGTTTACCAACCAAGGCGAGATCACAGTGCGAGCTTGGACTGCTTGGGTTAATGAACGAGAAATGCTGTTTTTTAGTATTAAAGACACAGGCCTTGGTATTCCAGCTGAAAAACAAGCACTGATCTTTAAACCATTTGAACAAATTGCTGATGTAGAATCACGAGATGTCGGTGGAGCAGGGTTGGGCCTTGCTATTTGTTCAGAGTTACTTAGTCGTATGCAAGGTTCTATTGAACTTGAATCAACGCAAGGCGTGGGCTCTGAATTTACCCTTTCGATTTACCCTGGCAATATTCGAGATATTGAACGCCAAGTGCTGCGCTTTGATTCAAACCCCGATTGCCAGCAAAAACTAACAACGTTAAAAACCACTGGGCGAGTATTAGTGGTCGACGACCTAAAAGATTTACGTAATCTCGTTGGCCATATGATCACCAGCACTGGCGCAGAAGTGGATTATGCCGAGCACGGTAAACAAGCAATTGAAAAAGTAGCTAATGCAGAGCAAGCGGGTAAGCCTTTTGATATTGTATTTATTGATTTGCATATGCCGGTTATGGGCGGCAAAGAAGCCACTATTGAGCTTCGTAAAATGGGTTATCAAGGACCAATCATCGCGCTTACAGCTGCCACCATGAAAGGGGTGAAAACTGAGTTAAGTGCGCTTGGCTTTAACGATATGATTGCAAAACCGGTTGATTCTGGGTTGCTTTACCAAGTGCTCAATCATTACATTTGCGAAGGCAATACAGAACCAGTAGTTGAGCAAGACGACAGCCCTGAAGTGACCTTACAGAGTACGCGCTATTTATTGGTTGAGGACGACGGTGATGCAGCGCAAATCACTCAATTATTGCTTGAAAGTTTAGGTGTTGAAACTGTTATAGCACCAAGTTGTGCTGCGTGTCTTGCGACCCTGAGTGACGATCAAAACTTTGCTAAAGTGTTACTCGATATGCATTTGCCTGATGGCGAAGGGCTTGATTTAGCCCATGAAATAAAACAGCGCCACCCTGACTTAAATCTAGTCATTGTTAGTGGCGCAGAGCCAGAGCCAGAAAAAATTGAACAACTTGAGATTGAACAAGTGTTATTAAAGCCAATTAACCTTGGCTTGTTATCTGAGCTGATTGGCGGCTAATTGAATGCCGAACTACCAGTTCCGGTTCAAATAGCGTTTGTAGTGGTGGGGTTTGTTTTTGATAAACATGATTTAACACCCAATCTGCTGCCATGCGACCCATCTCATCTATTGGGTAATTAACGGTGCTCAATTGTGGGTAAACGTGACGGGTGAAAAATACGTTATCGTAACCCATAATCGACAATTGCTTAGGTAAAGTTAACCCTAAATCGCGCGCGCTAGCCATGGCACCTACTGCCATTTCATCATTGGCACAGATAAGCGCAGTGAATGGGTGCGTTTGTTCATGAAGCGCTTTTAAACCTTCATAACCGCTCGCTTCCATGAAATCACCTTGGAATAAGAGGTTTTCATCAAACTCAAGATTAAACTCAGCCAGAGCTTGTTTATGACCTTCTAGACGGTCTTTGGCATCTTGTTTCCAAAGCGGCCCGCTGATGTAGGCAATATCTTTATGACCTTGTTCTAAAACATGTTTCGCAGCTAAGTAACCGCCTTTAATATTGTTAAGTAAAATACAGCGATCACTGAGTTCGCTGATATAGCGGTTGATCAATACAAATGGCGTACGGCCTTTACTGAGTTTTATAAGGTAGTCATCGCTGACCGCTTCAACATGTAAAATAAGGCCATCGCAGTTACGGCTAATCAAAAACTCAATTCCTTGTTTTTCACGCTCTTCATCACTGTGACCCGCAGCAATAATCAAATGCTTACCTTGGTTACGAAAGGTATTTTCAATGCCACTCATCATAGGCCCGTAAAACGGACCTTGTAATTCAGAGACCAGTAGGCCAACACTGTTCGAGCAATTTGATGCCAATGACTGAGCAATTGAGTTAGGTCGATAGCCAAGCTCATCCATTGCGGCAGTGACTTTTTTACGTGTTGCATCACTGACATTTGCATTGTTGTTCATTACTCGTGAAACGGTTGCAAGAGAAACACCTGCAAGTTTCGACACCTCGTAAATGGTGGCCATGTTATTCCTTTTTAAACAAAATTATGGATGCTGCTTTAACGATAAATCGGCACTGATCTGCTCAACCGTTTGGTTATCCAGAATATACCTTTTCATTATAAAAGCGACAAGCATACTACCTATTGCTGGGTAAAGGGTAAACGAAATTAATATACCCGAAAGCGTGTGTTCACTGAGTTCGGTATTAGCTTCATAGCCATAAAATGCCAGTAACCAACCTGCAATGGCACCGCCAAGGGCAAGACCAAGCTTAATAAAGAAGACCACGCTTGCGTAGACTAGGCCTGTTAGCCTTTCACCAGTTTTCCATTGCCCGTAATCTATGGTGTCGGCCATTTTTGCCCACAGTAGCGGGGTTGCCATTTGCGTGAAGAAACACCATAAAAAGTACACTGCAAAGGCAAGTATCAGTTGTTCACCCGGCAACCAAAATGCCACGCAACTGATAGCTGCAGAGATATATTGCAAACGAATATAGGCGGTTTTCTTATCAACACGTTTGCTGAGTGGGTTTGCACAGGCACAGCCCAAAATATTACCTATCATGCCGATGGTAACAAAGTAGGTGACTAGCTCTGCTTCACCAAGTACATATTTTACATAGTAAATGGCAAGGGTCGTGCGCAATACCATACTGGTTAACAGCATAAATGCAGCAAAGCACAACACTTTAAATGGACCATTTTGCCATAGTGTGTTCATGCGGGTTTTCCAGCTCAACGATGAGCTGTTATGAGCTGCAACACGCTCTTTGGTAAAGCGAAAACAAATCAGAAATAAGATTACACCTAAGCCGCTCATCAGGGCCATAGTGAGTTGGTAGCCCGTTGCGTTATCACCTTTGCCAAGCCAATTTACCAAAGGCAAAGTACAGGCACTGACAATTAAGCCGCCCAGCATACCAAACACAAAGCGATATGATTGAATGGATACTCGCTCTTTAGGGTCGCTACTTAATACCCCACCTAACGCTGAGTAAGGAATATTAATCGCGGTGTAAACCAGCATCAGCAAAGTGTAAGTGACAAAGGCATAAATGACTTTGCCTGATTCAGGAAGGTCGGGCGTGGTGAAGGTGATCATGCTGATCACCCCAAATGGTAAAGCAAGCCAGAGTAAGTAGGGACGATAGCTTCCCCACTTAGTGCGGGTTGAATCAGTTAAAGCTCCCATTAATGGGTCGGTAATTGCATCAACGACTCTCACCACCAAAAACAAGGTGCCAACAATCGCGGGTGAAATACCAAAGATATCAGTATAGAAAAAAGTTAAAAATAACATCACCGTTTGAAAGATGATATTACTTGCTGTATCGCCTAATCCGTAGGCTATTTTTTCTCTTTTTGTCAGCATGTGTGTTCTCGATTGTTGTTATTTTTATCGCTGTTTGAGTAGCGCGCGATATTGTTTTGCGCTTTCTTTTAAAATGCGTTGTTGGCTTTGATAATCAATATAAACTAACCCAAAGCGCTTTTCGTAGCCATACGCCCATTCAAAGTTGTCCATTAAGCTCCACGCAAAGTAGCCTTGAATATCAACGCCTTGGCGAATTGCATCACACACTGCATTTAAGTGAGTGTGATAATAATCTACTCGTTCTATATCGTTCACTTCACCATTTTCTAACGTATCGGCCATGGCTGCGCCATTTTCGGTAATATACATTTTTGGTAAATCATATTGCTGATGAAGTGATACCAAAAGTTCAGTTAAACCTTGTGGGTAAACTTCCCAGCCCATATCGGTAACGCGAACATCTGTAAGGTTTGCTTCTTCAAACCAGTTATCAGCGGTATTTCTGTAGTGTATGCGGGTATAGTAGTTAACGCCAATAAAGTCGACATCTTGGCTAATAATTGCCATATCGCCAGCAATAATAGTTGGCTTAACTTCATCTGCTAAATCATCCAGTAAAGATGGGTAAGCACCTTCTAAAACCGCTTTGATATACCATTGATTATGGTATTGATCAGCAAGCTCTGCGGCTTTTTTATCATCGGCGGTTAAAGGGTAGGTCGGGCTGAAGTTTAATACGATACCTGCTTCTGTGTCTGGGCAGTTTTTACGTAATACTTGCATAGCAAGGCCGTGGGCAAGTAATAAGTGGTGCGCTGCTTGTCGGCCAGCTTGTTGCGATTTAATGCCAGGTGCATGTACACCCACTTCATAACCTAAGTAGGCACTACAAAATGGCTCGTTCAAGGTGGCGAATGAATCAACTAAGTGACCAAGGTGTTGAGTAACAAGTTCGGCATAGTCTTTAAATTTATAGGCTGTCTCGCGGTTTAACCAACCGCCATTATCTTCAAGGTATTGAGGTAAATCCCAGTGATATAAGGTGACGTAGGTCTTAATATTACGTGCTTTTAACGCCGATAATAGCTGAGCGTAAAATTCCATACCTTGCTCGTTAACCGAGCCATCTTGTTGCATGACCCTCGGCCACGAAATAGATAAGCGGTAAGCATCGACAGCCAAATCTGCAATCATCTCGACATCTTGCTGCCAACGCGCAACATGATCGCAAGCTACATCGCCATGGCTTTGATCTGCAATGGTGCCAGGCTTTTCGCAAAATGTATCCCAAATACAATCGAGGCGCTTATCGCGTGCCCCTTCAATCTGAAATGAGGCTGTTGCCACCCCAAAAGTGAATTCGGGCTTGAGCAAAGCCGAATCTGGTAACAGTGAGATTGATTTATACACAGTTAATACTCGTCCTTTGGGTTAGTGTAAGGCTTGAATATTTAGAGTTTTGGCTCCGCTGTAAGCGCTTACATTTTTTCTGCAAATAAATTGCTAAATATGATTTATATGTTATAAATGTAAGCGCTTACATTTAATGTTGCAACATTTTTCGCTATTTGTTGTTAGTGATTAAGTACCAGAGTTTGCTGTAACAAACTGATAAATATAATTAACTAGAGAAGAAAATTATGGCTCATGTATCAACTCCTGTTTCGGCTGCAGCAGGCCAAGCAGATATGCCAAAGCAGCACTTTGCGCTGGCATCATTGACCACATTATTTTTTATGTGGGGATTCATCACCTGTCTTAATGACATATTAATCCCTTACTTAAAAGGCATGTTTTCACTTAACTATACGCAGGCTATGCTTATACAGTTTTGCTTCTTTGGCGCGTATTTTGTGATGTCGATTCCGGCAGGTAAGTTGGTCAGTCGTATTGGTTACCAGTTTGGTATTGTTGTCGGCTTAGTGGTTGCAGCCATTGGTTGTGCGCTGTTTTACCCAGCTGCTGTTGCTCATGTGTATGAGTTATTTTTATTGGCTTTGTTTGTTCTTGCTTCGGGTATCACTATTTTACAAGTATCTGCTAACCCTTATGTAAGTGTTCTTGGTCCACAAAAAACAGCGTCTTCGCGTTTGACTATGACGCAAGCTTTTAATTCTTTAGGAACAACAGTCGCGCCAATTTTTGGTGGTTGGTTAATTCTCTCTGAAATTAGCCAAGCTACAGCAGAGGAAGTGAAACTCCCTTATTTAATGTTGTCATTAACCTTACTTGTACTTGCGGTTATCTTTGCGTTTTTAAAACTGCCAAAATTAGGTAAAGAAAGTGATAGCGAAGCGGCACATCAAGACTTAGAAGACTTTGTTGATTTAGGTAGTGTTTGGCGTTACCGCCACCTAATTCTAGGTGCTGTAGGTATCTTTGTGTATGTAGGCGCAGAGGTGGCGATTGGCAGCTTTTTAGTCGGCTTTTTGACCCTAGATAACATTGCGGGTTTACCAGAAAACGAAGCCGCGCATTATATTAGCTACTATTTTGCAGGAGCCATGGTTGGTCGTTTTATTGGCGCAGTGGTAATGCAAAAATTTAATGCAGGTAAGGTGTTAGCATGTCATGGCTTATTGGCTGTTTTACTGGTTGTTATTGCCATGACAGGTGAGGGCAGCCTGGCTATGTGGGCAATTCTGCTTGTGGGTTTATGTAACTCGATTATGTTCCCAACCATTTTCAGCCTTGCTTTACACGGCCTTGGTAAGTACACATCAAAAGGTTCTGGTATTTTATGTTTAGCGATTGTAGGTGGCGCAATTATTCCATTACTACAAGGTGTGTTAGCCGATTCTATTGGCGTACAAATGGCGTTATTCTTACCTATCGCCTGTTATTTATATATTACTTACTTTGCGCTGGTTGGCTCAAAAGTATCGACTCAGACTCAGCAATCTTCATAGGTGTAAAAATGAAATTGAAAAAAACATTCACACTCTTCTCGTTAATGATGGCAGGCGCCAGCATGACAGCTTGCACTGGGCAAGATAAGGTGGCAAACGTGAGCGCTGAGCAAGAAATTTGGCCAAACATCGAAACGGGCATTGCTGCAAATCCAGAAATGGAAGCAAAAATTGCAAATATGCTGGCAAATATGACCCTTGAGCAAAAAATTGCGCAAATGATCCAACCAGAAATTCGCGATATTACCGTTGAAGATATGCGTAAATACGGCTTTGGTTCTTACCTTAATGGCGGTGGCGCATTCCCAAATAATGATAAACATGCCAGTGCCGCAGATTGGATTGATCTTGCTGAAAAAATGTATCAAGCCTCAATTGATGACTCGCTCGATGGCAGCTCAATTCCGACTATGTGGGGCACCGATGCCGTGCATGGTCACAATAATGTTATTGGTGCGACACTATTCCCTCATAACATTGGTTTAGGTGCAACAAACAACCCTGAGTTAATCGAAAAAATTGCCGCCGCTACTGCGCAAGAAGTGATGGTAACCGGCATCGATTGGGTATTCGCGCCTACGGTTGCGGTTGTTCGTGACGACCGTTGGGGCCGTACTTATGAAGGTTATTCTGAAGATCCTGAAATTGTGAAAGCATATTCGGCAGCCATTGTTAAAGGATTGCAAGGTGCAGTTGATGACGACTTTTTATCTGATAAGCGCGTGATAAGTACCGTTAAGCACTTTTTAGGTGATGGCGGCACAGAAGGCGGTGATGACCAAGGTAATAACACAGCATCTGAGCAAGAGTTATTTGATATTCATGCGCAAGGGTATGTAGGCGGCTTAGGTGCTGGCGCACAAACTGTAATGGCGTCATTTAACAGCTGGAACGGTGAAAAAATTCATGGCAGCAAATACCTACTTACTGACGTACTAAAAGGCAAAATGGGCTTTGATGGTTTTGTAGTTGGTGACTGGAACGGTCACGGCCAAATTCCAGGTTGTACTAATGGCAACTGCGCGCAAGCAGCAAATGCTGGTCTTGATGTGTACATGGTGCCAACAGATGCATGGAAACCTCTTTATGAAAACCTTATTAAGCAAGTTAAAAGTGGCGAAATTGCGCAAAGCCGCATTGATGATGCAGTAACACGTATCTTACGTGTAAAAATGCGCGCAGGTTTGTTTGATAAGCCAAGCCCTGCTAAGCGTCCGCTTTCAGGTAAAACAGAAATCATTGGTAGTGCAGAACATCGCGCAGTTGCAAAACAAGCGGTACGTGAATCATTGGTTCTTCTGAAAAATAAAGAACAGTTGTTACCGCTATCAGCAAATTCAAACGTATTAGTTGCCGGTCAGGGCGCTGATAACATTGGTATGCAGTCAGGTGGTTGGACAATCACATGGCAAGGCACAGGTAACGAAAATAGTGACTTCCCGGGTGGCTCTTCAATTTTTGATGGGATCAAAAATACAGTTGAGCAGGCCGGTGGTCAGGTTCAATACAATATAAATGGCGAATTTGAAGCTAAGCCAGATGTTGCGATTGTGGTATTCGGTGAACAACCATATGCAGAAGGTAATGGTGATTTAGATAACCTTGAATACCAACGCGGTAATAAAACTGATTTAGCCCTACTTAAAAAGCTAAAAGATGCCGGTATTCCTGTGGTGTCGCTATTTATTAGTGGTCGCCCAATGTGGGTGAATGCAGAGCTCAATGCCAGTGATGCGTTTGTCGCAACTTGGTTACCAGGTAGTGAAGGTGATGCAATCAGCGATGTTATCTTTAAAAAGCAAGATGGCTCTATCAATCATGACTTTAAAGGTAAGTTATCGTTCTCATGGCCAAATAACCCGGTAGGTAACCAAAACCGTGGTGATAAAGATTACGCGCCACTATTGCCTTACGGCTTTGGTTTAACTTACCAAGATAAAAATACATTAGCAGATGACTTAAGCGAAAAATCACAAGTTGCCGCTAAATTAGAAGACTTAGTACTATTTGAGCGTGCCGTAAAAGCACCGTGGTCACTGCAACTACAAAGTGGTTCTGAGCTACAAGCCATGACTAGTAGTCGTGCAGCACTTAACGCTGTTAGCGTAAAAACCTTTGATAAAGATGTACAAGAAGATGCGCGCGCAATCAGCTTTAATGGTAAAGAAGCGGCTGCGGTTCGTTTAATGGCGGCTTTCCCGTCGGATCTTCGTTCATACGTTGAAAAAGCGGGGCAGTTAGAAATGCAAATTAAGGTAGACCAAGCTGCTGATGCGCCGTTAATGCTGGGTATGCAATGCGGTGAAAACTGTGACGGCCAATTTGATATTAGCAAACAGGTTAAAGCAGCAAGTGATTGGCAAACCCTGACAATCGATTTGAGCTGCTTTGCTGAGCAAGGTGTGCAACTTGGACAAGTGTTCTCACCTTGGCAGCTAGCCACTGAAGGTGCATGGCACGTATCGATTGCTAAATTGAATGTGACAACCTCGAAGAAAAACGATACTGCTATTTCTTGCAACTAACTTTTTTCTCCCTTAATGTTCCTCATGGCTAACAGGTGCTGTCGCATCTGTTAGCCTTTTTTATGTAAAGGCCATTATTTGGAATAAATTACTTAACGGAGGACTAATGCATAAGGTTAAATTTGCAGATAAAACGTTTTTACCTAGTAAAATCATTTGTGTTGGCCGTAATTATGCAGCGCATATTGCAGAGCTTAACAACGAAATGCCTTCAAATATGGTGCTGTTTGCAAAACCAAATAGTGCTATCACCGATTCTCTCAATAGTGAACACTTAGGTGAGACTTTACATTACGAAACAGAGCTTTGTTTTTTAGTTAAAAACAAGCAACTGGCTGCGGTTGGGCTTGGGCTTGATTTAACAAAGCGAGGTCTACAAAGCACGCTTAAAGAAAAAGGCCTACCTTGGGAGCGCGCAAAAGCATTTAATGGTTCAGCGCTTTTTACAGAGTTTGTTGCCGTTAATTCCAACTTACACTATCAATTTAGTCTAAAGATTGATGGTAAAGACACTCAACTAGGCGATACAAAGTTAATGCTGCATAACGCAGAGCAAATTTTAGCTGAAATCATTGAATTTATGGATCTAGAAGATGGCGACATCATTATGACAGGCACGCCTGAAGGAGTAGGGAAGGTTGTCGCTAATTCAACTTTTGCGGTAACACTTATGGATGGTCAGCAGGAGTTGTTATCTCATCAATGGCAGGCTCTTTAAGCGGTTCTAAAATGTAGCGCTGATAATAAGTTGAAAACTCAGGAAAGCTTTGTTCGAGCCAAGTTCGTTGGCTTTGCTGGTATCTCTCACTTGGCAGTACCTTGTTCTTCAGCGCCTCATTTATTTCTGCTAGCACTTTTTCGGCATAATTATTAGGTGCATTCGTTGAGCAACCAATGGCGCCAAAAACCACATTCTGAGCCGGATTAACAATGTTGAGTTTTTGAATATTCTGTTGGTTTTGTTGATTGTAATAATCAGCAACAAATGGGTAATCAATCGTGTAATCAATGTAGCCATGTTCTAACTGCGATAGTAGCGCTTGGTTTGCATGGCTGCCGGTGCCACTTAATGCTGCACTTTCGTAAAGCTTGGTATTTTTCGCTATAGTATCAAGCTTACTGCCAAACTTTCGCGCATCATTTTGCCCAAACATAAAATTTGCATCAGTCAATAATGAGATTAATGACACTGGGTTACCGTGTTTTTGCTTAATCTTCAGTGCTTTTTCTTTGGTACTTAATACGCTAAACGGTGGGTACACTGTGGTTGGGATTGAGTAAGTAGCACGGTTGGTTTTTTTATCACGATGGATCATGCAGGCATAGCAGGCAAGATGTCCTTCGTCGAGATATTTGCTCAAACGTTTTGGTGGTAATAGTGATTTTTGGTGCTTAAAGTTTGGCATCGCTTCAATCAGCTGGTCGGTTATATTGTTACATAAGCCACCAAAAGGATATTGCTCTGATTTATCAAGAAAAAAAGGTTTGTTATCAGTTTCAAGCCAGGTAATAGAGAGCTTGTCGGAGGCATGAGTAATGGGAGCAAGTAATACCCCTGCAACTACGCATACTACTTGTTTTATGTATTTACTCATTAACAACCTACATAGTGAAACACTATGAATAACTATACACTAAAGTATGGGTAAAATTGTAGGTAGAGTATAAAAATGATGAATAAGTATTAATAAGCCTGTCAGGTAACAGGCTTATACTAATGCAAATAATTGCTTAGAAAGGCATCGGATAGCGGTTAAATACGTCAGCGATTTTATCGTTAGCTTCATCGCTTAATTGCACAGAAAAAGCATCTATATTTTCTTTTAACTGCGTCATTGATGTTGCTCCTATAATTGTAGAGCTTACGCCATCTACCTGATCACACCATGCTAGTGCGAGTTGTGAAGGTGTTAAATTAAAGGCGTTAGCAATTTCAACATATTCAGCGATCGCAGCCCGTGATTGTGCAGTGTCTCTGAATAGGCCATTACGTTGCACTAGCGTCCAACGGCTACCTTCAGGGCGGGCACCATTTAAGTACTTACCACTTAACATGCCGCCACCTAGCGGTGACCAAGGTAGGTAAGCAATATCTTCATGAATACATTGTTCAATCAAATACGGCCAGTCTTTGGCGTGCAGTAGACTAAATTCGTTTTGAATCGATACCATACGCGGAAGGTTATGCTGTTCACTTAAGCGTAAGTACTGGCTGATGCCCCAAGGTGTATCGTCTGATAAACCACAGTGCTTAATTTTACCAGCCTTGATACAGTCATTCAGCCCTTCAAGAATATCTAACATACCCGCGATATTTTGATCAGTGTCAGCCTCTGAGAAGCACACTTTACCTGGCCATTGTTTACCAAAGTGCGGTGATGTACGGTTAGGCCAATGTAATTGGTATAAATCGATAACATCAGTTTGTAAGCGCTTAAGAGATGCATCAACGGCTTCAACAATGGCTTGGCGAGTAATATCGCCTGCATCGCGTACCCAAGGTAAGCCGTTACCCGCAATTTTAGTGGCAATGACAAGATCATCGCGTTTGTCTTTATTACGCGCTAACCAATTACCGATGATCTCTTCTGTCTTACCGTAGGTGTCTGGAGAAGGTGGTACGGCATACATTTCGGCGGTATCAATAAAGTTAACGCCTTTATCTAATGCATAGGCGATTTGTTCATCGGCATCGGCTTGGTTGTTTTGCATACCCCATGTCATGCTACCTAAGCAGACACGAGATACATCAATACCACTTCGACCAAGTGGGCTATAAAGCATAGTAGATCCTTGTTAATCGCTAGAATGGGCTTTAAGTGCAGTTAATAACTCATCATTTAACTGTGCTTTTTTACCCGTTTTAAAATTAAACATAACCACTTGTGATGAGCCAATGGTTGTTACTGCGTCTTGGCTTTCACTAAATACAGTGTAATGCATCATAAAACGATCTTGTTCAATGTCACTAATCTTTACACCAACATACACAGTATCAGGAAATGTCACAGGGCGTTTATAGCGGGCATTGTTTTCGCTGATCACCGGGCCCACACCTGTTGCTTGTAAATCTTTAAGAAAGCCTAGTTGAGTAAAAAAATCGATACGGGCTGTTTCAAAGTAGCGAAAATACACCACATTATTGACGTGCTGCAGGGCATCCATTTCGCCCCATGCAACATTAATTTTTGTTCTGATAGGGTGTTGTTCTATAAACGATTGCATAGTAAATCTTCGTTGATTGTGAGAAATCTTAGGTTAGCAATATGCTGCTTTTAGCTCAAGGAAATTAGAAAGCTCAGTAGATTGTGCTAGATTTATAAGTTCACGCTTACGTAAAGTGTGAGCAAAATGAACACACATTAAAGGACCTTAATTATGCAGCAACTAACCTTGAAGGTGATAAAGTGGATTGCACTTTTCATCTTGCTAGCTCTAGCTTTGCTCTGTTATAGCATGGGCACAATGTCAGGATTTATCGCTTTAATTGTCGTGGGCTTGTTATTAGAAGCCGCGTTTTGGTTATTTGGTTCACGGCTTATTAGCCGAAAAAAACCAAACCAACAAACAAGCCAAACCTCTTAGCTTGCACTCTCAGGAAGTTTAAATATAATAACTGTATATATAAACAGTTGTTGTATTCCTGATGAAAAAATTCATTCACATCGATATGGACTGCTTTTATGCAGCCGTGGAGATGCGTGATAACCCCGCGCTTGCCAATGTGCCACTGGCTATAGGTGGTAATAGTCGTCGCGGGGTGCTTTCAACTGCTAATTATATTGCCCGTAAATATGGTGTGCGCTCGGCGATGTCGAACTATCACGCCAAGCAACTGTGCCCCGATCTGGTTATCGTGCCCGGACGAATGCAGGTTTATAAAGAAATCTCCACGCAAATTCGCGCCATTTTTGCAAAGTACACGGACCTTATTGAGCCGTTATCGTTAGATGAAGCCTACCTTGATGTAACCGACAGTACTGCGTGCAAAGGCAGTGCAACACTGATGGCGGAGCAAATCCGCCAAGAAATCTATGACACCACCGGACTAACAGCCTCAGCAGGCGTCGCGCCAATTAAGTTTATTGCCAAAATTGCCAGCGATGAAAACAAGCCTAATGGTCAGTTTGTGGTATTGCCCGATCAAGTTGATGACTTTTTGGCGAGTTTACCGCTTGGCAAAATCCCTGGCGTTGGCAAGGTGACATTAGAAAAGCTGCAACTTAAAGGGCTTTACACTGGGGCTGATGTGCGCGCGAAAGGGGTTAATTGGATGCAGCAGCATATTGGTAATTTTGGCGTGTCTTTATATCAAAAGTGTGCAGGCGAGTACGTTGGCAAAGTGTCAACTGAGCGAGTACGAAAGTCGCTCAGTGTTGAGCACACCTATGAATACAACAAAAATAATTTAGATGAGTGTTTAAGCCAGTTACCCCGCTTGATGGATGAATTAACTCGCCGTCTTGATAAACAGCAATTAAACAACCGCATCAATAAGTTATCTGTGAAGGTCAAGTTTGCCAATTTTGTCGTGACCAGTGCCGATCAAAGCCACCATCAATTAGACGAACGCATTTTTACTGAGTTAATGAGTAAAGCCTATGAGCGAGGTAACAACCAGCCAGTACGCCTGTTAGGGATAGGTGTCGGAATAAAGAGTCAAGCTCACGAGCATTTTCAGCTGAGTATATTAGACTAAAGGTTAACACCTTGGTGCTTGAAAGTTTGTTAGTGTCTAGTTGGGGTGCTAGGCCTGCCTAGTTCAACACCTTAGACAACATTATAACTTAATAAGAGAGATGACTATGCAATCGGTCGTAATCGTGCTGCTCGGAATAGTCGGTATGTTGTTCGGATGGTTCTTTTATTCGAAATTCATCGCCGAAAAAATATTTAAAATGGATGATAATTTTGTCACACCCGCTCATGAACTTGAGGATGGTGTGGATTATGTGCCAACCAACAAAGTTGTGTTATGGGGTCACCATTTCACCTCTGTTGCAGGTGCAGCGCCAATTGTTGGCCCTGCGATTGCCGTATATTGGGGCTGGGTGCCTGCGGTACTTTGGGTGGTATTTGGTACTATCTTTTTTGCTGGTGTTCACGACATGGGCGCTCTATGGGCCAGTGCGCGTAACAAAGGCAAATCAATGGGCGCTTTGTCTGAAAGCGTAATTGGTAAACGCACCCGTGCATTATTTATGATTGTGGTGTTCTTAGTACTACTGATGGTGAATGCGGTATTTGGTGTGGTGATTGCCAAGTCATTTGTATCGCAACCTAACGCGGTATTCCCTGCTTGGTCAGCGATTGTCGTGGCCTTAGTTATTGGCCAGTTACTACGCCGTAAAGTGTCGTTAATTCCGCTTTGTTTAATTGGTGTGGGAATTCTTTATTACACTATTTACCTTGGTAGTGGTATGCCGATTTCATTACCTGATGAAATGTTTGGCTTAAGTGCGAATGCGAACTGGATCATCATCTTATTTATCTATGCAGCCATTGCTTCATTATTGCCAGTATGGATGCTTTTACAACCACGCGACTTCATCAACGGTATGCAGTTATTGGTTGGTTTAGTATTACTATATGGTGCGGTTTTTGTGTCAATGCCGGATATCACAGCGCCTGCGTTTAATACTCAAACTGCGGTAGATACACCAAGTATTATTCCATTGCTATTTGTGACCATAGCCTGTGGTGCGGTATCGGGTTTCCACGGTATTGTGTCTTCAGGTACCAGCTCTAAGCAGTTGAACAAAGAAACTGATGGTCGCTTTGTGGGTTACTTAGGTGCGGTAGGTGAAGGTATGCTTGCGCTTATTACACTAGTTGCAGTAAGTGGTGTTGCACTTGCGGTATCTCCTGAAGAATGGCACGAAATTTACAGTCACTTAGGTGCCGGTAGTGTGAGCGCCTTTATTAATGGTGGCGCAAACTTAATTGAAAGTGGTTGGGGTATCTCGCAAGAGGTGGCATCAACCTTACTTGCCGTAATGGTGGTCTTATTTGCGGGGACTACGATGGACTCTGGCGTGCGCCTGCAGCGTTATATCATTCAAGAGTGGGGTGATATTTATAATATCAGCATCATTCGTAATGGTATTGTAGCTACACTCATTGCAGTACTTAGCTGTTTACTGCTTGCTTTTGGTGCTGGTGGCGCTGACGGTAGTGGCGGTATGATTATTTGGCCATTATTCGGTTCGACTAACCAAATCTTAGCAAGCTTAACCCTACTGGTTATCTCGGTAATGCTTATTAAAGCGAATCGCCCGGCTAAATACACCTTGATCCCAATGAGTTTTGTATTAGTTATGGCGTTCTTTGCTGGGGTTATTAAACTGGGCGAGTACTATCAACAAGGTAACTGGTTACTGGTGACACTTGATTTGTTAGTACTGGTTGTGAGTGTACTGGTTATGCTTGAAGCTTGGTCTGTGATTGTTAAGCATCGTAAAGACTCAGCACACATTACAGAGCAGTAAACTTAGCTTGCCAGCCATATCGTAAGTTGCCTTACTTGGCTGGCAATAGCGCTCTAAATCAATGATAATAAGGTCCTATGTTTCTAACAGCAGGACCTTTTTTTATGGCATACCCTCATGCAGTTGCAGCCCCGCAATTAGCGGATGCAAATCACGATGCATTGATTATTATCGGTGATGATTTTTCTTCTTTAGCAGACGCAAGCTTAAGCCAAGCTATTAGCGCTCAACAAGCTGTAGACGCACGTATTGGCAAACAAGTGACATTACTTGTTATTGACTCTAAACGCGTTATCTTAGCGCCTACAGGCCCTCTAAATCGTGATTATGATGATGTTCGTCGTTACTTTGATGCAGCGAAGCAAGGTGTACTAGAGGCGAAAGCATCGGGTAGCACTCAGCCTGCAATTTTACTTGCTAACGTAAATCAAGATAGCCGTTACAAGCATGCCCTTGAAGTGGCTTATTTAGGTGCTTGCCAAGCGCTTTGGCAACCACTTGAGGCACGTGAGTTCCACGGCCAAGCGATTGAACCAATTAGCCAAATTAGCCTAGTGGGTGCAGATGAGGCAATGAGCAAAGCGCTTAATGCTATTGCTGCGGGTCAATACGCTGCACGTGATTTATGTGGTACCGAGCCTGAGCGTATGGCACCACCACGTTTTGCTGATTACTGCGTTGAGTTATTTGCGGGTAGCAAGGTGTCTGTTGAAGTGATTTCAGATATCAACACTATCGATAAAGATTACCCAATGATGAGCACTGTAGCGCGCGCATCTTACGCTGTTGAGCGTCATCACCCTCGTGTTGTAAAACTAGAATACGTGCCTGAAGGCGACGTTGAGCGTACCTTAATGTTTGTTGGTAAAGGTTTAGTTTACGATACCGGTGGTGCAGACCTTAAAGTGGGTGGCTTTATGGCAGGTATGAGCCGCGATAAAGGCGGTGCAGCTTCGGTTGCTGGTTTTATGAAATCAGTGGCTGACTTTGCACCAAAAGGCGTAAAAGTGATTGCTTACTTAGCCGTAGTTCGTAACTCAATTGGTTCTGATTGTTTTGTTCCTGATGAAATCATTACCAGCCGTGAAGGTGTGCGTGTTCGTATCGGTAACACAGATGCTGAAGGTCGTTTAGCAATGGGTGACTTACTAAGTGAAATGAAAGATCGCGCCTTAAACGAAGTAAATCCAGAGCTATTCACTGTTGCAACACTAACAGGCCACGCAGCACGTGCTATGGGTCCTTACAGCGCATATGTTGAAAATGGTCCAGCTCGCGCAGCGAAAATTTCGCGCCAAATTGCTGACTTAGGCGATTTATGGGCAGATGGCGCCGAAGTATCTCGTAGCCGCCGTGAAGATTATGACTTTATTCGTCCTCGCACGTTAGCTGACGATGTTTTATCAAGTAACAATGCTGCTTCTGCAGTGACAGCTCGTGGTCACCAGTTCCCAATGGCATTCTTAGCGATTGTTGGTGGTTTAGATAAACATGGCACTGAATCAGCGCAACCATTACCGTATGTTCATATGGACATCGCAGGTAGCGGCGTAGAAGGTGGTGATTGGCAACATGGTAAGCCTACCGCAGCAACAGTAAGCAGCTTATTCGCTCGTTATTGTTTATAAGCTAAAAGCTAAAATCTATAAGTTTTAAGTTTGAAAAGCCCCGCACAGCAGTGTGGGGCTTTTTTTGTGGTGTTAGTCGAGCTTGAAGCGGTTAACGACATCACTTAACGCTTGTGAGCTTTGCTTTAAGTTTTCACTGGCGTTCGAAAGTCCTTCGGTATTCGACAGTGATTGTTCGGTTGATTGTGAAAGCTCATTAATCCGTAAATTAACCTCATCTGCGGCGCTGGTTTGTTGCTCGGTAGCACGGGCGATTTGGCTGTTCATATCTTTAATAATAGAGACAAGTCGCTCAATCTCACTCAATGAGCTATTTGCTTCACCTGCTTGTGAAACTGTTTCGGTTGATAACTGTTGGCTTGCCGAAACTGCATCAACAGCAGCTTGTGCGCCGGTTTGTAGTTTACTGATCATAGCTTGAATTTCGTCGGTACTTTTACCTGTGCGACTTGCTAATGTACGCACTTCGTCAGCCACTACGGCAAAGCCTCGACCTTGTTCACCAGCACGGGCCGCTTCAATGGCAGCATTGAGTGCCAGTAAGTTGGTCTGCTCAGCTATGCTACGGATAACATCCAGTACTGAGCCAATGTTGTTACTCTCTGCAGCAAGATCCGCCGTTACCTTACTCACTTGTTCAATATTATGCGACAGGGTCTCAATGGCGGTGATGGTCTTGTTGAGAACCTGCTTGCCCGCTTCGGCATTTTGTGCCGCTTCATTAGCGGCATGTTCAGCTTGGTCGGCATTTTGACTAACATCGTGAATTTGATGAGTCATTTGTTCCATCGCGGTTGCTACCTGAGTCGAGCTGTCGTTTTGTAGCTCAATAAAAGAGTGATTGGTTTTACTGGCATCATCAACACTATGGGCAAACTGATTTACTTGCTCGGCATTGTGGGCAACATGTTTGAGTGACTCACGCATTTTTGCGGTGTACAAATTAAAGTAGCGCGATAAACGAGACACTTCATCATTGCCATTTTCATCAAGCTTTTGGGTTAAGTCGCCTTCACCTTGTGAGATGTCTTTCATCATGTCGGCGGCAAGTTGTGTCGGGCGCAAGATGCTATTGGCAATTAGGTAGCTTAGCGCAACCAGTAGGGCAATAATCACAACTGCGGTAATAATTACATGGTTACGTAGCGAAGAGAATGCCTCTTCAATAGTATCAATATAGACACCAGAACCAACAATCCATTGCCATTTATCAAAGCCTTTTACGTAGGCAATTTTATCAACCGGCTTATCTTTACCTGGCTTTGGCCACTTGTAGGGAATAAAACCTTCACCTTGTTTTTTGACGATATTAACCATATCGACAAATAACAACACGCCATCTGGATCTTTACTGCCCGCTAGCGATTTACCATTTAATTCGGGCTTAAACGGGTGCATAACCATTACGGGTTGATAATCGTTGATCCAAAAGTAATTGTTGTTGTCATAACGTAGTGCAGAAATTGTTTCGAGGGCTGCTTGTTTGGCCTGTTGCTCACTCAGCTTACCTTGCTCAAACAATTCATAGTTATGCTCAATAATAGAGTAAGCAGACTCAACAAGGTTTTGGGTCTTAATGTATTGCTCTTGCTTTAGCGAGCTGTATTGCTGCGTTAAACTCGAGACGCTTAAAAATATCAGCCCTATCACGACCACACTCACTAACATGGCGAGGCGCTGAAAAATTGTAAAACGGCGTAAATTCATGTGTATTCCTTCGTCATGCCCATAGGAGCAATGTATTAAGCGTAGCTAAAATAGGTCGAAAATCTAGTTAAATAGTAGAATACATTGAGACAAAAAAAAGGCTGATTTAACAATCAGCCTTTAGTCTAAGTCACCGAAATTAAACGTGATTACTCAACGTTAAAGTGTCGGTTGAAGAAACTGGTGATGGTTTGGTGTAGGTGCGTTTGTACGCTCTTGCCACGTAAACTGTGTTTTGAACCCGGGTAAGTCATCATTTCGAACTGCTTTTCTTGATCTTGCAGTTGTTTGAATAACTTAGTGGCGTGAGTGAATAACACGTTATCATCTGCCATACCGTGGTAAATCATCAGTGGGCCTTTTAAGCCTTCGGCATATGGGAAAACTGCACTTGCTTCGTAACCTTTCGCGTTAGTTGCAGGGTGACCTACATAACGTTCAGTGTAGTGAGTGTCGTAAAGTGCCCAATCAGTGACTGGCGCACCAGAAACACCAGCTTTGAAGTAGTCGCCCGCTTTAAACATAGTCATAAGCGCCATATAACCACCGTAGCTGTGGCCATAAATACCGATACGTTCAGGGTCAACGTAATCAAGGGTACGTAAGAACTCAACACCCTTGATTTGGTCTGCCACTTCAGCAACACCTAAGTGCTTATAAATCACGTCTTCAAACTTTTTACCACGGTTGTATGAACCACGGTTATCAAGTTGGAAAATAACATAGCCTTGTTGTGCCATGTACTGGAAGTATAAGTTTTTACTACGCCAACTGTTCGTTACGCGCTGAGCATGAGGGCCGCCATACACGTTAACAATAACTGGATGCTTTTTACCATCTTGGTAATTAGTTGGCTTGAATAAACGGTAATGCATGATTTGTCCGTCTTCAGCCTTTAACGTGCCGTATTCAGGCGTGATCAAATCAGCTAGGTAAGGCGTTAATGGATGTGACTTATCTAACTTGTTCTCTTCAAGCCAAGTGATGAATTCGCCATTAATTTTACGTAATGCCGCAGAGCCAGGCTTATTCACTGAAGAGCTGTTATCGATAAAGGTTTTGTTGTCTTTAGCAATTACCACATTATGGTAAGCACCTAGCTCAGTTACGCGTTTAATTTCGCCTTTTTTGAATAGCGGTACGCTGTATAAGTGGCTCTCAAGTGCTGTATCTTTGCGACCTGCAAAATAAACGATGCCTTTTTTCTCATCGATACCTTTTAAGCTATCAACAACCCATTCACCTTGGGTGATTTGACGGATCATTTCACCGTTTGTGCGGTATAAATAAAGGTGTTTAAAACCGTCGCGCTCAGATGCCCAAACGAAATGTTTCTTATCGTTTAAGAACTGCAAATCAAAGTGCAGGTTAATCCAAGTATCACTGGTTTCTGTTAGGGCAACGGTTTGTTTTTTAGTGTCGCTATTATAAAAACGTAACTCTAAGTTATGTTGCGAGCGGTCTTGCCACTGATATGAAAGCGTTTTGTTATCTTTTAACCATTTTGCGCGAGCGATATAAATATCTTGATCGTCGCCTAAATCAACCCAGTCAGTTTTTTGATTGTTGATGCTTACAACACCTAACTGAATTTTAACGTTGTCGGTACCTGTAAACGGGTAGCGTTGATTAAATAGCTTTACTTCATCGGCGTAAATTTCATTACGGATCGCTTCTTTTACTGGGCTTTCATCAACACGGGTATAAGCGATTTTAGACTCATCACCAGACCACCAGTAGCCAGTCATTCGACCCATTTCTTCTTGCGCAACAAACTCGGCCATACCGTTTTTAATAACGCCGCCACCATCTTTACTTAATTGGATTTCTTGACCCGTTTTTAAGTTAAGTGCGTAGAGGTTTTGCTCACGAATAAACGACACATAATGGCCTTTAGGTGAGAAACGTGCATCGGTTTCAAATGCTTCTGTGTCGGTTAATTTACGGCTTTTAGCTGAGGCAAGCTCATAATAGTAAAGGTCGCCATTAAGCGGGAATAAAAGCGCTTTACCGTCTTTTGACCATTTATATTCTAAGATCCCTTTACCAAAAATACGTTGGCGCTCACGGCGTGCTTTTTCTTCATCAGATAAGTTTTCTGGACCAGAAAATAGTGCAGCAGAGTCAACTAATAAGCGGTTTTTGTTATCTTTTAAGTTGTATTCCCATAAGTCGTAGCGATTGTAATCATCGGTTTTACCTTGCAGGTAAGTTACACGACTGCCATCTGGAGAGAATTTAAGTTGTACAGGCGCTTTGCCTGCTAAGCTTGGATCGTCAAAAATACGCTCAAGAGTAAGCGGTTCAGCGGTCACACTGAATGCTGTTGCCAGCACTGGCAAAGCAAGTGAGAGAGATTTAATTTTTTTTAGCACAGGAGCACCTTCGCTCGAATAAAAACTGCCACGATGGTAATGGTAAGCTTAGGCAACTGCAACAAAATGCTATAAAGTAAGGTTTGTTTACCCAATATTAAAGGATTTACTGATGAAAAATACTGATACGCCGTTTTCTTTGGCCCCAGAACTACAACGCGACTGCATTGAGCTTGTTGATTGGCCACTGTGTAAAGTATTGCTGATGAATGATAGCCAATATCCTTGGTTTATTTTAGTGCCAAGAGTCGCTGGCGTTAAAGAGATAATCGACCTTTCTGAAGAGCTACAAATTACCTTATTACAAGAGTCGGGCAAACTGAGTAAATTATTACAACAGGTATTCAACCCAGACAAACTCAATGTAGCAGCACTAGGGAATATGGTACCGCAATTACATGTTCATCATATTGCGCGTTTCACAACTGATGCAGCTTGGCCAACACCAATCTGGGGTAAATTACCTGCAGTACCTTATAGCGACGAACAAATTGCCGCATTAAAAGCGCATTTTTAAACTGTTTGATCTAGTTATATTGAACTAAGCTAAATGGATGATAAATACAGAGGTGCAGAATAAATGAAACACACAGTGTTTGCCGTGTTGCTTATTCTGAGCTCTTTTTCATGTGTGGCTAAAAGTTACTATTTTGTCGGTAGCCACTTTCCTGCCATTTTAGAACAAGATCAGCAAGGAACAGTGGTCGGCTTAGGTGCCGATATCGCACACGAAATTTGCAGACGTTTAGGGCATGAGTTGGTTATTGATATCATGCCACTAAAACGCGCTTTAAAAATGGTAGAGCAAGGTCAGGCTGATGCCATTATCGGCCCTTACAAATCCATTCTACGTCAGCAGTATATGCAATTTAGTGACTTACCTTTTTACGAAGACCCGATTGTTTTATATACCAAAAAGAACAACGATGTGACTTGGGTTGGAAACTTTGCCAGTTTGCGAAAAGATATTATTGGTATAATTCGAGGTTGGAACTATGGTCCTGAATTTAAGCGTAACGAGGCAAATTTATCGCTATCTGAAGTGGGTAATGTGCGGGCTAGCTTTTTACAATTGATGCATAACCGAGTTGACTTAATTCTTACCCATCCTCGGGCTGCAAAGCCTGTGATCGACAGTTTAGATATAGCAGATAAAGTGATTGTTTTATCGCCGCCGGTGACGGTTAATCAGGGCTACTATGGCTTTAGTAAACAACGCGAACTCGATGAATTTATTGATGCTTTTAATGCCGAGTTTCACAAAATGCTGATCAACGGGGATATTTTAGAACTAAACTCCAAATATGGTTTGAACTTCGTTGCACACTAGTCGTGTTTTACTCGATTTCAGGCAACAAAAAACGCTGCAATTGCAGCGTTTTTTGTTAGAGAAGAATAAGGCTTAAAGACCTAATACTTCTTTACCTTGTTTGAAAGTAACATCAACAGGGATGTTAGCTTGGCTTAGTTTTTCTAAGTCTTTAGCTAGTTCAGCTTTGATGTCGCCATGAGTTGCGATTAGCTGATCAACTTTTTGGTAATCACCGTCACCTTGAATAGTAAGGATTAGGTTAGATAGTTTCTCCATTGCTTGGCTCATTTTCTCCATGTTAACGCTGTATAAGCCGTCAGCATTTTTAGAGAATGCACCTTCTTCAGCGAAGAAGTTAAAGCGGATCATGTTCGCTTTACCGTGTGCGCTTGATGCACCAAAACGTACTGAGCGGAAGATACCAGCCATAAAGGTGATGTAGTAATCTTCTAACGTACCGTCAGTGATCTCGCCTTTCTTAAGTAATTGCTCAACCATGTAAAGGCCTAAGATATCCGCTTTACCTTCTTCAAGGGCACTTGCATGCTCTTGCAATGATTGGCGAACAGTTCCTTTACCAGTAATGGTATTTTTAATACCTAAACCGTGCGCTACTTCGTGGAACATAGTGTTTGCGAAGAAAGCATCAAAGGTAATGTGTTTACGCTGCTCAGGAACAATTAGCTGCTCTGAAATTGGCACTAAGATTTTATCGAATTTAGCGCGCATTGCGTTTTTAAGCTGTAAACGACGAGTGCCTTTTTCTAGCTGAACTTGTTCA
This sequence comes from Pseudoalteromonas sp. CH_XMU1449-3, assembly GCF_037027245.1. Taxonomy (NCBI): domain Bacteria; kingdom Pseudomonadati; phylum Pseudomonadota; class Gammaproteobacteria; order Alteromonadales; family Pseudoalteromonadaceae; genus Pseudoalteromonas; species Pseudoalteromonas sp. CH_XMU1449-3. Next base: position 43,270 of record NZ_JAYMDY010000018.1, read on the forward strand.
TCATTTGGCAGGTTGATAGCAATTGTTTTACTACCTGCATTTGAGTGGCCTGCGTAATAAACAACATCATAAGCATTAAGGTCAGCATCAGAGCCTGGGACTTCTTGCTTGTATTTTTCGTCTACAGGTAAACCTTTTTGTAGCTCAGGTAAGAAAGCGGCAAATTTAGCTAAACGCTCGCTCCATGCTAAATCTTTAATTAATACATAAGATTCATACGCTGCACGGTAACCAAACAATTGATCTTCATAGGTTTCGATAGGGCCAATAACCACGTCAATTGGGTTATTTTTCATATCCATCCAGGCAAAATCAGATGGTTGGAAGTCATCACTTACTAGTGCGTCTGCGCGCATGCTTAGGTAGTTAGCAAATTCTTTATCATCAGCCAATTTACTTGCTTCGCGTAATAAATTAGCTGCTTTTTCTAGCTCTTGTGCGTACTCAACCGAGTAAGCCACGCTATAAAGAAGGCCTTTTTCATCGCGCTTGATCACGGAGTAAAGACCGGTTTTGTCATCAACGATTGCGTTGTTTAATTCTTCTTTTGTGATATCGCTTGGGTAAAACTCAGCGCCTAGTGGCTTTTCTTCATAGCCTGACAAGAATACTTGGTCACCGTTTAAGCGATCCCAAGGGCCGTAGTTAATATCTGCAAACTTCTGAACTTTTTCATCATTAATTTTTGCTAAGAAAGCGTCTTTGCTCTCACCAAATGCTTGGCGCCAAAATAGCTCATCCATGATTTTTGAGGCATCGATTAACTTGCCAATCATTTGCTTCTGGTTATCGCTTAAGTGGCTAAGATCAGAAGTAAGCGTAAAGTCAGTGTAAATGTCTAAGCGGCTTTTCTCAGCATTGATAAGTTGTGGGTTGTTTTGTTCAGTAGTTTGCTTTGTTTGCTCTGCAGCAGGCTTAGTTTGAGAAGTGGTAGCTTGCTGGTCAGAACATGCACCAAGGAAAACAGCACCTGATAAGATAAGTGCTTGGCTAATTTTATTTAATGTCATTTTTTTGCCCGTTAAAAAAGTGAGAGTCATTGCTTAGAAAACAAAAAGTCTATGCATTAAAGCAAACCTGACATATATATGGCAAGTTTACAGCACTAGAAGCAATATTTATTTATGAGTTAAGAAGTTAAAAAATATAAAAAATATAAAAAATAGATAATTTCTGTGAATTTCTTAACTTTAGCGCTAAGTTAGACAATACTAAAACTATAACTAATCTAATAATGTCAGTCATTAGTCTGTCTTTGTTTAGGCGGGCTAACCCAAGAGGATGGCACACATATGTCAACAGAAAATGCATTACTGACCATATTGGTCGACAGAATAAATAATGACACTTTAGTGTTACCTACCTTACCAGAAGTTGCAGTGAAGGTAAGGCAAGCCGCGGATAACCCCGAGGTAAACTTGATGGATATGGCAGATGTCATCTCTCATGATCCGGCATTATCAGCACGAATGATCAAAGTCGCCAACAGTGCATTTATGGGGCGCTCAGTTAAAGTTACAAATCTACACCAAGCTGTAACACGAATTGGCCTGCGTCAAATTAAGAACATTGCAACTGCAATGGCAATGGAGCAGCTGTTTGTATCGCATAATGAGCTTATCAAAGGCTATATGGACAAGGCATGGCAGAAAACCCTCAAAGTAGCATGTCACTCAATTACCTTGATGGACTTCTTCTTACGCAGAAATAAGCATACATCATTGAATCGCGACACAATTACCTTAGCGGCATTGGTTTATAACATTGGCGTACTGCCCATTTTAACAGAAGCTGAAAAGCACCCCGAGGTGTTCGCAAACCCAAGTTTCCTTGCTCATGCCATTCAAAAGCTGGGTGGTAAAGTAGGTGGCGCAATTATGCGTGCTTGGGGCTTTACTGATGAGTTTGTAGAAGTAGCTGAAAGCTGGGCAAATCCAAACTATCGTCCAGAGCATATTTGCTATGTTGATTTTATTCGTATTGGCGCGATTTTAGAAGGGATCTTACAGGTTTCTGATAAGTCTGCGGCATTGCAAACTTACATGGACAAAGGCGTGATTGAATCACTTGATATGTTCAGTGACGATGAATATAACGATATGCTTAACGAAGTAAAAGCGATTTTTACTGAATAACAGCAACAAAAAGCGCGACTAAGTCGCGCTTTTAATGTTAACCATTATCTGGGTTTAATTTATAAATCTTCTGCGTCGCCTAAGCCTTGAGTCAGCTCTTCTAGCAGCTGTTTAATTTCTTCTGACGCTAAGATAAAGTCAGCATCAAGTTTTACTGCCATATCTTCTTTTGGAATGTCGGCGTTTTCTTCTTTTAATGTTTCTGAGTAGCTTAAACGCTTAATTGAACCATCGTTTTGAAGCATGAACTTAACGCGTTCTTGCCAATCAAGAGCCAGCTTAGTTACGCGCTTACCATTTTCTAAGTGTGATTTTACTTCGTCACACGATAAGTCATGGCCTTTTAATTTAACCTGAGCGCCACTGTCATCGGCTTCTTCAAGCTCTGCATCATTACCGATAGAAAAGCCTTCAGGGGTACTGAAATTAGTTAACCAGTCAGTTAAAAATACATCTAAATCGTAATTCGCAAATGCAGGTACGACAGGTAACGTGCCAAGTGATTTACGTAATAGGGCTAAAAGCTCTTCTGCTTTATTAAAGCTTGCGCTGTTAACCACAACCCAGCCATTCTTTTGATCAATAAACGCAAACTGTAGGCTCGATTTTTTGAATGCTTGAGGTAGTAAAGTGTGCAGAATATTTTCTTTTAGTTCGTCTTTTTCTTTTTTCTTTACTGGGCGGTTTTCTTCAGCTTCGATTTGCTCTACTTTCTCTGCAACCAATTCGTTGATAACGGCAGCTGGCAGTACTTTTTCTTCACGTTTAGCACATACTAAAATGCTGTCTTGAGAGAAATGAGATAGGGTTTGACCATGTTTACCAAAGGCTTTTGTCCAACCGAAAGTTGAAAGCTCTTGGCCTGTACATGAGCGGAACAAGTCTTGTTCTAGGGCTTTGTCGAAGTCTTCTTGAGAGTATGAAACGTCTTGTTTAAAACGGTAACAGATAAGGTTACTAAACCACATAATTAGGCTAATCCTTTCAATAAATTTGCCCAATCATAGCAATAAAAAACTGATGCCGAAATGAATCATTTCGGCATCAGCGTTAATTGCTTATGAGTTAAACATTGAAAGTGGCTTTGGCATATTTTTCGGAAAACTAATATGGTAGTGCAAGCCTTTACCGACTTCGCTTGATACCTCAATATCGCCACTCAGGGTTTGCTTAACAAGGTTAAAAGTAATATGTGTGCCCAAGCCACTGCCGCCTTGGTCGCGCTTGGTTGTAAAGAATGGGTCGAATAGCTTTTCTAACTGCTCTTTTGATACGCCATTACCATTGTCTTTAAAGTCGATAACGACTTCGTCATCTTCTTCTTTGATAACAATATCAATGATGCCACTTTCAATTCCTTCGAAACCATGAATGAGTGAGTTCATAATCAAGTTTGTGAAAATTTGACTAATCGCACCCGCAGGCAGGTTAAGTGTTAAATCATCAGGGCAATCTAAATTAATATGATGCGATGTTTTCTTTAGCTTTGGATGGAGTGAGCGGATCACTTCACCTAAATACTCTTTAAAGTTAATGGTACGTACTGCTTCACTGGCTTGGTCGACCGCAATTTGCTTAAAGCTTGCAACCAGCTCTGAAGCTCTATCTAGGTTACTAGTCAGTAGGCTAGTACTTTGCTTGGCGTCATTAATAAACTCTTCAAGCGCTTTTGGCGATAGGGTTTTTTCTTTATATGCCGCTTCAATTTGGTCCAAGCGTTCTTGTAGGAATGACGTTGCAGTAACACCAATCCCAATAGGTGTGTTTACATCATGAGTAATACCCGCGACTAAGCCACCTAAAGCAGCCATTTTTTCTGAGCCAACTAAGCGTTCTTGCGCCATATTTAGTTCATCAAGGTAGCGTTGTAACTCAGTTTGCTTGGTTATGAGTTCTTGTTCAGTTTGTTTACGTAAATCAATTTCTTCAGTTAGTGTCAGCTTTTGTTTTTCTAGCTCGTATTTTTGTTGCTGCAAGTCCATCATCGCTTGGCTTAAGTTTGAAGTTTTGCGAGCTACTTCTTGCTCTAACTGTAAGTTATGTTGGTCGAGCTTTTCGTTGCTTATCAAAAGCTCTTTTTGCGTATGTTCGAGCTCTTCACGGTAAAGTACCACCTTATCAATTAAGCGGTTGAAAGACTCTTCCATTACTTTTAATTCGTTGTGCTCAACAGTTTTGATCTCGATATGGCGGCCTTCTAGGTCGTTTAGTTCAAGATCTTCAATTTGTTCTGTGAATTGTGCCAATGGCTCGGTTAAGCGCTTTCTAAATGCAAGTAAGAAAAGAATGATCAAAAAGGTGGTTTTGATCATCGCATTACCAATTAAAAAGTAGATAGAAATCATGATGCGGCTAAAGACCACTTCACGACTTGAAAACAGGGTTACATCACCTACTTGGGTTGTTTTACCTGAAAATTCAAAAATGAGAGGGAATGTGTAACCGAATAAGCCTGATGGCGTATCTTCGATAATCGCTTCTTCTTGCACTAACTGTTGACTGTATAGCTCGTGAATATCTAACGAACGACCTAACTGAGAGAGTACCTCGCCGCTATCATCACGCACAATAATACCCTCGATCATAGGGATTGCCAGCAAGCCTTCAGCCGTGGTGATGGTTTGTTTATCGTTCAGTTCCCAAATAGCGCGGGTTAAACTGCGGCTAAATGTTTTTTGCAAAGTCGTTAATTCGTCGCGAATGTAATCTTTGGTATTAACGTACTCAGCAATAACTTGTCCACAGGTCACTACAAAAGTAAGTAAAAAGTAGACTGAGAGTACATTTGTTAATAATTCTTTAGACAGGCTTTTTTGTAGCATGGAATATCCATAGCTCCTTGGTGACAATTGTAATACATTCAGCTAGTTCTAAAGTTAGCTAATAAATGGTTAAAAAGAAATAAATATATCCTTTTTTACTGGAACATTTATAAATTGTTAGTAAATTTTGAAAAAACTTGCCCTTACTGCGCTTGAAAAAGTGTGTTATAAATTTATTCCATCTTTAATTTAGCCTTTTTTGATGTTGTATTTGCTACAGCGAAGATTTTTATTTCATGAATAATCCTAATTTTTCAGTACTGGTCTGTGATGATTCAAATATTGCCCGTAAGCAGGTAGTACGCTGTTTAGGGGATTGCTTGGATGCAGATGTTCAACAAGCCACTAATGGCCGCGAAGCTCTTGCCTTATTGCGCGAGCAAAACTTTGATCTATTGTGCTTAGATTTAACCATGCCAGAATTGGATGGTGTTGCAGTGCTCGAAACAATCAAAGCAGAGAAAATAGAGTGTTTTGTTATAGTGATTTCGGCTGATATTCAGGCTGAAATGAAACAAAGAGTAGTAAAATTGGGTGCTATTGACTTCATTGATAAACCGATAGATCTTGTGCGACTAAAAGCAACTTTGCATAAATTTGGTATTCACTAATCTTTTATATAACACAAACGCATAATTTATCTTTTCTTTAAGGGTTGACAGGCTGGCTACATTTAAGGCAGTCTACAGGCTATGAAAACATTTAATCACGCAACGACCATTATTATTACAACCATCATCCTTACGGGATAGTGGCATAGGTCGGTGCAACAAAATTATAGGCCTGTGTTCACTAGAACACAGGCCTTTTTCGTTTATGGAATGAGGAAACATAAATAATGCGAGTATTAAAATTTGGTGGGTCGTCCTTGGCCGACTACGCATGTTTGCAACAGGTAGCTCAGTTAGTCAAAGAAGAATTACGCGATGAAATGCTGTTAGTGCTGTCAGCACCAGGTGGCATGACAGATTCATTAGTAGCATTAGCAAGCGCTGCAGAGCAGGGGCAAAATTTTAGTGAGTTATGGCAAGCATTGGTTGCGCGCTGTGAACAATTAAAAGCTGCTGTTGAAGCTGACTTTGGTCAGGTAGCAAGTTGGCCTGAATTGAGCGAGCTTAAGAATAAACTAGATGGTGTTGCACTTTTGAAGTGTTGCCCAGACCAAATACGTGCTTATGCAATCAGTTTTGGTGAGCGCGTAAGTGTTGCCTTGATGGAGTGTATGCTTAAAGACAGTAATGCTCGTTATTTAGAAGCGACAGATTGTATAGCTTCAGTGGGTGGCTACATTGATGCTGAAGCTGACTTGGCCGCAAGTAAGTTACGTTTTCAAGCAGCATTAAAAGCGGCACCGAGCACAATTTATATCATGCCGGGTTTCACTGCTGCCAATGAGCAAGGTGAGCTAACAACACTTGGTCGTAATGGTTCAGATTACTCAGCAGCCATTGCAGCAGCATGCCTAGAAGCTGATGTATGCCAGATCTGGACTGATGTTGACGGTGTTTACAATGCTGACCCGCGTTATATCAAAAAAGCATCTAAGGTTGATTCGTTATCTTATAAAGAAGCAATGGAGCTTTCTTACTTTGGTGCGAAAGTATTGCACCCGAAAACGATTTTACCTTGTGCTAAAGCAGGCGTGCCGTGCGAGATCAAAAATACTCATAACCCACGTGCAGAAGGTTCTGTGATCAGTAACGACAGTGTGTCGAACGATCCAGTTAAAGCGTTATCAAGTTTACAAAACCTCGCTATGTTAACGGTGTCTGGCCCAGGCATGAAAGGTAAAGTTGGCATGGCGTCAAAAGTATTTAATGCACTGGCGCACGACAATGTTTCAATTGTACTAATCACTCAATCTTCGTGTGAATTTAGCATCAGTTTCTGTGTGCATGAGAGTGACCTATCTCTTGCTTTAGAAGCATTACAAACTGCTTTCGAATTAGAATCACAAGCCGGTTTAATCGAACCAGTACAAGTACAGCGTAACCTTGCGATTGTTACTCTAGTTGGCGATAACATGCGTGCGCACAAAGGTTTAGCGGCTAAGTTCTTTGCTTCATTAGCTCAAGCGCAGGTTAACATTGTTGCTATTGCACAAGATTCGACTGAAAGCGCCATTTCAGCGGTTATCGACGGTGAACTGTGCAACGACGCAGTAAAAGTGTGCCATGAGAACTTCTTTACTCACATTCCTTCAATCGATGTGTTTTTGCTTGGCTGTGGCTTAGTGGGCCAAGAGCTTATTCAGCAGTTAGAGCGTCAACAAGCATGGCTTGAAAAACGTAACATCAAGCTGAACTTGTACGGTGTTGCTAACTCAAGACAGCTTTATCTAGATAGCGAAGGTATTGCTTTTGATGGCTGGCAAGACAAACTAGCCGAGTCAGAGCAGGCATTTGATTTAAATCTGGTTGAGCAATTTGTTAAACAAAACCATTTAATTAACCCTGTGATTGTAGATTGTAGCTCAGCCGATAAGCTTGCTGCGCAATATGTTGATTTCTTGAATGCCGGTTTCCATGTGGTTGCGGCAAACAAAAAAGCCAATACTAGCTCGTATGCTTACTACCAAGATTTAGTAGCAGCAACACAAAAGAATAACCGTAAGTTTTTATACGAAACAAACGTAGGTGCAGGTTTACCAGTACTTGATAATCTGAAATCACTATTTGGTGCCGGTGATGAGCTTATTAAGTTCAGCGGTATCTTATCAGGTTCATTATCGTATATGTTTGGTGCACTACAAGATGGTTTATCACTTAGCGAAGCAACATTAAAAGCAAAAGAAAGTGGGTTTACAGAGCCAGATCCGCGTGATGATTTATCAGGCACTGATGTTGCCCGAAAACTACTGATCATTGCTCGTGAATCGGGTCTTGAGTTAGAACTTAGCGATATCGAAGTTGAATCAGTTTTACCAAAAGGGTTTGCAGAAGATGATTCTGTAGCAGATTTCATGGCAAAACTACCATCTCTTGATGCGCAGTTTAACGACCGCATTCAAAGTGCTGCAAGTGAAGGTAAAGTACTTCGATATGTGGGCACTATTGAAAACGGTCAATGTAAAGTAGGCATTGAAGCCGTAGATAGTAGCCATGCTCTTTACGATATCCGTGACGGTGAAAATGCATTGGCAATCTTAAGTCAATATTATCAACCACGTCCGTTTGTGATTCGTGGTTATGGCGCAGGTGCTGAAGTAACGGCTGCAGGCGTATTTGCTGATATCTTAAAAACGTTAACACGTTAGGAGCTGGTGATGATCCGTGTATATGCACCCGCTTCAATCGGGAATTTTGCTGTCGGCTTTGATGCACTAGGTGCCGCACTGGCACCTATTGATGGCACCTTATTAGGTGATGTTGTAGAGGTGAGTGCCGCTGAGCAAGATACTTTTGTCTGCTCTGGCGACTATGCCCATAAACTTCCAGCTAATGCTGAAGAAAACTTGGCTTATCAATGTTTAATTCATTTTAAAGAACACGTTGCACCGACAATGCCAGCGGTAAAACTTGAGCTTAAAAAGAACCTACCAATTGGCTCAGGTTTAGGTTCAAGTGCTTGTTCTGTAGTGGCTGCGTTTGCTGCCCTTGATAAATTTGCAGAAACAAATTTATCTCAAGAACAACTTATCGAGTTGATGGCTGATTTTGAAGCTATTGTTAGTGGCGGCCGTCATTACGATAACATCACACCCTGTTATTTAGGTGGCTTGCAATTAACTGGTGAACTCATTCCGAACAAGTCAATTTCGTTACCCGTTGATAATCAATGGTATTACGTAGCGGCTTTTCCAGGTTTTTCACTGAATACCGCAAAAGCGCGTTCGGTATTGCCAACGCAATTATCAATGCACGACAGTGTTGAGTTTGCACAGCGACTGTCTGCATTTAGCAGCTTATTGCTAACAGGTCGTTTTGATGCTGCGTTATCAATTATGACAGATGAAATCGCTGAGCCACATCGCGCACCATTAATCCAAGGTTTTGCTGAAGCTAAAAGTGCCTTGCCAGAGCTTGGCGCAGAGATTGTCAGTATTTCTGGTGCTGGCCCAACATTATTTACCGTGTGTAAGAGTCTCGAAGCTGCTCAAAAGTGTGCAGCTTGGCTGAATGATAATTACGTAAATGAACAAGGTTTCAGCCATATCTGTAAACTTGATCAGCTTGGCACACGACAGCTTTAAAGATTTTAAGGAATAAACATGCAATTACATAATTTAAAAGATGAAACACAACAGGTGTCGTTTGTAGAAGCGGTAAAAACGGGGTTAGGGCGTAACCAAGGGGTGTTCTTCCCTGAAAGCCTAACGCCAATTCAAGACATTGATGCGTTACTTGATTTAGACTTTGTTAGCCGAAGCAGTAAGATTTTATCGCACCTAATTGGCGATGAACTACCTGCCGATACCGTTGCACAGATGGTACAAAATGCATTTAACTTTGATGTGAAATTGGTTGAAGTAGAAAAAGATATTTATTGCTTAGAGCTATTTCATGGCCCAACGCTTGCGTTTAAAGACTTTGGCGGCCGTTTTATGGCTGAGTGTCTTGCACAATTTAACCAAGGCGAAAAAGTCACTATTTTAACAGCAACATCAGGTGACACAGGGGCTGCAGTTGCTCATGCATTTTATAATAAGCCAAATATCGATGTCGTGATTTTATACCCGAAAGGTAAAATTTCACTAGCGCAGCAAAAGCTATTTACAACGTTAGGCAATAACATTCATTGCTATGCTGTTGATGGTAGCTTTGATGATTGCCAAAGCATGGTAAAGCAAGCTTTCTTAGACGATGAAGTTAAACAAAAGCTAGGTCTAAATTCTGCTAATTCAATCAACATCAGTCGTTTAGTTGCACAGGTTTGCTATTACTTTGAAGCCATTGCTCAATTACCTAAAGAGCAGCGTAGTAAAGCGCATATCTCAGTACCAAGTGGTAACTTTGGTAATGTGTGCGCTGCGATGATCGGTGCTGTGCTTGGTATGCCAGTAGCGAAACTAAGTGCTACAACTAACCAAAACGACACTGTGCCACGTTTCTTACAAAGCAAAGAGTGGGCACCGAATGACACGCTTGAATCGTTATCGAACGCTATGGATGTGAGTAAACCGAATAACTGGCCACGTGTTCAGTTTATGTTGGATAACAAATGGTTTAGCTATGATGACTTTTATTCAAGCTGTGTTGGTGAAGAAGAAACAAAAGAGGTGATGAAAAAAATTCATCAAACGGGTTACATCGCAGAGCCTCATACTGCAATTGCTTATCAAGGCTTGAAAGAAAATCTAGCAGATGGCAGTGCAGGTATCTTTTTAGCGACTGCACACCCTGCTAAATTTAAAGACAGTGTAGAAGAAATTTTAGACATCGAACTGCCTATGCCAAAACCGCTCGCTGATGCGCTAGCAAATGAGTGCTTGGCTGAAGATATTAAGTTTGATTATCAATTGCTTCGAACTGAGCTGTTAAATAAATTAGCATAACCTTGATTATAGAGCGGCTAAGCCGCTCTTTTTTATGCAGTCTTTTAATAAAGCCCTCAATGAAGTAACGAATGGCTATGACGGTTTAAAATCCGCATGCTTAGAATGACCCCTGCCGAGATACACAGCAAAATACTGATCACCGAAACGAGTTCATTTTGCGTCCATTGCATCAAGGTGAATGCCGAAATAAAAATGATAAAAGGTTTAAATTCATAGTAATAGCGACGTTTTCTTTGCTTGACTCGCTGGCTTGAATGATCGGTTCTTCTGGCTTCAGAACGCATCCGCCAAATGTTAGCACCTAATAAAAATAAGATTACACCGATTAATGTAGGCACATAATTATTGGCTAATGTGATACAACTGATGCCGAGAAAAAAGTATCCGTAGGGGATTAATTCGTATATTGGTTTAGCTAACATGTACTTATACCATCCTTGATATTGACTAGTTATATAAGCTTAGTTTGCCCTAATAAAAACGCAATTTAACAGTGCGATTTTTTGTTTAAGTAACATTTTAAATATCTATGAAATATTTTAAATTTATAAATTTTTGTTATGTATCAATAAAAAAATATCATTATTAAAACACTGTGAAATAAATTCAATCCCTGTTTAAATATGTTCATCTTTACAAGATAGGCAAAAGTGCGTTTTAAGCGTACAATACAGCCTTTAAAAAACACCATACACGTTGCCTTAGGAGACCCCATGTTAGAACGTAGCATGAATATTTCGGATTTCGATCCAGAGTTATTTGCAGCCATCAATAAAGAGACGGCTCGTCAAGAAGAGCACATCGAACTGATCGCGTCTGAAAACTACTGTAGCCCACGCGTACTTGAAGCGCAGGGTTCTCAGCTTACCAACAAATATGCTGAAGGTTACCCAGGCAAACGTTACTATGGCGGTTGTGAGCATGTTGACGTTGTTGAGCAATTAGCAATTGACCGTGCAAACGAATTATTCGGCACAGATTACGCTAACGTTCAACCACATGCGGGTTCACAAGCAAACGCAGCTGTTTTCCAAGCTCTTCTTCAGCCGCACGATACAGTACTAGGTATGAGCTTAGCTCATGGTGGTCACTTAACTCACGGCTCACACGTTAACTTTTCTGGTAAAACGTACAATGCAATTCAATACGGCCTAAACGACGAAACTGGCGAAATTGATTACGCTCAAGTTGAAGCACTTGCATTAGAGCACAAGCCAAAAATGATCATCGCTGGTTTCTCTGCATACTCAGGCGTTGTTGACTGGGCTAAATTCCGTGAAATCGCTGATAAAGTAGGTGCATACTTATTCGTAGATATGGCTCACGTTGCTGGCCTTATCGCAGCAGGTGTATACCCAAGCCCAATCCCTCACGCACACGTTGTTACAACAACAACTCACAAAACATTAGCAGGTCCTCGTGGCGGTCTAATCGTTTCTGCATGTGGTGATGAAGAGATCTACAAAAAGCTAAACAGCGCTGTTTTCCCTGGCGGTCAAGGTGGTCCTTTATGCCACATCATCGCTGCTAAAGCAGTTGCTTTCAAAGAAGCATTACAGCCAGAATTTAAAGCGTACCAAGCACAAGTTGTTAAGAACGCACAAGCGATGGTTGAAGTACTGCAAGAGCGTGGCTACAAAGTTGTTTCTGGTAAAACAGACAACCACTTATTCCTTCTTGACCTAATCGACAAAGATATCACAGGTAAAGATGCTGACGCGGCACTAGGTAACGCAAACATCACTGTTAACAAAAACTCAGTACCAAACGACCCACGTTCACCGTTCGTAACGTCTGGTCTGCGTATTGGTTCTCCGGCTATTACTCGCCGTGGTTTCAAAGAAGCTGAGTCAAAAGAGCTTGCTGGCTGGATCTGTGACGTACTAGACAACATCAACGATGAGTCTGTACAAGCAGAAGTAAAAGAGAAAGTTAAAGCTATCTGTAAAAAATTACCAGTTTACGCTTAATTACTGGTTAAACCGTAATTAAGATAACAATAGCGTTGTTTTTTGCTATTATAAAGGCCGCTTACTAAGCGGCCTTTTTTTGTTTTTTATAAACGGAAGTTGAACCCTATGCATTGCCCTTTTTGCACCGCAAAAGATACTAAAGTAATTGATTCTCGACTAGTTGGCGGTGGTCACCAAGTGAGACGTCGACGTGAATGTAACGAATGCCATGAGCGCTTTACCACCTTTGAAGGCGCTGAACTTGTGATGCCAAGAGTCATCAAGCAAGACGGTAGCCGTGAACCATTCAATGAAGACAAGTTACTGAATGGCTTGCATCGCGCTTTAGAGAAACGCCCAGTGAGCACTGAGCAGGTCGACGAAGTCGTTAACATCATTAAATCTCAACTTCGTGCTACGGGTGAGCGTGAAATCTCTAGCCATTTAATTGGCGAATGCATCATGGAGTCACTAAAGAAACTCGACAAAGTAGCCTATGTTCGCTTTGCATCGGTTTATCGTTCATTTGAAGATATTCGCGAGTTTGGTGAAGAAATCGCTCGTTTAGGTGATTAATCATGTCGTTTACAGAGCTTGATACTGCTTACATGGCGCGTGCCATTGAGCTTGCTAAACTAGGTCGTTTTACTACGACGCCAAACCCGAATGTTGGCTGTGTTTTGGTTAAAGATGGCGAAATAGTCGGTGAAGGGTTTCATCAATTAGCAGGGCAGGGCCATGCTGAAGTGAATGCCTTGGCTGTAGCTGGCGACAACGCGAAAGGCGCCACTGCATATGTGACTTTAGAGCCTTGTAGTCATTATGGACGTACTCCACCTTGTGCCGAAGGTTTAAAAGCCGCGGGTGTTAGCAAGGTGATTGCCGCTATGGTTGACCCAAACCCTGCGGTGAGTGGTCGCGGCCTACAAATTTTAGCTGACGCCGGTATTAGCGTTGCATCTGGTTTACTTGAGCAACAAGCGCGCGATTTAAATAAAGGTTTTTTAAAGCGTATGGAATCTGGATTGCCATATGTGACTTGTAAAATGGCATGTAGTTTAGATGGTAAAACCGCGCTAAATAACGGCCAAAGTAAATGGATAACAGGCCCTAAAGCGCGCCAAGATGTGCAAGCATTTCGTGCGCAAAGCTGTGCTATCCTTACCGGTGCAGACACCGTTATTACTGATAATGCCAAACTTAATGTCCGTGTTGATGAGTTGCCATTTACCATGCCAACCTCGTTGCCTTTGCGCCAACCAACCCGAATCATTATTGACTCACAAAACAGGTTAACGCCTGAGCTTGCGTTATTCAGCATCGAGAGCCCGGTGATAATTTTTACCACTTCGCTTGATAATCACACCAAGTGGCCTCACTTTGTTAAACACGAAGTGGTGCCAGCAAATAACAATAAAGTTGATTTATCGGCGGTTTTAAAGCGTCTTGCTGAACTACAATTTAATCATATTTGGCTCGAAGCGGGTGCAACCCTTGCTGGGGTGTTCGCAGAGCAAGATTTAATTGACGAATACATTGTTTATATTGCCCCTAAGTTAATAGGTGATATGGGCAAAAGCTTACTAAACTTTGCAGAAGTCACCATGATGAGTGATATCACTGAACTGACCTTTACTGATACAGTGATGATTGGCGACGATATTCGCTTAACAGCGATAAAAGCAAAGCAAGCCACAGACATTGAAAATAAAGAGTAGCACTATGTTTACTGGAATTATTGAAGCAACAGGTAAAATTGTTGAACTAACACAAAAGCAAGGTGATCTAGCTATTCGTATTCAAAGCCCTAATTTGGATATGAAAGACGTCAAGCTCGGTGACAGTATTGCCACCAATGGTGTGTGTTTAACGGTTGTCGCTAAACATAGCGATGGTTTTAGTGCTGACTTATCAAACGAAACAATCAGCTTAACTGGGTTTGCACATTATAAAAAAGGTCAAACAGTTAACCTCGAAAAAGCCATGCAACCGGTTTCTCGCTTAGGTGGGCACTTAGTGTCAGGCCATGTTGATGGTATTGCGACTGTCGAAAGTATTAGTCCCAATGCTCGTGCAACCGAGTACTGGTTAAGCACAGACAATGATTTAATGAAGTACATTCCGTACAAAGGTTCGGTGTGTATTGATGGCATTAGCTTAACCGTCAACGAGGTTGAGCAAAATCGCTTTAAGCTGACAATTGTTCCGCATACTGCAGAGCAAACAACGATTGCAGAATTTCAGGTGGGGACTCAGGTGAATTTAGAAGTTGACCAGATTGCTCGCTATTTAGAGCGCCTAATTAAAGGCGCTGAACAACCTTCCCGTTCAGACATATCAATGAGCTTGCTAGCACAAGCTGGCTTTATTAAATAAGCAAAGATACGTCACTATTAATCATACTCTCATGGGCACATTATGAATTTACACAGCGCGCAAGAAATTATCGATGACATTAAAGCCGGTAAAATGGTTATTTTAATGGACGATGAAGACCGAGAAAATGAAGGCGATTTAATTATCGCAGCAGAGCACATTAGTGCTGATGCTATCAATTTTATGGCAACACATGGCCGTGGTTTAATTTGTTTAACAATGACACAAGAGCGTTGTCAGCAGTTAGAATTACCACTTATGGTGAAAAATAACGGTGCTGCTTTTTCAACTAACTTCACAATGTCAATTGAAGCGGCGAAAGGTGTAACTACAGGTATTTCAGCGGCCGACCGCGCACGTACCGTTCAAGCTGCAATCGCTAAAGGTGCCGTGCCGAGCGATATCGTACAGCCAGGGCATATTTTCCCAATTATGGCGCAGCCTGGTGGCGTGTTAACACGTGCAGGTCATACTGAAGCGGGTTGTGATTTAGCGCGTTTAGCGGGTCTTGAGGCGTCATCTGTGATTGTTGAAATCTTAAACCCAGATGGCACCATGGCGCGTCGCCCTGATCTTGAAGTATTTGCAAAAGAGCATGACTTAAAGATTGGCACCATTGCAGATTTAATCGAATACCGAAACCTAAACGAAACCACCATTGAGCGCGTTGCTAAATGTAAACTGCCAACAGATCACGGTGAGTTTGATTTAGTGACCTACAAAGACACCATTGATGGTCAGCTTCACTATGTTTTACAAAAAGGTGAAGTATCGAAAGACGAACCAACGTTAGTACGTGTTCACTTACAAAGTACCTTTAACGACATTCTATTATCAGATAGAAGTGCTGATCGTAGCTGGGGCTTATCAGATGCTATGGCTTATATCGCTGAGCACAACGGTGTGCTTGTTATCTTGGGTAAACAAGAGTCAACAGAAGACCTAGAAGCAACCGTTAAAGCCTTTGCCGCTGAAGATGCTGGCGAAAATGTGAGTCATCGTAAATTCCAAGGTACATCGCGTACTGTGGGTGTGGGCTCGCAAATTTTGGCTGATTTAGGTATTGAAAAGATGCGCTTAATGAGCCGTCCTAAGAAGTACCATGCGTTATCTGGTTTCCACTTAGAAGTGGTTGACTATGTTGAGCCACAGTCTTAGTTAGGGAAAACAGATTTACTAGGCTACTTTTATATTTTTGTGGTATTATGCGCCGTAATTTTTGCGCAATCGCAACCGCTTAAACTTATTTTTTAGGGTTATTAAATGAAAATTATTGAAGGTAACAAATACGCACCGGGCAAAAAATTTGCCATTGTCATTTCTCGCTTTAATGACTTTATTGGTAGCAGCCTATTAGCAGGTGCTGTTGATGAGCTTAAGCGCACAGGTGGCGTATCTGAAGACGACATTACAGTTGTTTACGTACCAGGTGCCGTTGAATTACCTTTAGCAGCGAAACGCGTTGCAGCAAAGAAAGAACACGATGCAATCATCGCTTTAGGCGTAGTGATCAGAGGTGGTACACCACACTTTGATTTAGTCGCTGGCGAATCAAACAAAGGTCTTGCGCAAGTATCTCTTGAGTATGATATCCCGGTTGCATTTGGCGTATTAACCACTGAAAGCATTGAGCAAGCAATTGAGCGCGCAGGTACCAAAATGGGTAACAAAGGCGGCGAAGCTGCTTTAGGTGCGCTTGAAATGGTTAATGTGTTAGACAAAATTTAAGTTTAAGGAATCTCTGTGAAACCAGCAGCAAGACGTAAAGCACGTATCTTAGCACTTCAAGCCGTATACTCTTGGCAGTTAAGCGGTAACCCAATTGCTGATATTGAACAGCAAATGTTAATTGAAAATGATGTGACTAAGATCGACGTCGAATATTTCAAAGACCTAGCACGCGGTGTTGTTGTTAACTGTAAGCAATTAGATGAAATCGTTGCACCACATTTAGCACGCCCAGCTGATGAGTTAGACATGGTCGAAAAAGCAATTTTACGTCTGTCTGGCTATGAGCTGAAATTCCGTGAAGACGTACCTTACAAAGTGGCAATCAATGAAGGCATTGAGCTTGCTAAGATGTTTGGTGCTGAAGACAGCCATAAGTTTGTCAACGGTGTACTTGATAAAGCAGTGAAAGAACTGCGTAAGTAAGTAACCCCGTAAAGGAGAGCCGGCTTGGGCCGGCTTTTTTGTGTATGAAGGAATTTGAACTAATCAATCGTTACTTTAAGGGGCGTGGCATTATTCGCCGTGATGTGAACCTAGGTATTGGTGACGATTGTGCCTTAGTAACTGTGCCTGAAAACTGTCAATTGGCGGTAACAACAGACACCTTAGTTGCGGGCGTACACTTTTTTGATGACATCTCTGCGCGTGCCCTTGGGCATCGAGCTTTAGCTGTTAACTTAAGTGATCTTGCGGCAATGGGCGCTGAACCTACGTGGATTTCGGTAGGCCTTACGTTGCCTGAAGCAAATATAGAGTGGCTTGAAGAGTTCACTGAAGGCATGCATGAGATTGCAGAGTACTTCAATGTGCAAATCATTGGTGGTGATACCACTCAAGGCCCTTTAACCATTACGATTTGCGCTAAAGGCATCGTGCCTGAAGGCAAAGCACTGCGCCGTAGCGGTGCTAAAGTTGGCGATTGGATTTATGTAACAGGTCCATTAGGAGATGCTGGTGTAGCCATTGAAGCCCGTAAACAAGGCCTCGATATCGCCCCTGAACACTTAAGCTATTTAAATAATCGTTTTGATTATCCGACTCCACGTGTTGCAGCTGGTCAGGTTCTGCGAGGCGCTGCCTCTGCAGCAATTGATATTTCCGATGGATTATTAGCTGACTTAGGCCATATTTTAGCGCTATCGCAAGTTAGTGCGGTGATCAATGTTGATAAAGTGCCTGTTTCTGATGCATTAAATTCGTCGATTCCACGTGCAGAGCAATTTGACTACATTTTAAATTATGGTGACGACTACGAGTTGCTGTTTACTGTGCCAGAAAGCAATAAAAGCATGGTTGATATGAAACTGCGCCAATATGGTGTTGAAGCAAGTTGTGTAGGTCAAATTAAAAGTGGCGAAGGTGAGATTGAGCTATTACTTGATGGTGAGCAATTTAATTATCAAGGTAAGGGCTTTCAGCACTTTACGAAGGAGCCGGTTTGAGCAGTAACCGATTATTCAATTTAAAACGCCCACACCAATTTTTTGGTTTGGGTTTTGGCTTAGGCCTTGCCCCTAAAGCACCTGGCACCTTTGGTACCTTTGCTGCCTTGCCATTTATTTTTACTACTATGTACTTTCCGCTGTGGTTACAGATTGTGTTTGCAGTCGTGATCAGTGTATTTGGTATTTGGGCGTGTGGTAAAACAGCAGATGACTTAGGGGTACATGATCATCCAGCCATTGTTTGGGATGAAGTTGCTGGTTATTATATCACCATGATTGGTGCTGCACTGAGTTGGCAGTCACTGTTGGTTGGTTTTTTATTGTTCCGCTTTTTTGATATCGCTAAACCAGGTCCTATCAGAATCCTAGATAGACGTTTACACGGTGGCTTGGGCATCATGGCTGATGATATTTTAGCAGGTATATTTTCATTAATTTGTGTTCAAGCCTTGTTTAAAGCAGGCTATTTGCCTTTTTAAACGATGAGTTAAGTGTTACTTGGTGGCAAGTATATGATGCGATTTCTAGTTGTCTGTTTGTTGATGCTTTGCAGCACGCCTGCGTTTGCATCTATTACTGACTATGTCGTCAAACAGTGGAACATCCAAAATGGCTTGCCATCGCAATCTTTAAAAAGCATTGCTCAAGATGAGCAAGGTTATATGTGGTTGGGCACTCAGTTTGGCTTAAGTCGCTTTGATGGTAACACCTTCACTAACTTCAATACGCAAAACAGCGATTTCCTACCAAGTAATGGTATTAATAAGCTCTTAGTTGATAGTACTGGGTTACTTTGGGTTGGTACCAAAAATGGCTTGGTAACACTTGATCCTAAAACCATGATGTCGCAAACCTTTAATGTTAAAGGTCCGGTTCGCGATATTCTTGAAGACTCCAAAGGCAGTATTTGGATTGCAGCGAATGGCCTTTATTACGTTGCTCGAAATCAAGTCACGCTTAATCAAAACTCCGCACTAATCGTGCCGGTATCTAATGCCACTGCTATTACGCAAATTGTGGGTTCAGTGAGTCAAATGGCATTGTCGCCAGAAGGTATTTGGCTGGTTAATGAGCGTCACTTATTGCGTTTAACCAATACCTCTTCTGACTTTGCAAAGTTACGATTAGAGCTGACTGCCAAAGTTTCATTACCTGAGCGTTTAGCACAAACCATTATTCATGACATGGCTTGGCTAGAAGGGAATTTATACCTTGCCTCCGAGCTGGGTGCTTACTTTCTTGACTTAGATGACGAGCTGCGTCCATTCCCACTGCCAAATGCCAGTAATTCTGCCGTTTATAAGTTTATGAGCGACTCAGATGGGGCGCTTTGGATCTCGACCTATGGCCGATTGTTATTTCGTGATAACTCAGGAGATTGGCAATGGGTTGAGCCAAGCCAGCTCGATCAAAGCATTTGGTTTGCCGATATTTTCCGTGACAATCAAAATAACATTTGGCTGGCAAGCTTCAGTGAAGGCTTATGGCTTGCTCACGAAGGGCGTATTGAACGTCACTCAGCTATCTCAAATATGACCGAAGCGGTGATGGCAATTAGCCAAGCACCTGATGGCAAATTATGGGTGGCTAACCGCAGCGGTGTTGGTTACTTCGATTACAACAAGAATTTTGTAAATCAAATTCCGAGTAACCAGTTTGGTCGAGCAGCAGTGCACGACTTACAGTTTGACGGTGACCGTTTGTACATCGCAACAGGCCGCGGTGTGTTTTATTACGAAAACCAAAACTTGTATACGGTGCCGGGGCGAGCACTGCGCGATAACCCTGTATTCGCAATTAGTCGTTCTAGCAAAGGCGGTTTTTGGCTCGGTACTGGCCGTGGTATGTACCGCTTAAGCTACGGTGGTTTAACACCCTTTGCATACAATGCATTCTTAAGCAGTAAATTTATTACCTATGTTCTTGATGAGCAAAACTTTGGTTTAATTGGCACCAGTAAAGGGGCTTATTACTTTACCGACCGTGGTATTGAAAAAATTGGCGACCAAACCAGCTTAGAAAGTGCCTACGTTACCAGTATTTTGAATATCGAAGGGGTGGGGATATTAATTGGCTCACTTAACGATGGTTTATTTTATCGCAGTACCAAAGGTCAGTGGCGTCAGTTAGATGCGACAGATGGTCTGCCGTATGGCTCTATTTTTAGTCTTGTTTACGATAAGCAATTAAAACGTATCTGGGTTAGTACCATGAAAGGTGTATACCGCATGCCAGTCGAGCAGTTTGGTACTGATATCGAGAGCTTAAAAGTAGAACAAGTGATCTCATCGTTCGACCGTCAACTTGATGGTAAAGCAAGTCAGTGTTGTGCTGGCCTTGGCCATGACGCTGTAGCAGATACCGGTAACTCTATTTGGTACCCAAGCCTACAAGGTGTGGTAGAAATACCAAAGAGCGTTGAGCTTTTTGGTGTTCAAGCTCTTAAGCCTCGCATTGAAAGCTTGATCACGCCGCTTCGTCACTTAAGTACCGCAACTTTAGGTAATAAACCAGAGCTGCAAATTGATGAACGCGATGTAACGTTAAAATACACCGCGATTGATTATTATGCTCCTTCAAGTATTGAGTTCCGTTACCGTTTAAGTGGCTTAGACAGTGACTGGCGTTATGCCAATACTCGTCGTGAGGCAATCTATACCAACTTACCGCCGGGTTCGTTTTTATTCCAACTTGAAGCAAAACGCCGTGGTGAAGATTGGCAAAAAGCACGTCGTACTGAGTACAGCTTTGTAGTGCCGCGCCGTTTTGATGAGACTATTTATTTTAGACTCTTGATCACCAGTAGCTTTATTTTACTGTTCTACCTTGTATTTTGGGTATTTAGAGCGCAAGAGAAACGTAAGCAATTAGCCCTTGAAAGCTTAGTAACAGAACGTACCGTAGAGCTTCGAGAAGCTAACGATAAGCTTAACCAAGTAAATTCACAGCTTAAGCTAGTAAGTCACTCAGATGAGCTTACAGGTCTACGTAGCCGACGCTTCTTGTTTGATCAGCTCCCTAAAGATATCGAACACTTCCAGCGTAACTCGCAGTCATTGCAAGCGCAGGGTAAGTCGCTCGTTCTATTGATAATTAACTTTGATAACTTCAGTCGCATTAATGATGCATATGGCCCGCTCGCCGGCGATAGCTGCTTACAGCAAATGGCGACTTTATTGAATAGTCGTACTCAAGGTTCTGACTATGTTGCACGCTGGAGTGGCGATGAGTTTTTACTCTTACTACGTGATTTCAAACGCACAGCAATAGACAATTATGTGGCCGATTTATGTGAAGCAATTGCAGCAAACCCATTTAGATTACCGAATGGAGAATCGACCACTATTACTGCGTCGGTTGGCTGGTCTTTCTACCCATTACCTTTATTGGGTGGTCAAGTTATTGGTTGGGAAACCTCAGTTAACCTTGCCGATATTGCCCTGCACCAAGTGAAAAAGCGCGGTGGTGATGGTGTAGCAAACATAACCTTTGACGAGCAATTAGATGCCTTTGAGTTCGAGCAGAGCCACAATGTTGATCAACAGCTTAGTGCACTGCAAGCTAATGGTTTAGCCGATATTAAAATTTGGATGCGATAGGAGCGCCATACCGTGTTTCTGATAGGGCGCATCCTTAGCTATATTTTTATGGCTTTTAACCCTATTTATCGGTAGCTGTATAAGTATTCTGCTACCATTTCTGCGTTAGCAGGAACTGCAGTCTCAAAGCCATAGTAGCTGCCATATTTTGGACGAAGTGCATCCGTTGCTCGTTTTGCTATTTCACCGTACCAAGTTGGTAACATGATGGTGTGTGCATTTATCTTTGCGACATCAACCCCGTATCCAAAAGGTACTTCACCCATAGCTTTAGCAACCTCTTTTTTCAAATCAGCAATAAATTTTAGATGAAAAGCAAAGTCATCATGTGAGCCTATATTGCCATGTCCACCATTGAAAAAATCCCATTTTAATGCGTCTGCTGTTTTTAAGTTTTGCTCTAGATATGTGAAGCGCTCTGAGCCTGCAAAATTCCAAAAAGGAGGTTGATCTGCATTCAGTAAATCAGGGGCATGGAGTACACGTTCATTCACTAAAAGCCAAGCTGAGTGATCATCAGTATGTGCGGCATGTTCGAAGCCATGAAGTTGAACTTCTAAGTCTTCGAACTTAAAAGTATCGTTTGGCCAGTTAAGTACTTTTGTTGGTTTCTTTATGTTACTTCCCAGTAATTCCATTTTCTTATTTGTTGCTTTTGATGCAGTAATTTCAGGTTGTTCTTTTTGAGACTTTTTAAGTAACTTTAATAAATCATCTGCTCCTGAAATATGATCAGCATGGTCATGAGAATAGACAATTGCTGTTATAGGTTTATCGGTAATTGATCGAATAGATTTTAAAATTGGCTCTGCTCTTTGCTCTAATGGATCGAACAAAAGCACACCTTTATCACCGATATAAAAAATCGTGCCGTAGAACCCTGATTGATACCAATAAGTATTCTCTGTGATGCGCTGAAGGATATAAGGTGTTGTCATATTTAAGTTAAATAAATTTGCGACCTTTTCACCTGGAGCAAGAACTTTACTACTAGATTGTGGTACATAGTGAGCACCAACGGTTGAAGGAGCTTCAGCAACAGAACTCACTGCTGCTAAACTTGTAGATAATAAACTGAATAGAAATACTGATTTAGTAAAGCTATTTTTTATAGACATAATAGTCTCCGTTTGTTTTTAGTGTCCTTATTTTGTGCGATTGTATAGAGCGTTAATCTGTTGATAAACTGCATATTAGTTAATTAACTATTGCGCAACTTGAGATAATGGATCGAATAACAGCTGCAAAAGTGTTTATTGAAATAACTGAGCAGGGTAGCTTTACAAAGGCTGCAGCTAAACTAAATATGTCAACAGCAATGGTAAGTCGCTACTTATCTGAATTAGAGCAATGGTTCGGTACACGATTAATGCATCGAACTACCCGCGTGATAAGTTTGACGGAAGCTGGAACTGCAACTTTACCAGCGTGTCGTAAGATGCTTATGGCTGTTGCTGAAGCAAAGAATTTAGTCATCGAACAAACGAAAAAAGCCAAAGGTGTTCTTAGGGTTGCGACCTCTGGCTCATTTGCGGACGCATACCTTGTTTCTGCCTTAGTTGAGTTTCAAAAGCTACATCCGGAAATAGAAATTAGTTTATCTGTTGGCCATACAATATCTAATCTAGTAGAGGATAGGATTGATTTAGCAGTAAGAGTTACTAATACACTCGATCCAACGATGATTGCTGTTCCTTTAACGTTATGTAATTCAGTTTTGTGTGCCGCGCCTGAATACCTTGAAAAATATGGAACGCCTACTTCTTTAGAGGAATTAAGTGAACATAGATGTGTTGCTCATTTTTCTGGCTCGCGCAAAAACTATCGCTTCATTAAAGGTGAAGATATTATAGAAGTGCCAGTAAAAAGGTGCTTTGAAAGTAACGAAACTAATGTAATAACACGGGCTGTTTTGAGTGGGGCTGGAGTAGGAATGTTGCCTACATTTTATGTAGGAAAGCATCTCAAATCAGGCAAGCTTGTTAGGATATTACCCCAATTCCAGCCAGAACCCCTCGGTATTTATGCAATTTACTTGAGCCGTCATCACCAACCCTTGTCTTTAAGGTTACTTGTTGAATTTCTTAAATTGCAGTTTAAAGATGCAGCAGCACCTTGGGATCACGAGTTAGGAGTTATTCCCAGTGGGGTAGAGAACAAAAAGGAGCCTTAAGGCTCCTTTATAGTGAATGCTGTTTGGCTTAAGCCATGAACTCTTTGATGCTAGTTAAGATACCACTTGCATCTAGGCCCATTTCGGCGTGCATTTCATCTTGCGTACCATGCTTTATGAACTCATCTGGAATACCTAAGTTTAAGATAGTCACATCGGCTTTGATTGCGGCTAAGTATTCATTCACAGCAGAACCTGCACCGCCAGCAATGGCGTTGTCTTCTAGGGTAACAATGACATCATGGCTGCCGAGTAATTCACTGATAGCATCAGTATCAAGAGGCTTAATAAAGCGCATATCAATGACTGTTGCGTTAAGCTCTTCTGCAGCTACTTTGGCGTTCTCTAACAGCGTACCAAACGACAAGATGGCCACTTTATTACCTTGTTTGATACTACGCGCTTTACCGATTTCAATCGCGCTCATAGTCGATTCAACCTCACACGTGCCGGCACTACCACGTGGGTAACGAACAGCAACAGGTTGATTGCATTGGTAGCCAGTGTAAAGCATTTGGCGGCACTCGTTAGTGTCGCTAGGCGCCATGATGATCATATTAGGAATACAGCGCATAAAGCTTAAGTCATAGGCACCTTGGTGAGTTTCACCATCAGCACCAACAATACCAGCACGGTCAATAGCAAATAAAACAGGTAAGTTTTGTAATGCTACATCGTGGATAAGTTGGTCGTACGCACGTTGTAAAAAGCTTGAATAAATAGCAACAACAGGCTTCAACCCTTCACAAGCAAGGCCAGCTGCAAGCGTTACAGCATGTTGCTCAGCAATTGCTACATCAAAGTATTGCGCTGGGTACTCTTTAGAAAAACGTACCATGCCTGAGCCTTCACGCATCGCAGGGGTAATTGCCATTAGCTTGTCGTCTTGAGCTGCCATATCGCATAACCAGTCACCAAACACATTTGAGAATGTGGCAGCGCCAGGTTTAGATTTTGGTAATTTTGACATGCTAGGATCAAATTTTGGTACGCCGTGGTAACCAATTGGATCCGCTTCGGCAGGTTTATAACCTTTACCTTTTTGCGTTTTAATATGTAGTAATTGCGGGCCTTTAAGGTTACGCATATTACGTAAGGTATCTACCATCATATTAACGTCATGACCATCAATTGGGCCGATGTAATTAAGGCCTAACTCTTCAAAGAAAGTACCTGGAATGACCATACCTTTTAAGTGTTCTTCCATGCGGCTGGCAAGTTCTTTCACTGGCGGTAAACCAGAAAGTAGTTTTTTACTGCCTTCACGAATATTGGTGTAGAAGCTACCAGACAAGATACGGGCAAAGTGATTGTTTAGTGCACCTACGTTTTCTGAAATCGACATTTCATTATCGTTTAAGATAATTAACACGTTAGGGTTAACATCACCCATGTGGTTCATCGCTTCAAATGCCATACCAGCAGTGATCGCACCATCGCCAATAACAGCAACAGTTTTACGATCTTTACCTTCTTTTTCGGCAGCAATGGCCATACCCAAGGCAGCTGAAATAGAGGTGCTCGAATGGCCAACACTAAATGTATCGTAAGGGCTTTCTTCACGGAATGGGAAAGGGTGCAAACCGTCTTTTTGACGAATAGTATGCATTTGGTCACGACGACCCGTTAAGATTTTGTGCGGGTATGCTTGATGACCCACATCCCATACTAAACGATCTTCAGGAGTGTTATAAACATAATGCAGCGCAACGGTTAGTTCAACAGTGCCTAAACCTGATGCTAGATGACCACTACTTTGCGAAACTGAATTAAGTAGGTATTCGCGTAACTCTTTACTAAACGCAGGTAACTTGTCTTGCGCTAAATCACGCAGTTGTGCTGGTTCGTCAACCAAACTTAATAATGGATACTTGCTACTATCAAGTGTCATGATTTTTTATACATCCTTCGCTAACCAGAGTGCATTATAGCCCATTGCTGCTCTGATTTTTTAGTTATTTTGTCTTTCTTTTTTAGGCATTAATAATTACGTTCAACGATATAGCTAGCAAGGCTCGCCAGTTCGCTGGTGTCATAATCAATTGCCTCAAGAGCTTGATGAGCTTGAGCTAGTAAATCTTGCGCTTTTTGCTTTGCACCAGCCATACCTAATAAAGCAGGGTAAGTTGCTTTATTAGCCGCAATATCTGAGCCTTGTGGCTTACCTAATGTTTCAGTATCAGCTTCTACATCAAGGATATCGTCTTGTACCTGAAAAGCTAGCCCTATTGCTTGGCCAAATAGGTTTAATTGTGCGAGAGTATGTTCATCACAGCTTTTTGCACTCAATGCACCGAGTGTAATAGCACAATTAAGCAAGGCGCCTGTTTTTAGCTGATGAATGCGCTCTAACTGCGCAACGGTAATTTCTTTATCGGTCGCTTCAATATCCAGTGCTTGCCCACCTACCATACCTTCAATACCTGAGGCTTTGCTTAATGAGGCAATCATTTTTACTTGCTGGCTCGCAGGAACGGCAAATTGATGGTTGGCAATTAAATCAAATGCCAGCGTTTGTAATGCATCGCCCGCGAGTATGGCTTGCGCTTCGCCATAAACAATATGACAAGTAGGGCGGCCACGTCTTAAGTCATCATCATCCATGGCTGGTAAGTCATCATGGACTAAAGAGTAGCTATGAATACACTCAATAGCGGCAGCAAGAATATCAAGATCGGTCTTGTCTGCGCCCATCATTCGACCCGTTGCGTATACAAGATAAGGACGTAAGCGCTTACCACCATTTAAAACACCGTAATGGGTGGCTTCTTTGATGGTTTTTTCGGTATTAAGTGGTAGTTCGAAATAGCGATTTAAATGTGCCTCAACGTCTTCACGAGCGCGTTGTAGTTGTTCTTTTAATTGCACTTAATTAGTCCAAGTTTGAATCAAAATTGCTAAGAGGAGCTTGGCTATCGTTACCCATTAAAATGGCAACCTTTTGTTCGGCTTGTTGTAACTTACCAGACGAAGCATTCGCCAGTGCAATGCCGCGTTCAAATTGTTTTAGCGATTGTTCTAGTGACAATTCACCTTGCTCCATTTGTGCAACAATTTGAGATAATTCATCCAGCGCTTCTTCAAAGCTTAAGTTTTCTGGTTTCTTTGTTGCCATTGTGGCCTCGATAGCTGTTAGAAAGTGAGGCCAATTTTAGGGGGAATGCTAAACTAGGTCAAAGAATGATGTGTTTTTTTACGCATAATCCATTTTCAATATGCTATTTTTACGGTTTTAGATACAGCTTAAACTTGTAGCTTAAAAAACTTACATTAAAATAAAATTAATTCATTTAATGATTTAAGTATTTCAACTGCTTGCCGATAAGCAGTTAATAATAAAAATTTGATACCTGAGGGTGTCGTGTAATTGTTCCTCTGGAGGGGTATGTGGATTTAGCAACCATAATAGGTATTCTTGGTGCCATAGGCTTAATTGCTATGTCGATGGTGTTAAGTAGTGACGGCCAAGTTGCAATGTTTTACAACACGCCTTCGGTGGTCATTGTATTTGGTGGTTCGATTTTTATCGTATTATCGAATTTCACTATGGGGCAATTTTTGGGCATAGGTAAAGTCGCTGCAAAAGCCTTTATGTTCAAAATCGAATCTCCAGAAGAATTAATTGAAAAAGCAGTAGAATTAGCTGATTCAGCACGTAAAGGTGGTTTCTTAGCATTAGAAGAAGCCGAAATCCCCAACGGTTTTATGCGCAAAGGGGTCGATATGTTAGTGGATGGTCATGATGCTGATGTTGTTCGTGCCACACTACAAAAAGATATTTCTCTTACAGCTAACCGTCATGAGCTAGGGGCTGGGTTATTCAAATCACTTGCCGATATCGCTCCTGCGATGGGGATGATCGGTACGCTAATCGGTCTGGTTGCTATGTTATCAAACATGGATGACCCAAAAGCAATCGGCCCTGCAATGGCGGTTGCGCTTTTAACAACTCTCTATGGTGCGTTCTTAGCAAACGTTGTTGCTATTCCAATTCAGGTAAAATTAGAGCTACGTAAAGACGAGGAAGCACTTAATCAACGCTTAATTCTCGACGCGGTACTGGGTATTCAAGATGGTCAAAACCCGAAAGTAATTGAAGGTATCTTGAAAAACTACTTAGCTGAATCAAAACGTAAAGTTGATACCGAGGAGTAGGGTATGTCAGATCAAGAGTGCAAATGTCCACCTCCAGGTTTACCCGCCTGGATGGGAACCTTCGCAGATTTAATGTCATTATTAATGTGCTTCTTTGTACTCTTGCTTGCCTTCTCAGAAATGGACGTACTGAAGTTTAAGCAAATTGCCGGCTCCATGAAGTTTGCTTTCGGTGTACAAAATAAAATTGAAGTAAAAGATATTCCAAAAGGAACCTCGGTCATTGCCATGGAGTTCACTCCGGGTAAACCTGAACCCACTCCTATTGAAACGATTCAACAACAAACTGTAGAAATGACGCAACAAATGCTTGAGTTTCAGGCTGGCGACGAAAGCTCTGCCGGTGGTCGTCAAGAACAGCGCGGTAATAAACGTGGTGGTGAATCGCAAAGTACGGCTCAGCAACAAGCGTTGGAGCAGTCAATTTCAGCAGCTGATCAAGAACAAACAAATGAACTTGTGAAGAAAATTGCCCAGCAATTAGAACAGCAAATTATGGATGGTGCAATTGAGCTTGAGTCATTAGGCCAGCAAATTATTATTCGTATTCGTGAGAATGGCTCATTTCCATCAGGTAGTGCTTTTTTACAGCCAAAATTTAAACCTATTATTCGTGATATTGCTACGCTGTTAAAAGATGTGCCGGGTGAAATAACCGTGTCAGGTCACACTGATGACTTCCAAGTATCGAATGAGCTTTATACTAATAATTGGGATTTATCATCAAAACGTGCGGTGGCAGTTGCCAGTGAAATGGAAAAAGCGCCAGGTTTTGATAAATCTCGTATGATGGTGGTAGGTCACGCAGAAACAAGGCCCCTTGTACCGAATGTGACCGATGAAGATCGCAAGCGTAATCGCCGTGTTGAAATCTCTATTATGCAAGGTAAAGCACACGAGTCTGACCCTATTGATGTAAGGCAATAAATCAATTAAAGTGAAACTTCATTAACACATGTAATGGAGTATAAAAATGAAAAAAGTTGATAAATATAGCTATATGCCTGGCAATGGTGATGGCGGTGATGACGATAAAACTGATTAAGGCACTGCATTTTGCCTGATTGGTTTGTAGAAATTAGAGTTATATTAAGCAATAGCTGGGTGTTCATTTTGAGCCCGGCTATTATTATTTTTTATCTTCGTAAAGATTGGCCCGCTTTTTATTTCTCTATCATTACTGCTGCTTTTTTCCTTTATGGAACTCTTATTTATTCTGCTTTAAGAGAGTTTGATGATATCTATATCTGGCGCTATGTAGTCTGGGCTTTTAATGATATTGCTTGGATGGCAATCATTGCTTACTTAGGTATTAAAGATAAAGTCTACTTATGGCAAAGTGTTTTAGGGCAGTTGGTTGTGATAATGGCGCCCATTTTACAGTTGTTCCGTTTAGTTGACCGCCACCTTTGGGATTTGTCTTACAGCACCTACATGTACAAGACCCTGCTACCGCTAATCAATATTGGTACTGTGGTCGTATGTTACCTACCGCTTATCTACCTCTTTACTCGACGAAGCCAGCAAGCATAATGCGTTTCTTCGTTAAAAATCCTGTGCTAGACTACTGTTTATAAAAACAGTATTTAGTATTGCGTTATGAAACTTTACATTGCCGAAAAACCATCCTTGGCGCGAGCCATTGCAGATGCACTGCCAAAACCACAAAAAAAGCATGATGGCTATATAGAGCTAGGTAATGGTGATTGTGTCTCATGGTGTATTGGTCATTTGCTTGAACAAGCAGAACCTGATGACTATGATGCAAGTTTTAAAAAGTGGCGGTTTGAGCATTTACCTATCGTGCCTGAGCAATGGCAATTAAAACCTAAAGCAAAAACACGTAAACAACTCACTGTATTAAAAAAGCTAATCAAGCAGGCTAGTACAATAGTTCATGCTGGCGATCCTGATCGCGAAGGCCAGCTATTGGTTGATGAAGTGATCGAACAGGTTAAACTTAGCCAAGCCAAAAAACAGCAAATTCAACGACTCTTAATTAGCGACTTAAACTTAAGTGCAGTTAAAAAAGCGCTGAATAATTTAAAATCGAATCGCGATTTTATTCCATTGAGTGTATCTGCTTTAGCTCGCTCACGTGCCGATTGGCTATTTGGCATGAATTTAACTCGCGCTTATACGCTTGCTGGGCAAAAAGCTGGGTTTGGTAATGTGTTATCTGTTGGGCGTGTTCAAACGCCTATTTTAGGTCTAGTTGTAAATCGTGATAATGAAATAGCTAACTTTGTAGCGAAACCTTTTTATGAAGTATTAGCTCATCTTGAAACTCAGCAGCAGCAAGTATTTTCTGCAAAGTGGCAGCCAAGTAAAGCATGTGAACCTTATCAAGATGAAGAAGGGCGGGTATTACATAGAGGGCTTGCTGAAAATGTAGTGTCACGCATAACTAATCAACCGGCTAAAATAGTCGAGCTTGAGCAAAAGCAAAAAAAGCAACAAGCGCCGTTACCTTATAACTTATCTGCTTTGCAAATTGACGCGGCAAAAGCGTTTTCTATGCCTGCACAAAAAGTGCTAGATACCTGTCAAAGCTTGTATGAGCGCCATAAATTAATTACGTATCCTCGTTCAGATAACCGCTATTTACCAAAAGAGCATCATAAAGATGCAGCGAGTATTATTGCTGCCATCGCCAATAATGAAGGTCAAGCAAGTGAAGCTTGCAAGCAAGCTGATACCAGTAAGCGGAGTAAATGTTTTAATGACAGCAAAGTGGCAGCTCACCACGCTATTGTTCCTACCGAAAAACAGCTTCGCTCAGCATCATTAAATAGTGATGAACAAAAAATCTATCGCTTGATCTGCCGTCATTATTTAATTCAGTTTTATCCAGACTATATATTTAACGAAACTAAAGTAACGGTTGAAATTGCGGGTGGGCTTTTTAAAGCTGCTGCTAAGCAAGATGTTAGCTTAGGCTTTAAAACATTAATGGGCAAAACAGAGTTAAAGGATGAGCAAACCTTACCGCCACTTGAAAAAGGTCAGCCGCTGCATTGCACTCAAGGTGAAGTGGTAGACAAAATGACGACACCGCCAGCGCATTTTACTGATGCTACCTTATTGAGTGCTATGACAGGCATCAGCCGCTATGTGAAAGACCCAGAAATTAAAAAGATCCTCAAAGAAACTGATGGCTTAGGCACTGAGGCTACACGGGCTGGTATTCTTGAGCTTTTATTTAAACGCCGCTTTTTAGAGCGTCAGGGTAAAAACATTCTAGCTACCGCAACAGGCAAAGCTCTCATAAGTACATTACCAGAGCAGCTTGCTAGCCCTGACTTAACAGCTAAGTGGGAGGCATCGTTAGGGGATATAGCTGAGCAACACATGAGTTATCAGCAATTTTTAACGCCATTGTTGGCAGAGTTACATGCTTTAGTTGAGCAAGCTAAGCAGTGCGACAGCCAAGTCTTTGCCCAGTTACCAAAAACGCCGCAAAAGCGACGTTTTAAAAGAAAAGCTAAGCCCAGAGCTAAGTCAGCCTAAACTATTTTTTGTTGAATAGGGCAACCGCAGCATTACTCATCGCTGTAATCCCAGTAGGAAGCGCCTTTTTGTAATCAGGTGCAAACTTACTTGAGTGTAATGAAGGTAATGTTGCGCCAGATTGCATTGCTGCATCATATTGACTCGGTTCAACACCGCCTAACCAAAACAAAGTAATTGGCACGTGCTGTTCTGTACGACCGTATAGGCCAAAGTCTTCACCAGCCATTACAGCTTCAGTTTCAAGTACATTGTCTTCACCAATAGCATTAGCAATTGCTGAACGCACTAGGTTGGTTTGAGCTGGATTGTTATAAGTCGAAGGAATTGACTCATCTTCATGCACATATACTTCAGGTGCTAAGCTTTCATCAAGTCCTGCACTTAATGCGATACCTTTAGAAATTCGTTTAATCGCCGCGATTTGTTGCAAACGTACTTCAGGGTTATAACTGCGAAGTGTGAGCTGTAGTTTTACTTCATCAGAAATGACATTGTGTTTAGAGCCACCGTGAATTGAGCCAACAGTAATAACAGACGGTTCTAGTGGTGACAATTCGCGACTGGTAATAGTTTGCAGTGCCAACACAATACGTGAAGCAATCACAACAGGGTCGATTGTTGTATGTGGATAGGCACCGTGACCGCCTTTACCTTTTACAGTAATATCAACAGAGTCAACACTTGCCATCGTATACTCAGTTTTCATGCTGACTTTACCAGCAGGAACACTCGCACTTACATGTAAACCAATAACATGGTCAGGAGTAGGGTACTTAGTAAAAAGCCCTTCTTTAAGCATTGCTTTTGCACCACCGCCAACTTCCTCTGCAGGTTGTGCGACCATCATTAGCGTACCTTGCCACTGATCTTTATGTGTCATTAACTGTTGTGCTGTGCCAATAAATGAACTCATGTGAATATCATGACCACAACCATGCATTACGCCAACTGTTGCACCAGCATCATTTGTTACAGTCACTTTAGAGGCGTAAGGTTTTCCTGTTTGCTCAACAATTGGTAATCCATCAGTATCTGTGCGGATCATTACTGTAGGGCCATCACCGTTTTCATAAATACCAACAACGCCATAACCACCTACATTATCTGTAACAGTAAAGCCCAGTTGTTTTAATTGCTTTGCTAGCTTTTGACCAGTTTCTTTTTCGTGGTAAGACAGCTCGGGAGATTGATGTAAATCTAAATAAAGCTTTTCAATCTCAGGCATAGTTTTTTTGAGATTTAAATCGAGCGTTGTTGCTTGTGCGAATGGACTAAGAAGTAATAAAGCTGCAGAAATAGCAGATAATTTCATAATGACCTCGACCCGTGGGGCTTGTAATTGTTATGTTTGCCACTATATAAAAACCTAAATACTTATATAGTGCAATCGATCAAATGAATAATATGATAAAACTTACCCAGCAAAATTTGCAGCAAGCACTGGGTGAAACGTCCGCTGAAAAGCTAGTGCTACTTACTTTTTACTCTGCGCAAAACCCAGAATGTCATCAGCAAGCTGCAATTTTAGAGAAAATAGCAAATGAGTATGGTGAGCATTTATTAGTAGCGACATTAGATTGTGATGTTGAACAAGCCCTTGCAGGGCAACTTGCGCAGCAAATTGGTTTACAAGCATTACCTACGCTTGTGATGTTAAAAGATTCAGCGCCTGTCGATATGTTACCGGGTGCTCAAACAGAACAGCAAATTCGCGATGCGCTAGCCAAACATTTACCAGCTCAACACGAGTTATTACTAGAGCAAGCTAAGCAAGCGTTAATTAATCAAGATTTAAATAATGCTTTTAACTATGCAAAGCAGGCTTATGAGCTTGATCCAAACCATACACGTGTAAAGTTAGTTTTAGCTGATATCTGTATTCAAATTCATAAATTAGAAGATGCACAAGCATTATTAGATTCGGTTGCAGAAAACGAACGTGATGCGTATTTCACAAATATTCAAGCAAAGTGTGAACAAGCATTAGCTGCAACAGATTCACCTGAAATAAAAGCACTGCAGGATAAAGTTGATAAATACCCAAATGATTTAGAGATAAAAGTAGAACTAAGTAATGCTCTTAATAGTGCGGGTCGTAAAGAAGAAGCTTTAGAGATGTTATTTAATGTACTTAAAAAAGATCTTAACTACGCAGATGCAAAACCAACCTATCTAGAAATTATCGCTTCTTTACCTGATGGCGATGCCTTGGCATCTAAGTATCGTCGTAAGTTATATAGTATCTTGTACTAATTAAGAGTTGATTGATAAAAGCGCCACTAAAAATAGTGGCGCTTTTTTTATTTAAAAACTTGCGTATTACCTATTTTCGATAATACTTAAGATCCTCTCGAGAAAAGTTGACTGTATTTTGTACAGTAAACTGTGTTTTTTACTGCCTTTAGCTTGTTTTTTGCGCGAAAGGTAAGTTTTTAGTAGTTTTCTACAAAAAGTGCTTGCGTTAATTCTTCGCATCCCTATAATGCGCATCCACTGACACGGCGGGCAGCAATGAAAAGCGCTGAACAAGGTGACAGAGAGTTAAGTAAAACTTCGGTTTAAAACGGTCTAAAAAGAAAGTTTAAAATTAAGTGTTGACTCGAAAAATTAAGGATGTATTATACGCATCCCTAGCGACAACGTCGCAACGTTCTTTAACAATATAAAGCAATCATCT
>NZ_JAYMDY010000015.1:0-86191 GCF_037027245.1 Pseudoalteromonas sp. CH_XMU1449-3
GCGACCATCTTAACTGTATCTGTGGTGTCTAACGACTCTTGAACGACTTTTATTTTAAATTCGAGGGAATATCTACGCTGTGACTTTACTTTCATGATTACTGACTCCAAAGAGGTGTCTACTTTTATGGAGTCAGATCAAAGCGCGGGTCAGACCGCGCTTTTTTATTTAGTTGAAGAAGAGCAACTGTTTTAAATCAGCCATTCAGTTAAATTTATTCTTTTTGATATTACTAATTAATTCATCTGCTAGAAAAATATACTTTTCTTGCTGGAATCTTTCCGCTGATACTTTTAATGCTTTTGCATCGCTAATTAATAGATTTCGTGATTTATCAAAGTAATTTAGAGGAAGTTTTCTTTTTTGTTGAATGCTCCAGTAGCTTAGCATTTCTTCGACCATCTCATTATCTAGTTTATACATCTCCACAACACGATCGATTACAGCTTGGTAGTTTTTAGTCTTTAAATCTTCTCTATTATACTGTCTCCAAATTTTAAATAGCTCTCGATAGTGCCCTTTATAAATAGAAGGTGGTTTAGTGGAAAGTAATAACAAAGCTTCTGCTTCAGAAAGTTTCTGTTCTTTTTTTAATTCCAAAGCCTTTGAGTAATTGTTGAGAAGAGCTGCCCCTTGAGGATCAATATCTGCAGAGGTTAGATCGATGTTTTGCTTGGTTAGGCTTTGAATTTCTTTTGATATGTTTACAGTTGGACTGTGACTTTTCTTTTTGTAAAACCAGCTGAATATGCTCACGCTCTCTCCGATTAATATAAATGGCCTTAGTTATCGCAAGAAAATGGTTAAACCACTCATTCAGTATTTACTTTACAGCTTAAAGCTTTGAACTTAAAGCTCGCTCTAAAGCCTACATTCATCCAATTTGTGCTTTACTCATAAAGCCTTAAATGGATTTGATGATTGCATGAATTACTTAAAAAACTTTATAACTAAATTTGTTTTCATGATGCAGAAGCGGCCGGGGTTGATGGCGGTGTTAGCTTTTTGCAGTGGTGTGGCAAGCTATGTCTTTGTTGAAAGAAAAGAATCGTTTTCGCAACTTATCTCTATTTTGTTATTAGTCACTTGGTTGTGGTTGTTAATAGATAACTGGCTAAGAGATAAAGTAGAGGAGCGTTTTGGTGTGGCGGTGTCGCCCAACGTGATGCGCTTTGCGCTGCAAGTTGTGCAGCAAGAAAGTTTGTTTTTTGCTTTACCATTCTTCTTGGCGGTGACTACTTGGGACCATGGTCAGGCCGCGTTTACCGCTTTAATTATACTTTGTGCGTTTGTTTCTGTTGTTGACCCCCTCTATTATAAAAAGCTTGCAAGGCACAGTGTCTGGTTTAGTGTGTTTCATAGCTTTTCTTTGTTTGTCGTGCTGTCGGTTACCTTGCCAATTTTATTAAAGTTAACGACCAGCCAAAGTTTTGAAATTGCGCTGATCACGGCTGTTATTTTAACTGTCCCTAGTCTTGGCAATTTGATGCCCAATGCTAAATGGTGGCGTTTCCCGTTATTGGTGTTATTGCTTTGTGCTTTAAGTGCAGGGCTTTGGCAATTACGTAGCTTTGTGCCACCTGCGGCACTTCGTTTAACCGATATGAGTATGTCATATCAGTTAGATGCACAAGCACGTAAACCGCTTTCGCCAATATCAGAACTCACTGAGCAGAGCATACATGAAAAAGGTCTATATAGTTTTAGTGCGGTAAAAGCACCGCGAGGGTTAAATGAAAAAATCTTCCATGTTTGGGTGCATAATCGAAAAGAAGTTGACCGCATAGCCTTGGATATTTCTGGTGGTCGTAAAGAGGGTTATCGAGCGTGGAGCCATAAAACGAATTTCCCTGCTAATGCTGCAGGGAAATGGGTCGTTAAAGTGGTTACCGAGTCTGGGCAGCTGATAGGGCAAAGAAGGTTTGAGGTTACAGATGTCTAGCTGTCAGCTTTCAGCCGTCAGTTTTTAGCTGATCGAGATGGAGGATAGTTATTAGAGTTTTTGAACAACAAGAGCTTAACATTCATTCCTCAGGTTTTATGTTTTTGATAGCTGATAGCTTTAATACGGATTTTTCCCTTCACCTACCAGCACACTGAATATTCTTAAATCCAGTTCTAGTTGATGGTATTGCGGCTCCATGTGGCAGCAAAGTTGATAGAAGGCTTTGTTGTGGTCTTTTTCCTTAAAATGAGCCAGTTCATGTACGACGAGTGCTTTGAGAAGGGGCTCAGGTGCGCGAAGTAGGTCGCTATTAATGGCAAGATCGTGTTTTCGGGTTTTACCTTGCATACGGAAAGTATGGGTACCTAAGGCATTCGTGACCATATCGCCTTGTTTTTTGAATGCAGCACGGCCAAAAGGCAGGGCATTTTTAAGGTAGCGCTTTTTCAGCTCAGTGGCGTAACTGTATAAAGCTTTATCGCTGGTAATGCTATGCGCATCAGGGTATTTGCCCTTTAGGTATTTTGCGGCCCTGTCGCCATTAAATAGCTGTAACACTTGCTCAATGATGTGCGGCGGGTAACCTTGAAAATAACGGCTGTAATCTTTCATGTTTTCTCTGATAAATCGGGCGCTAAAATAAACTGCTTTGGCTTGCTTCGCGTTCACCTATAAACGGCGCAAGCACGGGGTGATTGTAACCTAAATCTTGGCAGAACTGTCTTGCTAAAAGTGGCGACTGGCGATTATCTGCGGTATGAAAAAACAAATAGGGTGATTTTCCTTCATCAAGCCATTGTTTTATTTTTTGTAGCCATGGCTGGTAATACGACTTGTATTCATGTTCAAGACTGGCAATCACAAAGCGTAACATTGGCTGATTTCCTGTTGCAATGGCATGCACAGGTAAATAAGGCTTTTTCTTTTGCGCATCAATGAATGCATCGGTATCGGCGGGTACAGCAAATAAAGCGCGGGTATCCATACTGATACGGTCTATATTATTTTCAATTAATAGCTGATTTAAACGAATTTCTGCATCATCTTTTTGAAAGAAACCGGGGTGACGTACTTCTATACCGTAACTAAGTTGTTTGGGTAGTTGTGCAATAAAATTAGCAAGAAGGGGTAGGGCATCTGGGCCAAAGGCACGGGGTAGCTGCAACATAATTTGCCCCGTTTTAGCAAAAATTGGCTCAAATAAGTTTAGCCACGCATTAAGCTCACTAGTTATATTCGTCAGCTGTAATTCGTGACTAAAACGCCGATGAAACTTAAAAGTAAATTTAAAGTCTTCGGGTACCGCATCATGCCAGCGTAATAATGACTCGTGACTCGGATCAGCATAAAAACTGGTGTTGCCTTCGACTGAGTTAAAGCATTGCGCATACTCACTGAGCATGTCGGCGCTTTTACAGTGACTAGAGAGCAAATTTCCTTTCCATGCGGTGCTAGACCACTGCGGACAACCTAAATACAGCATTAAATCAACCAATAAATTTAAACTTTAGCTAGTGTATCAAAAGAAATGTTTGCTCAGAAGTCGAGGTATATATTTAGCCCCCGACAGGCACTGCTGGCACTCGCATTTTGCGATGGTTTGGGTATAATGCTCTGCCTTAAATGATTACTTTGTATAGTGGCTTTTGCTCTCAAAATAGCGAACTCTTAAGAGCAGGCGGCTATAAGTCTTTAACTGACAGGAATACTATGCGCTCTATATATTGCGGACAGCTAAATAAATCTCACGTAGATCAAGAAGTTGAACTATGTGGTTGGATCAACAAACGCCGTGACCTTGGTGGCCTTATCTTCGTCGATTTACGTGACAGAGAAGGTTTAGTACAAGTTGTTTTTGATCCTGAAGTAGAAGGATTAATGGATACTGCGAATAAACTACGTCAAGAGTTTTGTGTGCAGTTAAAAGGTGTTGTTCGCGCACGCCCTGATAGCCAAGTAAATAAAGACATGGCAACAGGTGAAGTTGAAATTTTAGGCACAAGCTTAACTATCATCAACCGTTCAGAGCCATTACCACTTGACTTTAATCAGCAAAACTCTGAAGAGCGCCGCTTAAAATACCGTTACCTTGATTTACGTCGTCTTGAAATGAGCGACCGTATCAAACTTCGTGCAAAAGCGAGCAGCTTTGTGCGTCGTTTCTTAGATGACAATGGTTTCTTAGATATCGAAACACCGGTACTAACAAAAGCAACACCTGAAGGTGCCCGTGACTACTTAGTACCTAGCCGTGTTCACAAGGGTAGCTTCTACGCTTTACCTCAGTCACCACAGTTATTTAAACAATTATTAATGATGTCGGGCTTTGACCGTTACTATCAAATTGTTAAATGTTTCCGTGACGAAGATTTACGTGCTGACCGTCAGCCAGAATTCACACAAATCGATTTAGAGACGTCATTTATGAGCTCTGATGAAGTGCGTGCAATGACTGAGAAAATGATCCGTGAAATGTGGCAATCATTATTAGACGTTGACTTGGGCGACTTCCCAGTAATGCCATACAGCGAAGCAATGAATTTATATGGTTCTGATAAACCAGACCTCCGTAACCCAATGCAACTTGTAGACGTTGCTGATTTAGTAAAAGACGTTGAGTTTAAAGTATTCTCTGGTCCTGCTAATGACGAAAAAGGCCGTGTTGCTGTATTAACTGTACCAGGCGGTGCTGAGCTTTCTCGTAAACAAATCGACGATTACACTAAATTCATCGGTATCTATGGCGCGAAAGGCCTAGCATGGATGAAAGTGAACGACCGTGCTGCGGGCGTTGAAGGTGTACAATCACCAATCGCTAAGTTCTTAAACGAAGAGGTGATCAACCAGTTACTTGAGCGTACTAACGCACAATCTGGCGACATCATTTTATTTGGTGCTGACAAGCGCAACGTTGTAAACGAAGCAATGGGTGCGCTACGTCTTAAGATTGGTGTTGATTTAGGCATTACTGATCTAGATAGCTGGAAACCATTATGGGTTGTTGACTTCCCTATGTTCGAAGAAGACGACGAAGGTACATTGCATGCGGTTCACCACCCATTCACTGCACCGAAAGGTATTTCTCCTGAAGAGCTTGAAGCAAACCCAGCTGGTGCACTATCAGATGCATACGACATGGTATTAAACGGCTACGAAGTTGGTGGTGGTTCGGTACGTATTCACAATGCAGAAATGCAAGAAACAGCATTCAGAATTTTAGGTATCGAAGCGCAAGAGCAGCAAGACAAGTTTGGTTTCTTACTTGACGCACTTAAATACGGTACACCACCGCATGCAGGTCTTGCGTTTGGTCTTGACCGCTTAGTTATGTTGTTATGCGGTACTGATAACATTCGTGACGTTATTGCTTTCCCTAAAACAACTCAAGCATCATGTTTATTAACAGATGCACCAAGCAAAGCAAATGCAGATGCATTAACTGAGCTTGCAATTGATGTTGTAGCGAAAGACGCTGAATAATTCATAATAGCCTGAATTATAAGACTTAATGAATAATAACCCTAAGGTGTATGCCTTAGGGTTTTTTTGTGCTTAAATGAATATTTAGTATGTTCTTCAAGGAGAGAGAATGAATATCAATGCAACTTTAATCGGGCAAATAATTGTTATTTTAATTCCTGTGTTTGCCGCTATCAGCTATTACTTAGGTAAGCGCAAAACCTCAACACCAATCGTGGTGGCCGTTATTGGTGGGTTACTAGCGCTAATTCCATTGTTTGGTCTTATTTTTATTGCAGTACTTGCGCTTAAACAAGATATTGAGACCACCGCGTGATCGCAAGCCATTCGCTTTATTTTGAACACACCTTTGAAGCAAACCTTGCAGGGCAAACATTTTCGCATTGCGAATTTGAGCAATGTGAATTTATCGACTGTGACTTTAGCAATAGTCAGTTTGAAAACTGTCGGTTCATAGAGTGCGAGTTTAAAAACTGTAATTTAGCTGCGCTTGGGCTTAGATACACCTCGCTTGAAGAAGTAAGCTTTAAACAGTGTAAATTAACCAGCGTGCGCTTTACTGATGTTGATTGGCCGCTACTCGCCAGCCGTGCTCCAGTGAGTTTTGTTGGTTGTGAACTTAGCCACAGCAGCTTTTTTGAACTTAGTTTAAAAGCTTTAAAAATGCGTAGCTGTTTTGCCAAAGATGTTGATTTTAGACATGCAGATTTATCTTCAGCTGATTTTACTGATACGGACTTTCGTGACAGCTTGTTTCAACAAACCAACCTCAGTAAAGCTAATTTTATAGGTGCTAGTCACTTTGCCATTGATATAACTACTAACAAAGTCAGTAAAGCCAAATTTGAACGTTATGCCGCTTTGGATTTATTAGCAGGGCTCGATATAGAGCTGGTGGATTAAATATTTTTGCTAATTAAGGTTAAGGAAAGTTATGGATTTAAGTCCCATCACCTTAGAAGGTCAATTTGTTAAATTAGTGCCGTTAACGCTTGAGCACCGTGATGCTTTAGTTAACGCCGCTTCAGATGGAAAGCTTTGGGAGCTTTGGTTTACCTCGGTGCCCAATGAAGAAGGTGTTGACGATTATTTAAGTATGGCGTTTGAACAACAGTCACTTGGTCGCGCATTACCATTTGCTGTTATCGATAAACACACCGATGAGGTGATAGGCTCAACTCGCTTTTGTAATATCGACAGTAAAAACCGCCGTTTAGAAATTGGTTACACCTGGTATGCCAAGCGCTATCAGCGAACTGGGGTTAATACTGAATGTAAAAAACTGCTACTGAGTTATGCATTTGAAACACTTAATGTGATTGCTGTTGAGTTTCGTACCCATTGGCATAATCAAGCTTCGCGCAATGCCATTGCTCGCTTAGGGGCGAAACAAGATGGGGTTCTTCGTAATCATCAAATCATGGCCGATGGATGCGTCCGCGACACCGTGGTGTTTTCAATTATTGATGGTGAGTGGCCGATGGTTAAACGTAGCCTAGAATTCAAATTAGCGCAGTCATAAAATGTTAGATATTAAAAAGGTTGCGCTAATGCTCGCTTTAACTCTAAGCGGGCAAACAGCCTATGCAAATCAAACAGAGACACTGTTTGATACACAGCGCACCCGCCATATTCCGCTGACCATTACCGCAGCAGATAGCAAATGCACGATAAAGAAAAAATGCCCCGTGGCGTTTATTGGGGCAGGCTATGGTATGGCGCATACAGAGTATCAATTTGCCCAGCAGGCCTTTCATCAGCATGGTTATTTAACGGTTGAAGTGGCTCATGAATTAAAAGGCGATCCGAGTTTAAACCCTGAGCCACCCTACATGACCACACGCATGGAAAACTGGCACCGTGGTGTACAAACCCTTGAGTTTTTAGCCGTAGAACTTGCAAAGCGTTATCCTGCGTATGACTTTAATCAGCTCACTTTATTTGGGCACTCAAATGGGGGGGATATTGCAGCATTATATGCCGCTATTTATCCCGCTAAGGTAGCTAAGCTGATCACCCTTGATCATCGCCGTATGCTGATCCCGCGAAACAAAAATATTGCTGTACTGACACTACGCGGTAGCGATTACCCAGCAGATGACAACGTATTGCTAACGCAGCAAGAACTCTCTACGTACCCTGTAACGCAAATTAAGCTAAAAGATTCGCGCCATAACGACATGTATGATGGTGGGCCGAAAGAGCTTGTAGCACGTATGAGTAAAGAACTTAACGCGTTTTTATCTCGCTTTTAATGCTCAGTTAAAACTGAGCATTAATGTCGCTGCGAAAATTAAAATAGCCCATCTCGACAAGGTTGTTATACACACCCTCAATATTCAGTGGTAGCCATTGCTGGTACATTTTTAAATGGCTGTATTTAGGCAAGCTTATTTCTTTTTGTAAGGTCGCAAGGTTTTTACCTTTTAACATGCCATCGCGCACGGCAGTGTGTAAGTCTTGAATATAGTGTAAGTACGAGACAACATCATCGCGGTTGCCAGTATCTGCATGGCCACCTATAAATGCAGCAAACGCAGGTTCATTTAGCACCGCTTTGGTTGAATGCAGCATGCCGTTAATATCGTAACCAATCAGGTTTTTATATGGCATGCGGCCAAGCACAATCCAATCAACAACATAAAGTACATTGGCAGGCATAAAACGCATACTGACATTGCCTCGGCCATTATTAGGCCCATAATATTTCAGCTGCACGTAACTATCACCTAAATCGACTTTGAGTGTATCGGTAAATGTAAGATCAGGCAGGGCAGTAGGCACTTTATTTAATTTAAGGTCCTCAGCTGCAAATTGATGAGCAACGACCGTGATGTTGTTATCGATTAGCTCATTACCGCCCATCGCATGATCAACATGGCTATGGCTGTACAGCATAAATTTGATTTCGGCGTTAAAGGTTTTCTTGATATAGCTTTTTAAGTATTTTGCGGCATCGCTATTAATAGGATCAGTCACTAAGGCCTGGTTATCAACAATCATAAAAGCGCTGTGATAATGGCCAGCACTAAAGCGATATACGTTGTCTTTAATATTTTCGACTTTATAGTTGGCTTGTTCTGCACAGATGGCCTGATTGGTTACAAGTATCAGCGCACTGAAAAGCAAGATTTGCAGATTTTTGAACATTAGCGATCCTTTTGCGTTGAAATGTGTCTAATTAACCATATCAAAGTTTAGGTAATAGTACATATTATACTACTTAAAGGCTTAGTTGATCTGTATCAAAGTTAAGGAGCTAAGCAAGGTGAGGCGGACATAAGTCCTTATGTTTTTGCCTGTGTTTCTCTATCCTCGCGAAGCGCTATAATGAAGAAATGCTATGCTTAGCACAGACTTCTAGAACCTTATTCACTGGAAAAGACAAATGCAACATTTACCTACCGTTGATTATAAAGCGAGCGATGCGGCCGCTCAATTTGTTGAGTCACTAAGAAACACAGGTTTCGGTGTATTAAAAAATCACCCA
Organism: Pseudoalteromonas sp. CH_XMU1449-3; assembly: GCF_037027245.1. Lineage (NCBI taxonomy): Bacteria > Pseudomonadati > Pseudomonadota > Gammaproteobacteria > Alteromonadales > Pseudoalteromonadaceae > Pseudoalteromonas > Pseudoalteromonas sp. CH_XMU1449-3. The sequence goes on from NZ_JAYMDY010000015.1 coordinate 8,916, forward strand.
ATCCCTCAGTCATTAGTTGAGTCTATTTACAAAAATTGGCAAGAATTCTTTAATTCTGAGCAAAAGCACGAGTTTTTATTTTCAAAAGAAACACAAGATGGTTACTTCCCACCATCAGTGTCAGAAGTTGCAAAAGGCTTTACCGTTAAAGATATTAAAGAGTATTACCACGTTTATCCAAAAGGCCGTGTTCCAGCACAGCTAGAAGAAGAAATCCGTGAGTACTACCGTTTAGCGAATGAGTTTGCAGCAACATTATTAAGCTGGGTTCAAGCTGAAGCTCCAGAAGAAGTGTGTGCTAAGTTCTCTATCGACCTTAAAGATATGATTGCTAACTCTGAGCAAACACTCCTGCGTATTCTTCATTACCCTCCAATGACAGGTGATGAAGAGCCAGGTGCAATCCGTGCAGCAGCACATGGCGACATCAACTTATTAACTGTATTACCTGCGGCAAATGAGCCAGGTTTACAAGTACAAAAAACAGATGGCGGTTGGTTAGACGTACCATGTGATTTTGGTAACCTGATCATCAATATTGGTGACATGCTTCAAGAAGCGTCAGGTGGTTACTTCCCATCAACGATTCACCGCGTGATCAACCCAACGGGTAAAGCATCAACGAAATCACGTATTTCGTTACCACTATTCTTACACCCGCGTCCTGATGTTGTGCTTTCTGAGCGTTACACAGCAGACAGCTACTTACAAGAGCGTTTACGCGAACTTGGTGTTAAGTAAAGATTGGTTATAAGAGAAAGCGGCATTAAAGCCGCTTTTTTTTATGCCTTAAATAAATCGGCTAAGTTCACCATTAAGTACTAGTTTGCAAATAATTCCATGCATTATTGACTATCCTAGGTATAATGCGCGCACTTCGCCGAATCGGCTGAATTTTTTAAAGAGAGATAGTATGAGTTTTGATGGGTTAGGTTTATCACCAGCTTTAGTAAATGCAGTTTTAGAAAAGGGCTATGAAGCACCAACGCCTATTCAATCACAAGCTATCCCTGCGATCATTGAAGGCCGCGATGTTATGGCCGCAGCGCAAACTGGTACAGGTAAAACAGCAGGTTTTACACTGCCGTTAATCGAGCGTTTGTCAAAGGGCCCTAAAGCGGGTGGCAATAAAGTACGCGCATTAGTATTGGCTCCAACTCGCGAGTTGGCTCTACAAGTAAGCGAAAATGTTGAGCAATATGCTAAGCATTCAAATGTTAGCTCATTTGTTGTTTATGGTGGCGTTAAAATTAACCCACAAATGATGCGCCTTCGTAAAGGTGTTGATATTTTAGTGGCCACACCTGGTCGTTTATTAGATCTACACAATCAAAATGCTGTTAAGTTTGATGATTTAGAAGTGCTGATCCTTGATGAAGCAGACCGTATGCTTGATATGGGCTTTATTCATGACATCAAACGTATCATTGCTAAATTGCCTGCTAAACGTCAAAACCTGATGTTCTCAGCGACTTTCTCTGATGAAATTCGTGAACTTGCAAAAGGGCTCATTAACGACCCAGTTGAAATTTCAGTTGCGGCAAAAAACACCACAGCTAAAACGGTTGCTCAATCTGTTTATGCGGTAGATAAATCACGTAAAACAGCATTGCTTAGCCATTTGATCCGTACTAATGATTGGCAACAAGTATTAGTATTTTGCCGTACCAAGCATGGTGCAAACCGTTTAGTTAAGCAGCTTGAACGCGATGATATTGTCGGCGCTGCCATTCACGGTAATAAATCGCAAGGCGCTCGCGTTAAGGCACTCGAAGGCTTTAAATCCGGTGAAGTGCGCGTATTAGTGGCAACCGATATCGTTGCTCGTGGCCTAGATATTGTTGAGCTACCTCACGTTGTTAACTACGATTTACCGAATATTTATGAAGATTACGTTCACCGTATTGGCCGTACAGGCCGAGCAGGTGCATCGGGTCATGCTATATCGTTTGTAACAGTAGATGATGCCGACGATTTATATGGTATTGAGCGCTTTATTGGTGAGCTTATTCCGCGTGCAACCGAAGCAGGTTTTGAGCCAAGCAAACCAGTTGCTGAAAAGCCACTAGATACGCGTCCTATCAAGCCGAAAAAGCCAAAGAAACCGAAAAAGCCAAAATCACCAGCTCAAGATGGTCAAGGTGCAGCAAAACCTGCACAAAAGCCAAAACCTAAATCGCAAAAGCGTCCTTCACAAGGTAAGTGGCAGGGTAAGGGTAAAGAGCAAGGCCAAAACCAAAAAGGTGCAAACAACGGGAATAAATCAAATAACACTAAACCAGCAGGTAATAAACCTGCGGGTAATCGTCAGCGTGTATCGGGGCCATCTCGCCCAAGACGTAAGCCCGCTGCGGATAGTTAATAGCAGTAAAAATAAAAAAACGCGCAATTGCGCGTTTTTGTTTTTCTAAGCGATTAAACGAGTTTAATGCAATATAAGGTAGCGACACCAATAAAGAGTGTCACGGTGACACTTAACAAAGTGCCCAGCATGACATATTCAGTGAGTTGTTTTTCGCTACTTTCTTTTAAATCACCAAATCGAAAGATAGACTTGGCCGCCAGCAGAAAACCCACGCCGCCGTATTCACCTAGCAAGATAAAGCTCAACATCAACACTCGCTCGAGCAAGCCAATAAAATGCCCCGCAGCAGGAATACTGCCTTCATTGTTTATCTGAATATTGATTTTCTCCAGCATCATGCGAATAAACACAGAGCTTGGGTTGAGCACCAATAAATAAGCTGCAATAACAAACAAGGTATCGAGGGCAATCAGCTTCTGCCACGCTAAGCTATAAAATTCATTCTTATCACTAAGCCAAACGCTCAGCATTACAATTACAACAAGATGTGCCAACTGGTCGAGTAAAAACGGCACTACGCCTTTATTTGAATATGACTTTGCCAAGTCAATGACATAGTGGCTTAGCATAATCGCAACCGTTGCTAACAATACACGAGAGAACTCTTGCCAGCCGTATGTGTATTCCCACAGAGTGAGTACAGCTAAAGAGGTCACACCGTGTGTTAATACGTGCAAATAGAGCTTACTGGCACGAAAGTGACGGTTGTTTCTATCGTGTACCCAGCTCATTGGCTGCCAATAAAAGTCAGCAAGTAAGTGACCTAGCACTAACCCGGTGAGTAATAGAGCAAAACTGGTCATAACAATCCTTTGAGTGTGGTTTGGCTGTAATTTATAAAACGCTCGATAAGTTGATAATGGGCTAGGTTGAGTAACTTAGTGACATTCTCTCGGCTAGTATTAAGCTCTTTGGCAAGCTCTGCATGGCTATTGTTCTCGGCGGTTAAATAATAAAACAGGGCATTAGCCTGCTTTTGACTCATTTTTTCAAGCAGGACTTCGACAAGCGCAATATTAAGCGCAAAGCCTTCTTCAAGGGCGTTATTTTCAATATTTAACACTAAGCGTTGCTGGCCGATGTTATCTAAACCACGGCCAGATAATGTATAAGCACTGCCTGTGGCTGTTTTTATATCGGCGCGTGGGTTGTCGAGTGAGCCAATAGCCAAGCTTTGTCGCAGCTCATAATTGGCTGCCTTCATTTGCAAATACAACAAGATGGCAGCATGACATACCAGCTCAGGCTCTGTTAGCTGTACTTGCAATGCATCGCCACGGTAAATGGTAAAGCTTGCGTTAAAGCGCTTAGCAACAAAGCGTAAGCTTTGATCAAGCTGATAAAGCATGGCGTCGTATTCTTGTTGTGGAATTTTTTGTGATTTAATTAAATCACCACTGATCACCGCAATCATTATGATCCCTTAGGTTAAGTAACTTAATTTAGTTACATTGCGATAAGTAACCAAATTTGGTTACTTTGTTTTATGTAACCAATTTAGGTTACTTTTTCGTAAATATCAACCTAGATATGCTACAGTGAACACAAATCACTAAAAACAGAAAAGTTATGTCAGCAGTTGATAAGCCAAGAGTCGGTATTTTTGTAGATGTACAAAACATTTATTACACCTGTAGAGAAAGCTACAAGAAAAATTTTGACTACAATGCCTTTTGGGCGCAAATGAGCGAACGCTACCAAATCGATTGCGCCATAGCGTATGCAATATATCGTGGGGATGAAAAGCAATCGCAGTTTCAAAATATTTTGCGCGCAATTGGCTTTGAGGTAAAACTAAAACCTTTTATTCAGCGCAGAGATGGCAGTGCGAAAGGGGATTGGGATGTTGGCATTACCATTGACATGCTAGAACATGCTAAGCAGCTCGATAAAATGGTATTACTTTCGGGTGATGGTGATTTTGCATTATTACTTGGTCACTTAGCGAATAAGTATCAGCTACCATGTGATGTCTACGGGGCAGAGCACCTTACCGCTGATATTTTAAAGCAATCTGCTGCTGAATTTCATTGTATTGATGATTCTCTGCTACTATCAAGGTAAAAAAATATTCCTATAAAAATAAAATGTTTAACTAAAGTATTATTTCGGCTAAGCTAACATTAGCTACACTTGATGATAAATAAAGGAATAGTCACGCACAACACACTAAATTATGCAAAAAAGCATAAATAAAGGTGTTATAGGACATTGTTGATGTGGTTTCTAATTTTCTTGTCTGTTAAATAAAGCGTTTTAATTCAATAAATTAAAAATAAATATGAAAGTTATACGAATTTTTATAAAAAATATAATGACAACGCTGTCATTTGTTGTGTAACATTAAATCAACAAAGGTTGAGATGATTTCGCATTCTGATAAGAAAAATAATGCGATTTAGACAAAAACTAAACGAAGGCTAGGGGTCGTTAAATGATGGCGAAGAGTGTGAATGAGGACCAATTGTTTATTGGTATCGATGGTGGCGGAACGAAATGTCGAGCAACTATCTACTCTGTTAAACAAGGTGTATTAGGAACTGGCCTAGGTGGTCCTGCAAATCCATTACATGGTTTGGAACGTACTCTCGAATCAATTATGGTCTCAACACAATTAGCACTTCGTGATGCGGGTTTACCGCTTGAAACCGTTCATCAGCTTTATGCCGGGTTAGGTTTAGCAGGTGTAAACCTACCAAGCTTGTACGACAAGATTATGGAATGGGAGCATCCATTTAAACAAATGTTCCTCACCACTGACTTACACACAGCCTGTATCGGCGCACACGAAGGGAGTGATGGTGCGGTGATCATCACAGGCACTGGCTCTTGTGGTTTTTCTTGTGTAAATGGTCGCACAACTAATTTTGGCGGTCATGGCTTTGCTCTAGGAGATAAAGGCAGTGGTGCATGGATGGGTCTTGAAGCAATAAAAGCGACCTTATTAGACCTTGATGGCCTAGGTGAATCAACAAATCTGACTAAAGTGATCACCGAGCATTTTGCAGCTGACAATGCGATGGCGATTGTTGAAAAAATGTCTGGTCAGCCTTCGAGTAGTTTTGCCAAATTAGCCCGCTATGTATTTGAAGCAGCCAATAACAATGACAAAGTTGCGGTTTCGATTGTTAAAGAGGGTGCTGATTACGTTAGTAAATTAGCTCAGCGTTTATTAGAGAATAACCCGCCACGTTTATCTATGATTGGTGGCTTAGCTGAGCCATTAAATAAGTGGCTTGCAGAGGATATTGCGAAACGCGTTGAATCTCCTATTCAACCACCGGAAATGGGCGCTGTGTATTTTGCTCAGCAATCTGTGCTTGAACAAAACCAAGAGGTAAGTTTGTAATGACGATTTATCATGCAAGTTCATTGTTTACCGGTGACGAATTTTTATCTGACGTATATTTTAGCGTCGACAATGGTGTGTTTAAGTTTGTTGAAGCAGATGCTAATGCCGTTGCATTAAAGGGGTTAGTGGCACCCGGTTTTATTGATGTACAAGTGAATGGCGGTGGCGGAGCGTTTTTTAACGCTGAACAAACGCCAGATTGCTTAGATAGAATAGCCAAAGCACATGGTCAGTTTGGTTCAACAGCGATTATGCCCACGCTGATTACCGACAAAGTCGAAGTCATGGCAAAAGCGGCCGATGCTACTGCACAAGCAATTGCTGAAGGTGTTCCGGGCGTAATGGGTGTGCACTTCGAAGGACCGCACCTTTCATTAGGGAAAAAAGGCACCCACAGCGAGCAATTTATTCGCCCTATTACAGAGCAAGAATTTGCAATTTATGCCCGCCAAGACTTAGGCATTAAAATGGTAACCCTAGCGCCTGAAAATGTCAGTGCTGATGATATCGCACGCTTAGTCGAGTGTGGTGTAAAAGTGTGTATTGGCCACACCAATGCGGATTTTGCGACCACCAATGCTGCACTTGCTGCAGGGGCTGATGGTTTTACCCACTTATTTAATGCCATGTCAGCATTTACATCACGAGAGCCGGGTGTTGTGGGTGCTGCGCTTTGGGATGATAACAGTTGGTGCGGTTTAATTGTTGATGGTCACCATGTTCACCCATCATCAGCAAAATTAGCAATTCGCAGCAAACAGCGCGGAAAAATTATGTTAGTCACAGATGCTATGCCACCTGTAGGGACTGACGATATGGAGTTTGATTTCTTTGATGGCCGTAAAGTTATTCGTACTGGCGATCGATTAAATTCAACGACCGGTGAATTAGCAGGCAGCGTACTTGATATGGCAAGTGCGGTGCGCAACACAGTGAACACATTGGATGTTAGCCTTGCTGAGAGCTTACGTATGGCATCACTTTATCCTGCACAATATTTAGGTTTACATAAAAAAGGTCGCTTACTGAGCGGGTTTGACGCTGACTTTGTGGTGTTAGACGCACAGCAAAATGTACAAGCCACCTTTATTGCTGGAAAAGCGCTATAACAAGCTTCCCTGGTAAAAACCCCGCCGTTGTATCGCGGGGCTTTTTCTATTTAAGGTAATACAATGACAACAACACAACCAACAAGAAAACGTTTGGCATCGCTGGATGCACTGCGCGGCATGGATATGTTTTGGATATTAGGCGGACAGTCACTATTCGCAGCGCTCTTCGTTTTAACTGGCTGGACTGGCTGGAAAGTTTTTGAAGCACACACCGTGCACAGCGTTTGGCATGGCTTCACATTTTACGATCTGATTTTCCCATTATTTATATTTTTATCGGGTGTGGCGATGGGGCTAGCCCCCAAACGCATTGACCATTTACCGTTTGATGAGCGCAAAGTGTATTACCGCAAGGCGGGTAAACGTCTTTTACTATTGTGTTTATTAGGTATTTTGTATAACCACGGCTGGGGCACAGGGATGCCAATGGCGTTGGATGAAATTCGCTATGCCAGTGTGCTTGGCCGCATCGCTATTGCGTGGTTCTTCTGTGCAATGTTGGTTTGGCATACCAGTTTACGAACACAAATTATTACCGCAGCAGCTATTTTAGTGGGTTATTGGCTACTACTTTGTTTTGTTCCAGTGCCGGGTGGCAGTGCTGGCGACCTTTCAGCGGCAGGAAGTTGGAATGCATGGTTTGATGCGCACTTACTGCCGGGTATTAGTTATCAAAACCGTGTGGTAGACCCTGAAGGTGTGTTGTCGAATATCCCTGCGATAGTTAATGCATTAATGGGCGTGTTTGCCGGTCAATTAGTGGCTCGTGCTCAGCAAATTGGCGAGTGGAAAATGACCGCCTTGTTGTTCGCAGCAGGTGTGGTAAGTGTGTGTTTAGGTTGGTTATGGGATTTACAGTTCCCAGTAAATAAAGAACTTTGGACTAGCTCATTTGTGCTTGTAACCGTTGGCTGGAGTGCCATATTGCTCGCCGTATTTTATGCACTGGTGGATATTCTGCCAGGGCAACGCGCCGCGTATCCTTTTGTGATCATAGGTGCAAACTCTATTATTATTTACTTAGCGTCAAGTCTTGTGAATTGGGGCTATGTAAGCCAAAGCGTATTTGGTGGGGTGGTTCGAGCTGTGCCAGAGGCATGGCAACCCCTGATGGCGGTAATTGCATTATTAGCAGTACAAATGCTGGTATTGCATTGGATGTATCGCCGTAAGATCTTTGTTAGTGTTTAATAATTATTAGACACTAGCAAAAAGAGTAATTTTTTATTCACTTTTACTTTACAAAGATAAAACTAGAAGTGATAATGACAGCGTTGTCATAATGGTTATAGCTACTGCATCGTATCCTGGCAGTGGTTTGATCTAAAACCCAGCTCGATTGCACGTGGGGTTGGGTTTTAGGTCCCATTTTTTTCCAACTTATAATTAGAGCTAATCGATATGCAAATAGTGATTCTTGATGATGCAGCCCAAGTTGCAGCGTATGGTGCCAACATCTTTGCGAAACAATTACTAAAAAAACCAGCCTCAGTACTTGGTCTTGCCACAGGGTCAACACCTGTTGCTTTGTATCAACAACTGATCGAAAAAAATAAAGCTGGCGATATTTCGTTTAGCCAAACGACAACATTTAACTTAGACGAATACTTAGGTTTAACTGGCGAGCATCCACAAAGTTATCGTTACTTTATGAATGAACAGCTATTTAACCATGTTGATATCGATAAACAAAACACCCATGTACCGCCGGGTGATGCAGTAAACCCGCTTATTGCTTGTACTGAATATGAGCAAAAAATCACTAACGCTGGTGGTGTTGACGTACAACTACTTGGTATTGGCCGTAATGGTCACATTGGCTTTAACGAACCTTCATCTGGTTTGACATCACGCACCCGTGTTAAAACACTGACCAAAGCGACAATTGAAGACAATGCGCGATTTTTTGCTGAGGGTGAGTATCAACCGCATTTATCAATCACTATGGGTATTGGCACTATTTTAGAAGCCAAAAAAGTAGTGCTTTTAGCAACCGGTGCAAGTAAATCTGATGCCGTTCATGCCATGGTAGAAGGCCCGTTAATGGCTAAATGCCCAGCTTCAGCACTGCAACTTCATAAAGATGCGGTGATCATCATTGATAAAGCTGCAGCGAGTAAGTTAGAAGATTTAGAGTTCTATCAGCATATTGAAGCTGAGAACCAAAAACTACAAGCGCACCTAGCGACCTTGTAAAATTGTGAGAGAGAATAAAAAAGCCCAGTTTGGGCTTTTTTTATGCCTGTAATAAATTGGGTTTATCATCCGCTTATGGTAGTTTTAGCGAGTAAACTATTTTCAAGGAATGCCATGCTGAATTACTCTCAAATGCCATTGGATCGTGCATCAAATCGTCGTAAAGATCCAAAGTGGTTAAAGGCTCAAATGAACTCTCAGAGTCGCTGGTTATTGGTCAATAACAATCAAAGTTTATTTGTTAAAGACAGTCCTGAAGTGTGTTATTTACGCTTATCTCAAGTGGATCATCTCGATTTATCAAAAAGCATTTTATTGGGTTTAGACGATGATGATGTGGCTCATTTTGCTTTAGATGTCAGCCATGTTCCAGACTCACTCATTGAGCCTATGCTTAATGGCGCTGAATTTGTAGATATTCGCAAGTTAGGCCCACAAGTTGAGCTAAAACAAGGCTCGATTGCCGCATTGGCAAGGGGCTTGTGTTTTTGGCACGCAACGCACCGTTTTTGTGGTCGTTGTGGTCATGAAAATAACATGGTTGAAGCAGGGCATTCACGTTTATGTGAGAACCAAACTTGCCAGCATCAAACTTTTCCGCGAACCGATCCTGCGGTGATTATGATCGTTACTAAAACCTTTTCAGATGGGGTTGAGCGCTGCTTGCTAGGCCGTCAAGCAAGCTGGCCTGACGGTGTTTTTTCAACTCTTGCCGGTTTTGTTGACCCAGGTGAAACACTAGAGCAGGCCGTTGCCCGCGAAGTCATGGAAGAAGCTGGTGTTGCGGTGACAGATATTCAATACATCGCTTCACAGCCTTGGCCATTTCCATCATCAATTATGTTTGGCTTTATGGCCACAGCAGTTTCAGAAGATATTCAGGTAGATAAAGACGAGTTAGACGATGCAAGATGGTTTAGCCGTGCTGAACTTAATGAATTCGGCCAATGGCATGAGCAGGGCAGTCATCTTAAACTAACCCGACAAGATTCTATTTCTCGATTTTTGGTTGAGCACTGGCGCAACCTGTAAAGCACAGCTTGGACAAATTATGACAAAGACAAATAAAAATACCCAAATCGTCTCTGCAGGGCGTAAAAAAGCGTACACACAAGGGGTTGTGAACCCTGTGGTGCAACGTGCATCAACGGTAGTATTCGATTCAGTGGCTGATTTAAAAGCAGCGGCGAAGAAACGAGGCGACAAAACTTTATTTTATGGCCGTCGCGGTACGACGACACACTTTGCTCTGCAAGAAGCAATTGCAGAACTAGAAGGCGGCGAAGGCTGTGCGCTATATCCATCAGGTGCGGCTGCAATAAGCAATGCGCTACTCTCGTTTGTGAAAACGGGCGATCATATTTTAATGGTGGATACCGCTTACGAGCCGACACGTGATTTTTGCGACAAAATACTGGCTGGATTAGGAATTGAAACAACTTATTACCCGCCGGGAATTGGTGCAGGGATTAGTGAGCTTATTAAAGATAACACTCGCGTATTGTTTTTAGAATCACCTGGCTCAATCACCATGGAAGTGCAAGATGTGCCAGCCATGGTTGCTAAGGCAAATGAGCGTGGTGTAATGACCATGCTAGATAACACCTGGGGTAATGGCCTGCATTTTAGACCGCTTGAGCATGGCGTAGATATTAGTATTCAAGCAGCGACAAAATATATAGTTGGTCACTCTGATGTGATGATGGGTGTGGCGGTAGCCAATAAAAAGTATTGGCCAACCCTTCGCGAAAATTCATACTTACTTGGTCAATGTACCTCTGCTGATGATGCTTATTTAGCGCTACGTGGTCTGCGTACTATGGCTGTGCGTTTAAAGCAGCATGAACAAGCCGCCATCGAAGTGGCTAAATGGCTTGAAACACACCCATTGGTTGATCATATTCGCCATCCGGCTTTTGCAACGTGCCCGGGTCATGAGTTCTTTGAACGAGACTTTGATGGCAGTAACGGCTTATTTTCATTTGTAATGAAGCAGGGTAATCAACAAGCGATTGATGCGTTTTTAGACAGCCTACACCATTTTAAAATGGGCTTTTCTTGGGGTGGTTATGAGAGCTTAGTCACGGCAAACCTCAGCATGAAAGGGCTTCGCTCTGAAACAGGTTGGTCGCAAGGCCCGGTAATAAGGCTACACATTGGTCTTGAAGATGTGGCTGATTTACTAGCCGACCTTGACCAAGCGCTTGCAGTGTACGAAAGCCACCTCTAGGTTAAAAGTTTATACTTTGTTACATAAGACCCGCTTGTCGGGTCTTTTTTTTCTGGTAATTCAAGCTGTTTCAACTTAGTGTAATTCTAATAATAAAATTCATTAAGGATTATGAGTGACGCAGTTACATCCTAAACGTCTTGCACAAATTGCCCAATTTGAGCTGGTACGACTATTTCTGACCAAACGTGGTTTGTTGGCGGTTGCCGCTTTTGCCATTTGTTGGCTACTTATTTTACGCTATCCCATTGCCCAATCTGTGACCTTGATTAGCTCACCTGATTTTGCCGACTTTGCTCGGCAAGCATTTGGCGCCATTGGCATCAGTAAATTACTTGATTGGCCTGAATCTGAACTTGCCGTTTATTGGCTGATTGCTCTATTTAGTTTCCCAAGCTTTTGTTTGTTTCTATGTAGTGACCAAACAGTGGGCGACAGACAACGAGGTACGTTACGCTTTTTATCACTTAGAGCCACTCGTTCAGAAATTATCATTGGCCGCTTTTTAGGGCAGCTACTCATTTTAGCAGCATTGTTGTTTGTTACCTTGATGGCAACGGTTGCAATGCTTGGCTATCGTGAGCCAAGTTTGCTGCTTTCTGGCTTATCGCGAAGCTTTATGTTGTTATTTTATTTGCTTGTTGCGGTTATGCCATTTATTGCTTTGATGAGCTTTTTAAATACATTTGCCCGTTCATCGCGTCTTGCATTTGTATTGGCTATTTTGTTCTTTGCTGGCGGTAATATTGTGATTGGCTTACTAACATGGCAATGGCCTGCATTTGAGGTTTTAAATTACATATTTCCGGGCTATCAACTTGATTTAATGGCAGGTCAGCGTGCAGGTGTCACATTGGCTCTTGGTTTACCACTTTTACAAACGGCAGTGTTACTGGTTGCTGGTGAACGAATTTTTGCAAGGAGCTCATTATGACCGTTTTAATTCAAGCACAAGGCTTGTCAAAAAACTATGGGGCTAAACGAGCGCTCGATAACGTCAACTTTGAGATAAACAAAGGAGCGCCGGTAGCGCTAGTTGGTCCTAATGGTGCAGGTAAAACAACGTTATTCAGTTTGTTATGTGGCTATATTTTACCTAGCTCAGGAAAACTATCGGTAATGGGGTATACCCCAGGCAGTGCGGCGTTATTCGGTAAGCTAACCGCGTTACCGCAAGATGCCCAGCTTGATCCTCGTTTTAGTATTGCACATCAACTTAACTTTTATGGTCAATTACAAGGGCTCAGTGGTGCGGTTCGTAAAAAAGAAACGGCTCGTGTTTTAGAGCTCGTTGGTTTGTCAGAAGTGGCTAAGCAGCGACCGGATGACCTTTCTCATGGTATGCGTAAGCGAGTGACGATTGCACAGGCATTAATTGGTTCACCTGAAATAGTGATGCTTGATGAAGCAACTGCAGGCCTTGATCCAATTCATGCTCGTGAGGTAAGGGAGCTGGTAAGTTCTTTAAGTAACGAAGCAACATTTATTTTAAGCTCCCATGACTTAACTGAGCTTGAGCGATTATGCTCTCAGGTGTTACACCTTGATAAAGGGGTGTTAAGTGAGCATCAAGCCCGTTCTAGCACGCAGGATAATAAACACTTTATTACGCTGCAGTTAAATCAACAATATGATGATGTAGAAGCAAAGCTTGCTGGCCTTGCCCATGTACATCATGTTTATATGAGCCAAGCAAAAGAATATGTGATCGAGTTTGAAAAAACCGCTGAGCCTTTTGATATCAATCTTCTACACTTTTGTTATCAACAAGGTTGGCAGTATCGTCAACTGGTAAATGGTCACACACTCGAAAACCAAATTTTTCATAAGGAGAGCTAATTATGGGTCTATTAAGCGGATTAATGGGTAACGCAAGTGAAGTCGATAACGATGATTTAGAAGAGCTGCTTGCTAATACCTTGATTGATGGTGAAACAGTACAAAAAGCCTATAAAGTCATTCGTGATATGTTCATCTTTACCAATAAAAGATTAATTATTATTGATAAACAAGGTGTTACTGGTTCTAAAGTTGAAATGCTGAGTATTGCTTACTCAAAAATTACTAAGTTTAGTAAAGAGAGTGCTGGGCATTTTGACCTTGATGCTGAACTAAAAATTTGGGTTGGTTCAGATCCAACGCCAATCAGTAAAGACTTTAAAGCAGGAGATAACATTAATGAGGTTTATAGAATTATAAGCCAGTTTGCTTTATAAGGTACTGACAAGCTTTATTTTTTCACTAAAAGTTGGTTTAGAGACGCAAGTTTCGGCCAACTTTTTCTTTACATTTGCCGACACTTTATTACAATTAATCAAGTAAAAACAAATGCTTAGTTAAGTTTCCATTCAGTTTTCTCACGTTAGCATGTGCCCAACTTAGCCATCAGGCTAGTTTTCAACAGCAATGAAACAATGTTAATAGGGAAATCTGTTTATGAAAAAGTTAGCAGTTATTATTTCGAGTATGCTTCTGTCAACTGCCGCGACTGCTGCGGATAGTTACCAATCAATCAGCCATTTAGGATACATGGACACCGATGGCAACGACACAGTAAGTGTTGATTCAACGTATTACTTCGCGCCAAAGAAAACAATGGGTCCATACGACCAGTTTGAATACATCAACAGAACAACCAACGTATTTGGTTCGTACGCAGATGATGACTTTGGTGATGTAACTAACATCGGTGGTGAATACTTCGTACAAGATTTTGTATTTGGTGCGGGTTACAGCAACTACGATTACGGTTCAGATACTGATTTATTCAATGTGTCTGCAGGTTACTTCTTTAATCCTAACCTTCTTCTTAAAGCGACATTTATCGACGTAGAAGACGGCGATAACACTGTAATGTTTGACCTTAAGTACAATCACCAGCTTAACAGCACTGATTACTTAGGTTTCACATTCACAGCTGACGATGAGTTTGATTACCGTGCAGTAAATGCAAAATACTTCATGGATCTTCAACAAGGTAACTACCTAACAATTGAAGGTACAATCTCAGATACAGACGATAGCGGTAGCTCTTGGGAACTAGGTTCTAACTACTACTTCTCTAAAGCAACGTCAGCATTTGTAACGTTTAACAAAGAAGATGACTACAGCTTTGGTGCACAGCACTTCTTTAACAAAAACGTTGGTTTAAAAGCAGGTTATGCAAACAACTGGGATGACTCAGACTACGATGCATACTTTGCAAACGTAAGCTTACAGTTTTAATTATTAAGTTGATGATATAAAAAAGCCCGCATTATGCGGGCTTTTTCGTTTTTATCATTACCAACCGCACTGGCGGCCTTCATTTTGCTCATCAAGGTATTTTTGTAACGGTGCAAAGTAATCTAAGATTGCTGTTGCATCCATTTCTTCTTTACCAGTGATAGTAGCAAGAGCTTCTTGCCATGGGCGGCTTGAGCCCATTTCTAACATAGCATTTAGTTTTTCACCTGCCACAGCAGAGTTGTATACAGAACAACGGTGAATCGCTTCTTCGTTACCGGCAATTTCACATAAACTTCTGTGGAAGTCGAATTGTAAAATGTGCGCTAAGAAATAACGTGTGTAAGGCGTGTTGCCTGGTACGTGATACTTAGCACCTGGATCGAAGTCTGCTTCGCTACGTGCGATAGGCGCTTGTACACCTTGGTATTTTTCACGTAATTCCCACCACGCTTTGTTGTAGTTCTCTGGTGTTACTTCACCTGAGAAAACTTTCCAGCGCCATTGGTCTACTAATAAACCAAATGGGATAAATGCTACTTTGTCTAATGCCATTTTCATTAATAGGCCGATATCTTTTGATTCATCAGGCACTTCATCTAATAAACCAATTTCTTTTAAATAACCTGGCGTTACAGAAAGAGCAATGGTGTCACCAATCGCTTCGTGGAAACCATCGTTCGCACTTTCTTGATAATAAATAGGCTGCGTGTTGTACGCGCGTTGATAGAAGTTATGGCCTAACTCATGGTGGATAACAGAGAATTCTTCACCTGTGCGTTGAATACACATCTTAATACGTAGGTCGTCTTTGCTATCAATATTCCAAGCTGACGCATGGCACTGTACGTCACGATCTTGTGGTTTAGTGAATAGTGAGCGCTCATAGAAGGTATCTGGCAATGGCGCAAAGCCCATTGATGTAAAGAACTTCTCGGCGCCACGTACCATTTTAAGTTCGTCGTAATCGTGCTCAGCTAATAGTTCTGTTACGTCATAACCAGGATCGGCATTTTCTGGTGCAACAACATCGTAAATGTTACCCCACGTTTGTGCCCACATATTACCTAGTAGGTGTGCAGGGATAGGCTGGTCTTGTGGTACTTTATCTTCGCCATATTTTTCACCTAGCTTGGCACGAACATGACAATGTAATGAATCATAAAGCGGTTTAACTTGGCCCCAAATACGGTCAAGTTCTTTTGCAAAATCATCGGCTGGCATGTCGTATTTACTACGCCACATAGCACCTGTATCTGCATAACCTAGCTCTTTTGCACCTTCATTGGTGAGTGCAACTTGTTGCTCATAAAGCGGGCGCATAGGTTTTGAAACTTGACGCCAACCTTGCCATAAATCAAGCAATTCATTGTAATCACGGCTCGTTGCCATTTTAGCGGTCATGTCGCCAAGGCTTAAACAGCTACCATCTTCTTTACAGTATTTACCTTTACCATAAATACCCCCTAGCTCAGCCACTAATTGTGAGAGCTTAGCTGTTTTTTCAGCATCTTGTGGTGCAGGTAACGTAAGCGCTAGTTTAAGTTTATCGAGTTTACGACGCGCATCGTAGTCTAGCTCTAAACTATCGAATTTTGCAGCTTCATTAGCAAGGCGAACAACGGCTTCGGTCATCTTGCGATTTACTTCAGCAGATAGTTCCGCAGTATCATGGGTAATGAAGTTGGCATAAATCCATTCAGCACGGCTTGCTTCTAAATAAAGCGCGCTTAATTCTTTTTCAGTAGCGGCGATAAATTTATCGGCATCTTGTGCGGTAACTTGGCTTGTTTTGACTTCAGCAGTCGTTGTTTTAGTGCTCGCAGTGTCATCATTACAGCCAGTAAGTGCTAGTGCACTTGCGACCATAAGCGCGCTGATGCTGAGCTTAAATGGAGTCTTTTTCATAACGTTCCCTAGAAGTTTATTGTTATTTATTGCCCATGCATAATAGCAGTGTCTTAGTAAACAACAAACTGCCTAGCCGAAAACAACCTAAGTAAGAGCTGCTTACGTTGTATTTATGGCACGATCAGTCATACTTGAAGCAGTTAATTAAAATAAAAGGATTGCACAATGACGACCGTAATCATTCTGTTACTGGTTGCTGTGATTGTAATTTTTGCGGTGAAAGACATTCGCCTCAATCTTGTCACACGACCTACGTTTAGTATGTTTAAAAAAGTTTTGCCGCCGTTATCGCAAACAGAACGTGAAGCTATGGAAGCAGGTGATGTTTGGTGGGATGGTGAATTATTCAGTGGTAACCCAGATTGGCAAAAACTGCATCGTTTCCCTAAACCTGAACTTAGCGAAAAAGAACGCGCATTTATGAGCGAGCAGGTCGAAACCTTGTTAGCCATGCTTGATGATTATCAAATTGTGCAAAAAGATAAAGACCTACCAAAAGAAGTGTGGGACTACCTAAAAAAAGAAGGATTTTTTGCGTTAATCATTCCTGAAAAATTTGGTGGTCGCGAGTTTTCGGCGATTGCAAATTCAACCATCGTTTCGAAAATTGCTACTAAGAGCTTAACCGCTGCGGTTACCGTAATGGTCCCCAATAGTTTAGGTCCAGGTGAATTACTCCTTCACTATGGTACTACCGAGCAACAAGAGCGTTGGTTGCCAAGCCTGGCTAAGGGTGATGATGTGCCTTGTTTTGCATTAACGGGCCCTGAGGCTGGCTCTGATGCAGGCAGTATTCCTGATACTGGCGTAGTTTGTAAGGGCATGCATAACGGTGAGGAAGTGATTGGCTTAAAACTTAACTGGTCAAAACGTTATATCACCCTTGCACCCATTGCCACAGTGTTGGGTCTAGCATTTAAAATGTACGATCCTGAGGGCTTATTAGGTGATAAAAAAGAGCTTGGCATTACGTGTGCGCTTATTCCAACTGATCACGAAGGTGTGCAAACAGGTGAGCGTCATTACCCGTTAAACATGGCATTTATGAATGGCACAACATACGGTAAAGATGTGTTTATTCCACTTGATTGGATCATCGGTGGCGAAAAGGGCGCTGGTCGAGGCTGGCGCATGTTAGTTGAATGTTTAAGTGCAGGTCGAGGTATTTCGTTACCGGCACTTAGTACAGCAACTGGCCATTTGGCTTCAAGAATGACATCAGCCTATGCAACCGTACGCCAACAATTTGGTGTGTCGATTGGCCAATTTGAGGGTGTCCAAGAGGCATTGGCACGTATTGGTGGATTAACTTACACCTTAGAATCAGCAAGGCTAATGACCGCAGGGGCGATTGACTTAAAATTGAGTCCGTCTGTGGTTACCGCTATAGCTAAGTACCATATGACTGAAATGGGTCGTACAGTAATGAATGATGCTATGGACATTCATTCTGGTAAAGGTATTCAAGTCGGGCCAAATAACTATTTAGCCCATGGCTATATGGGGATCCCGGTATCGATTACCGTTGAAGGTGCAAACATTCTTACTCGTAACTTGATGATCTTTGGTCAAGGCGCTACTCGCTGTCATCCGTTTGTTTTAAAAGAAATGGAAGCAGCAGCAATGGAAGACCATGATGTTGCCTTAAAAGAATTTGACTCATTACTGCTGCAACATATTTTATTTGCAGGTAGTAATGCAGGTATGGCATTTGTGCACGGTTTAACGCGCAGTTACTTCGCTAAAGCCCCTGTATGTGGCGCAACCACTGTTTACTACAAACAGTTAAGCCGCATGAGTCGTGGTCTAGCGTTTTGTACTGATGTTGCGATGTTAGTATTAGGTGGTGAGTTAAAACGCAAAGAGATGATTTCGGCACGTTTAGGTGATGTGCTTAGCCACTTGTATCTTGCTTCATGTGTACTGAAACGCTACGAAGATGAAGGGCGTCAGCAAGCTGACCTACCATTTGTGCAATATGCTGTTGAGCATTCGTTATTCTGCATTGGTCAGGCATTCGACGGCTTCTTTAAAAATTTCTCTAATCCAGTAATTAATTTCTTACTAAAACGTATTGTGTTCCCACTAGGTAATCATTACCACCGTCCAAGTGATGAGTTAGCCCAAACAATGTGTGAGCACATGAGCAAACCAGGGGTCTTTAGGGACAGATTAACCCACCTTTGTTATGTCGATGAAAATGCAGGGACTGGTGTAATGGAAAATGCCTTTTTAGCCATGATTGATACCCATGAAGACTTTAAGCAGCTTCGTAAATGGCAAAAAGAAGGCACTATTGCTAAAAACCTTGAACTCGAGGGCGCAATTGCCGCAGCGGCAGAGAAAAACTTGATTAACGAAACCGTTGCAGAGCGCATGAACCAAGCCAATGAGCTACGTAAACAAGCGATAGCCGTTGATAACTTTGCACCCGGCGAGCTGTAACTTTTTGTAAAGTATAAACAAACTAAGCCTTGCATTTGCAAGGCTTTTTTATATTAGCATTATAGGCCGTGAGTGATGACTTTTTCTGCTTCACTGGCTGGCATAGGTTTCGCTTTTAAGAAGCCTTGACCAAACTTACATTGAGTTTGTTTTAGGATTGCCAATTGTTTTTCTGTTTCAATCCCTTCAGCAACGACATCGAGTTTTAACGATTGTGCTAATGATAAAATGGCATCAACCAAGGGGTTATGCGCTTTGTTCAAGTGGTCAATGAAACTTTTATCAATTTTCATTATGTGAATCGGTAATTGGTGTAAATAACCAAGCGCTGAGTAGCCTGTACCAAAGTCATCTAAACACAGTTTCACTTCAAGAGGTTCAAGGCCCTTAATGATTTTTGTTGCCAGCTCTAAATTGCCAATAAGGCCAGACTCGGTGATTTCTAAGCATAGTGAGCCAAGTGGCAATTTATATTGTTTGTATAAGGAATGTATTTGAGCTACAAAATCTAGGCTAGCAAAATGACGTGATGATACATTCACGGTGATTCTGCCAAATGCTTTACCTTCACTTGTCCACTTTGCGATTTGCTTTGCAGCAAGCTCAAGCAAATGTAAATCTAGATTGATAATTTGCCCTGTATCTTCTGCAACCGGAATAAAATCATTTGGCGAGACAAAGCCTTTACTTGGGTGGTGCCAGCGTACAAGTGCTTCAAAACCTACAACTCTTGTGTCTTGAATTGTAAAAATTGGCTGGTAGTAAAGCTCAAAATCGTCATGCTCAATACCATGCTGTAAATCATTTTCTATATCAGCATGATTTTTAAGTTTTTTTCGCATGGTATTGTTGAAAAACTTAACCTTACCACGGCCAGATGACTTTGCCTCGTACATTGCTGCATCGGCATGTTGTAATAGCTTATAAGCTTGGTCGCGACTGCTTTCACAAAAGGCAACGCCTATACTGGTAGATGCTTGCAATAGGTGGCCGTCAATATTGAGAGGCTCTGATAGTACCTGTTGAATGCGATCTAGAGCATCATTAATTTGTTGTTTATCGGTGATGTTTTCCATAAAGATGGCGAACTCATCGCCCCCTAAACGGGCAAAAGTATCCGTATTGCGAATAGTACCTAAGATCAACTCACAGATTTTGACCAAAAAGTGGTCGCCAACCTCATGGCCTAATGAGTCATTGATACTCTTAAAGCGGTCAAAGTCTAGATAGAGCAGGGCATGTTGATTGCGCTTATCAGCTCTTGCAAGGCGAAGGATCGCATGTTTGATGCGTTCAATTAACAACGAGCGATTAGCAAGGCCGGTTAATTCGTCGTGAAGAGCGCGATGCTCAAGCTCTTGTCTTGATAATTGACGATCTATTGCCATGCTAATTTGGCGGCTCACATATGTAAGTAAAGCACGGTCATGCTCGTCATAGTGATAGCTTTTACTGTAACTTTGTACGGCAATGACACCGCTTATACGCTCATTTACTTTAAATGGCACACCTAGCCAAGACTCGGCCTGGCGACCAACCATTTTAAAATGACCCGCATCAATGTGCTGTTGAAATTCTTCTTTCGTGAAAAGTAAAGATTGGTCGATGTTTAATAAATAATAAGATGCAGTATCTTTTAATTGTTCTTTTGATATTTTTTTATGGGCGTTAGAACGCACGCCTTCTTCGATAATGTAAACCAAATCAAGCACATCGAGCTGCTTATCATACAGGCCAATGAAGAAGTTATCTGCTCTAAGTAAAGAGGTAATAATACCATGTAAAGATTCGAAGAAACTATCTAGCTCGCTCGATTGATAAGTTAGATTGGCTATTTGCAGCATCGAGCGCTCTAGCTTTTGTGCATCGTTTAACTGCATAACGGTTTGCTGTAAATCTTCTACGGTGCGAACCTGATTTATCTTGGCACTTAATAGATGCGCCACTGTTGATAAAATCTCTAAATGGGCGTCGTTGTAGTAATCTTTTTGCGGGTGCTCACAGTCAATGACACCCAGTACTTTTTCTTTATAAACTAATGGTACGCAAAGCTCAGAAAGAGCAGGGCGAGAGTCAGCGATATAACGCGGGTCTTCACTGACATCGCCAATCATTAACGGTTTACCAGTGCTTGCGACATACCCCGTAATACCTTGATCAAAGCTAATTTCTGTACGGTCGATATGGTAAGTATCGTGGCTGCTTGCTGTGCCAATAGACGCCATTTCTTTGAGGGTGCGAGTTTTGTCATCGGCTAGATAAATAACACACTCTTTAAAACCTAGGCGGCTTACCACTTCTGACGTGACATACTCTAACAATTCTTCAACTGTGTCTAATTGCATCACAGATGATGAGAACTGATTAATAATATGTAGTTGGTCTGTTTTGACCTCAAGTGCAAAAGCAGCGTCTAAACTCTTAGGCATAGAATAAAAGGTAACCGAAATGTTGTATTAATTTATTACGTTAACCTACTATCAAACTATCCACAAAGTTATTTTCAAAAAAAACTGGAACTGGTGTAAACTAGGCACCTGAATATGAACTTGGGTAAATAAGCGAGGTTATTTGCTCAATGTTTACGCTATCCCCCTAACTTTAGCCGTGGAAACAAGCAATGTCAGATTTAAATTCGATGCAAACTCTAACAATTACACGCCCTGATGATTGGCACATTCATTTACGTGATGGCGAGCAACTCGTTGATACCGTTCGTGATGCTAGCCGTTACATGGGTCGCGCGATCATTATGCCGAACCTTGTTCCACCGGCAACCTGCACAGACACTGCGTTATCTTACTATGAGCGAATTAAAGCTGCGGGGCCACAAGGTAACTTTGAACCATTAATGGTGCTTTACCTAACAGATAAAACTACACCAGAAGAAATTAAAAAAGCTAAAGCAACAGGTAAAATTGTTGCTGCTAAGTTGTACCCGGCTGGTGCGACTACCAACTCAGATTCAGGGGTAACCTCAATCAAAAACATTTACCCTGTACTTGAGGCAATGCAAGAAGTAGGGATGTTACTGTTAGTGCATGGTGAAGTAACCGATTCATCAATTGATATTTTTGACCGTGAGAAGGTATTCCTAGAAACAATTCTAGCGGACGTGGTAAATGACTTCCCGAGTCTTAAAATTGTGCTTGAGCACATCACCACGAAAGATGCAGTAGAGTTTGTTAATAATGCACCAGAGAATGTTGCTGCAACAATTACTGCTCATCACCTTCTTTATAACCGTAATCATATGCTAGCAGGTGGTATTCGCCCGCATTATTACTGCTTACCTATTTTAAAGCGCAACATTCACCAGCAAGCGCTAATTGGTGCTGCAACAAGCGGTAGCAAAAAGTTCTTCTTAGGTACTGATTCTGCACCACATTACAAAGACAAAAAAGAAGCGGCCTGTGGTTGTGCAGGGGCTTATACTGCTCACGCAGCTATCGAGCTTTATGCTGAAGCGTTTGAAGAAGCAGGTGCTTTAGAAAAGCTAGAAGGTTTCGCGAGCCACTTTGGCCCAGACTTCTACGGTATGCCTCGAAACCAAGATACCATTACATTGGTAAAAGAGAGCTGGACAGTACCAGCAAGCTATAAACTAGGTGATTCAGAAGTAGTGCCAATCAAAGCAGAGGCGCAAATGGATTGGCAAGTTAAGTAAGTTTTAGCAAGCTATAAATTGAGATTTAAAAGCCCATCTATTTGATGGGCTTTTTTCATTGATAATTAATTGTTTATAAATAGTACTGTCATATATTTTTGTTTAGGCAGTTGACCTTAAAATTATTTTCGATTAATAGAGCTAAAAGCAATTTAATGTGTTAGTCTTAAATTGCTTTGAGTTTTTGCGTATTGAATTTACGGATAATGTGCGGCTGTACGGTTACCGGTTTGGTTATTGGTTCTTCCTGTACTTTACCCCAAGTTTTTTGGGCATTCACTCAGGGAGGATAGAGCCATTATGGCTGAATTTTAATAATTGACTTACAGGAAAATTTGGTATGTCAAACACGGTTACTGGTAAAGTTAAGTTCTTCAACGAAGCTAAAGGCTTCGGTTTTATTGAACAAGAAAATGGCCCTGATGTATTCGTACACTTCAGCGCTATCACAGGTACAGGCTTCCGCACTCTAAGCGAAGGTCAGCAAGTATCTTTCGGCATCAAACAAGGTCAAAAAGGCCCTGAAGCTGAGAACGTAGAAGTAGCATAATTAATTATGCGAACCTAAGCATTTTGGTGAAACAGTTTCTGTTTCACCAAAAATTCATTTTTATATCCTGCCAAACCCCAAGTTTTAACTCTCTATAAATAGTCATAAACTGTACCGAATTTATATTCCTCCAAAGGCATTGTTTAAGACTAAATTAATCAGCCGATAAGCTAGAACTTCGCATTCTATGCCCTAAAAGCTACTCTCCATAACTAAAGTATTATATGCTGTACCGATAGGATTTATTTAACATGACATCACCCGTTATGTTTAGTTTGTAGTTTTGATCGAACTCGAAAGTGAGCAGCTAAAAAAGTTTATAGTTATTTTTCACCAATCTAGAAATAACCCGCTAAACTTAAATTATCCACATGTGGAATAAATGCTGAGTAACTTATACTTGTTTGATGAAATATAATGAAGGTTTGCTAATCGATGAGCATAGGAAACAATATACTTTTGGTAGACGACCACCCTATGGTGGCAACAGCAATTAAAATGGTACTCGCTAAGTCTACATTAGTTAACGAAGTACAAGCTGTTGGAAGTCAAAAGGAAGCATTGCAGTTTTTAAAAAGTAATAATGTAGCGCTAGCGATTTTAGACATTGAGTTAGAAGACTCAGATGGCTTTAGTTTATATAAGCGCGCAGTCAGTAGTGGGTTTACTGGCAAAGTATTGTTTTTATCTGCTAAGCAAGACAAACATATTATTCGCACTGCAGCAAAGCTAGGCGCTCAAGGATTTGTTAACAAGGCCGAAAGCCTTGAAGATATCTCCTCCGCAGTTGAAATGATTTTGCGTGGCTATACTTTCTTTCCACAAGAGCACCTAATAGCGTCTGAAAAAGACATAGACGAGTTACTCACTGAACGTGAACTCGCAGTGATGAATTATCTACTACAAGGCTTATCAAACAAAGACATTGGTGAAAAACTTTTCATCAGTAATAAAACGGTAAGTACATACAAAGCGAAAATATTTGAAAAACTTGAAGTTGATTCAATTATCTCACTCGCTAAGCTAGTTAAAGACCGCGCCGTATTTTAACTCTCTCACCCGTAGCGGTGAGAGATTTCAACTCTCTCATTCTTGTGTTTAGTGTCTGATTTGGCTGCTTATTGAGCGGTTAGATGTAGTGAGTGCATAAAAATTCTTCAAAACAGATTTTTTAGATGAACAAAGTGAATTTTTTTTTCATTTTTCTTCAGCACTTTCAGATTTCATAAAATGTTACATTTATGTTTAAGGTTGAACCTAATATGAATGCAATGTTCGCCAGTAAAGGGCTATAGAAGTACCACATGAATACCTCTGTTATATTTTTGTTAATTCATTGTTTTGGTTATTTTCATCTCAACGACGAGTCACCAAATTTTTCCGATGAAAGCCGAACATCAAGTTGACAGACTCTGAAGCATTTAGCATTATTGGAGAGTTGATATCTATTAAAAGATATCAGGGTTGTCCTCTTCGGAGGATAATTAAATTATAAAAGTAACATTACTTAATTGGTTGGGAACTATGTCTGTTAAAATCAGAAAGAGTCTTGTAGCATCAGCGTTGGTTGGCGCTTTTGCATTTGCAAGCAGCAATGTGATTGCAGATCCTTTGAAAGATGTGCAAGATGCAGGTCAACAAATTCAAAAGGCTGCTGTTAAGTCTCAAACTAAAATTGACAATGTATATGGTCAAACTCAAGAGCTAATCGCTGAGTACCGTAGCATTGTTGACGAAACTGAGCTAATGAAGGTTTATAACGATCACGTAGCACGTTTGGTCGCTGACCAAAACGCTTCAATCGAATCGTTTGACCGTCAAATCGCAACTATCGATAACACGAAACAAAACGTTGTGCCTTTGATGTATCGCATGATCGATACGCTTGAGCAATTCATCAAAGCGGACGTTCCGTTCAATCTTGAAAACCGTCTTGCACGTGTTGAAAGACTTCGTGACATCATGGCGTCAGCATCAGTTACTACATCTGAAAAATTCCGCCAAGTTCTTGAAGCTTACACTGTTGAAACTGCATACAGCTCAGCTGTAACTGCTTCTCAAGGTACTCTTGAGATCGATGGTAAGAGCATCAACGTTGACTTCGGTCGTTTAGGTCGTATCACTTACGTAGCTCAGTCTTTTGACCTTAAGCACGCGTGGGTGTGGGATAACAATACTAAACAGTGGAAAGAATTAGGTGAAGAATACCTAAAACCTGTTAAAGAAGTTATCCGTATGGCGCGTAAACAAGCGACATTAGAACTTGTTAAACTACCAATCTTTGGCGCGGAGTAATCAATAATGAAGAAACTATTTAAAGGTTTTGCTGTTGCAGCAGTACTATCTGTTTCTGCAGGTACCGCGCTTAATGCACACGCAAACACTGATGCTTTAGACAAAATTCTTGAGCAAGTTAAGCAAGAACGTATCTCTGAAGGCAAATTAAATAAGCAACGTGAACAAGAGTTCCTTTCAGCTCGTGCTGACAAGCAAGCGTTACTTAACAAAGCTAAAAGCGACCTAGCTGCTGAAAAAGCACGTGGTGACCGTTTAGCTAAAGAATATGCTCAAAACGAAAATACTTTAGCTGAAAAAGAGCAAGCTCTTTTAAACGCTCAAGGTACATTAGGTGAAATGTTCGGTGTTGTACGTCGTGCAGCTGCTGATGCAATCGGTTCAATCGAAGCATCACTTGTTTCTGCTGAAAAACCAGGACGTGCTGAAGTACTTCGCTCACTAGCTGCTGCGAAAGAACTTCCAACTGTTCGTGAACTAGAAGAGCTTTGGATTTCTCTTCAAACTGAAATGACTGAGTCAGCTAAAGTTTCAACTTTCGAAACTGAAGTTGCAGGTCTTGACGGTTCATCTTCTGTGAAAAAAGTAACTCGTATCGGTAACTTCAACTTAGTAACTGACGACGGTTATTTAATCTACTCTCCAGAAACTAAAGCGATTCAACCTCTAGGTAAGCAACCTGATAGCTACATCCTAGCTGGTATCAGCGATTTAGAAGGTACTTCTGCAGATAACTATGCTGGCGTATACATCGACCCGACTCGTGGCGCGATCTTACGTATCAACACGCAGAAGAAATCACTAATGGAATACTACGAGCAAGGTGCTGAAGTAGGTTACATCATCACATTACTATTAATTGTTGGTCTACTTATCTTCATCGTTCGTTTCATTGATCTTGCGCTTACTAGCACTAAGATTAAGAGCCAGCTTAAAAACCTTTCTACTCCGAATACAAACAACCCACTGGGTCGTATTCTTAAGGTTTACGCTGACAACAAGAATCAAGACGTTGAAAACCTTGAGCTTAAACTTGACGAAGCAATCCTACGTGAAACGCCTCGCATCGAAGCTGGTATCAACATCATCAAGATCTTGGCAGCAATCGCTCCATTACTAGGTCTACTAGGTACGGTAATCGGTATGATCCTTACGTTCCAAACAATCACATTGTTCGGTACAGGTGATCCGAAGATCATGGCTGGTAATATCTCTCTAGCACTTGTTACTACAGCGTTAGGTCTAATTGCAGCTCTACCACTTATCCTACTTCACTCAATTGTTGCGGGTCGTAGTAAGTCGGTTCTACATGTCCTTGATGAGCAAAGCGCTGGTATCATCGCTGCTCACGCGGAGAAGGAGAAAGCCTAATGCTAGTCCTGATGGAGATCTGGGAATCTATCAGGGATTTTGTTGGCACAGGCGGCCAGGTATTATACGTGGTCGCGATAGCACTCTTTCTTATGTGGGTTTTAATGATTGAGCGCTATTGGTTCCTACTAGCTGAGTTTCCTCGTATGACGAAGAACATTGTAGCTCAGTGGGATGCCCGCCAAGACACTACGTCTTGGTACGCACACAGAATCCGTGAAGCATGGATTTCTGAAGCGTCTGAAAAATTAGATCAGCGTATGTTGTTGATTAAGACATTAGTAGCTGTTTGTCCTTTAATCGGCTTATTAGGTACTGTAACGGGTATGATCGCGGTTTTCGAAACCATGGCTACTCAAGGTACTGGTAACGCACGTTTAATGGCATCAGGTATTTCAATGGCAACAATCCCAACAATGGCTGGAATGGTTGCGGCACTATCTGGAGTATTCTTTAGCTCACGTCTAGAAGCGAGAGCGAGAATGGCGAAAGCTAAACTTGTAGATAGCATGCCTCATCACTAGAGAGAGAATTAAATATGGCACGTAAACAACGTTTTCGTGAAGAAGAAGAAGCAGCGGTTGACATGACGCCAATGCTTGACATCGTATTTATCATGCTTATTTTCTTTATCGTAACTACATCGTTCGTTAAAGAGGCTGGTATCGAAGTCAATAAACCTAAAGCAGCTGCAGCTACGAAGCAAAAAAATGCAAACATTTTTGTTGCTATCCGCGCTGACGGTGCGATCTGGATTGATAAACAACAAGTAGACGTTGAGCGTGTATCAGCTAAGCTTGAAAGTTTATTAGCAGAACAACCTACTGAAGTTGTAATTTTGCAAGCTGATAAAGAAGCAAAACACGGCGTAGTAGTTAAAGTTATGGACCAGATCAAAGCGACGGGTGATAACCTTAAAATTTCAATAGCTGGAGATCAGTAATGATTCGTTTTCTGTTTTCACTGATTGCAGGTGGGGCAGTTACTTTCGGCTTGTTCTACTTCATGGCGTACCTCATCTCCGGTGGAGCTGACCGTGCGACTGAACAAAAAGAACAGATCGTAGTCGAAATTATGACGAATCCGCCTGAATCTAAGGTGCAGGAGAGGAAGCGTGTTCCGCCTCCGCCTCCGCCACCGCCAAAGCAGCCGCCTAAGCCGCAGCCGCCTCAGCCGGAAAACAGCAACCCGAACACTGGTGGTTTGTCATTTAATATGCCAAGCATCGATGTGGGTAGCACAGCTGGTGGCCTAAGTGGTCCAGGTGCATTTGGACGTGATGGTGACGCGACACCTATCGTTCGTATTGAACCAAAATACCCTACGCAAGCAGCGCGTGATGGTAAAGAAGGTTGGGTACAACTTTCATTCACTATCAATGAAGTTGGTGGTGTAGAAGATGTTGAAGTGATCGACGCAGATCCTAAACGTATCTTCGACCGCGAAGCTAAACGTGCGCTACGTAAGTGGAAGTACCGTCCGAAAATCATCGATGGTAAACCACAGAAGCAATTTGGTCTTCAAGTACAATTAGACTTTAAACTTAACCAAGGCAACTAAGGAGGCGAGTAATGAGAAATTTATCTAAAGTAACTGCACTTGCGCTTCTTATGTCTCTATCAGGTGTAGCTTTCACTGCACCTGCTTTAGCGGCGCCAGATTACGCGAAGATTGAAGCGCGTAAAAAAGCAAAAACTAAAGTTATGGGCGAGCGCGTTGGTAAGAAAGTTATTAAAGCGTTTGACTTGTACAATGAAGATAAGCTTGATGAAGCGATTGCACTACTTAAAGAAATTGATCCTTCAGATGATTTCGATAAGGCAACAGTTGATCGTTACTTAGGTCAAATGTACGCTCAAAAAGAGCAGTACCAATTGGCTATTAAGCACATCTCAGCGGCAGTTAAGCCTGACGTTTTAAACTTTGCTGACCAAGAGCAAGGCCTAAAACTTCTAGGTGATATGTACGCGGGTACTGAGCAATATGCAAAAGCAAAAGAAGCTTATGCAGCTTGGATGGACTTCACAGGTGAGGAAGACGACAAAGTTTATACACGTATTGCGCAAGCAAACTACGAGTTAAAACTTTATAAAGACGTACTTCCTGCTGCAGACAAAGCAATCGAATTGGCAAAAGAACCTGCTAAAGCTTCTTACCAATTAAAGCTAGCTGCCTATTTTGAACTTAAACAGTACAAAAACATGGTAGAAGTAGCTGAAGAGATTGTTCGTGTTTGGCCTGAAGATAAAAAAGCCTGGGTTGGTTTAGGTAAATATTACCTACAAACCGAAGACTTCAAGAAAGGTCTAGCGACCATGGAAGTTGCCTACAAAAATGGCTATTTTGAAAACGAAGTTGAATACAAAGTACTTTCTAACTTCTATTCGTTAAATGATATTCCTTACAAAGCAGCAGTGGTGCTTGAAAAGGCAATCAACGAAGAAAAAGTTAAGCGTAACAAGCAAAATATTAGTGCAGTGGCATCTAACTACCACCGTTCTAAAGATATTGAAAAAGCAGCTAAATACTATGAAGAAGCGGCTAAATTTGATGACGATGCAGAGCTTTATCGCAAAGCGGGTTCATTACTTTTACAATCGCAAAACTATAGTGCAGCCGTTGTTCGTTTGAACAAGGCATTAGAGTTAGGTTCTGACAAAAAAGGAACTATCTACTCTGATTTAGCTGAAGCTTACTACTACCAAGAGAAGTACAAGCAAGCTTACAACGCTATCACTAAAGCAATGGATGATCCGCGCACGCGTCGTTTCGCGAAGAGCTGGTCAACCTTCATCAAAGATAAAGCCGCTCGTAACGGCGTAAAAATCTAATTGATGTTGTTTTAAATTAAAAAGCCCCTCTGGGGCTTTTTTTATGGAATTTTAAAATGCTAAGACAGATCGTATTATTAGTTGTCGCAAGTGTGATGCTGATAGCTTGCTCTGAGCAAACATCAGGTTTCAAAACATTTAGTGAAGGGCAGCAAGCGCTGCAAACTATTAATAATTTATTATCGACTCAAGAACAGCAAAGTGAAGCTGCTAGCTGGCCTTTCTCAGAAAGTTATTTGCAAGCGCGTCATCAAGCTTATCAAGGACTAAAAGCGACTAAGTTAGATGTGTCACAACAGGCGCAATTAAATTATTTAATTATTGCTGAGCGTTATCCTGAGCGTTACTTTGTATGGCCTTTACAACGTGATGTTATTAGCCAAGCTCGTTCATTAGATGACTACTCAGTAAATGCATTAGCTGACTGGATAGAGTTAGTTGAAACACAGTTAATTGCAGCTGAGCAAAGCAATCTGAAATTAAATAAAATCGAATTAACGCTTTTACATAATATGGTCAAATCGCACCTTGATAATAGCGATGACAGTGTACAAGCAGCACTAAACAAACTTAATCAATATTTAACTCAGTATAAACCGCGTACAAAACTTGGTTTAGTTGGTTTGGCAAACGGTAAAGATTGGTATCAAAGTAAACTTAATTACTTCAGTGGTGAAACTAAGCCACCTTTAAATTGGTTAAGTGAAATCCAGGCTTCGTTAAAGCAATCGCAGAGTGCTGATTTTGTATTACCTGTATCAGACTCTCACGCTAAACCATTAGTAATGAATTATTTTGTAGAAAATCATCAGCACACAGGCCTTGATTGGCAGCTTGATTATCTCGACCCGCTCAAAAGTAAGCGTAAACTCACACAAGGCGAGCAATACTTCTGGCAAGTTATGATGGAAACTGACTTAGGTGTTCATTATCACACGTGGAGTGAACAACAAGCACGTGTTAACTTGATGAAGCGTTTAGGTGTAGATCAGCAGCAAGCTGATTGGTTAATTGAGGATATCGTGCTTTATCCTGCGATGAGCTTTATTTTTATAAATTAGTACAGCGTTGCGCTCTATGGAGCGCAACGTCGACAGCGTTGGCTTGCAGGATCTGCAAGTAAACGTTCGTCATCAATTTTTTCTTCACAATCACAGCAATAGCCATACTGCCCAATATCGATTTGGCATAGTGCTGCTTCTAACTTTTCTATTCGAGCAATCAATATTTGATACTCAGAACCGAGATTATTTGCTGTCAGCTCTAACCAGTCTGAAGGGGGATTATCCTTGAGTTGCGATAGCAGTTGCTGATGATAGGCTTGATCAGAATTAGCCAGCATATCGAGTAAACGTTGTCTAACCTGCGCAAGTTCCGCAGATAACTTTGTTTGAATTTCAGTATTGTTCATCGCTTTTCTTCCAAGTGGGCAATACTGGTATTATCAAACAAAATCGATTGGCTAATTATGATTTGTATCAATACTCGGCGCTTTCGCGTACTTTCTTAGTACATCTGCAACTTCATCTTTGGCTTTTAGGCGGCGGATCTCATCAAAAAGTGCGTTAGCTTGTGGGTATTGGCGTTTTAAATAGCCGAGCCATTGCTTAGTACGAGAAGCAAAATACTTTTCACATTTGCTCTCGTCTTGATGCATAGATGAATGAATAATGTGGTATATCACATGCTCCCATAACATCGGAGTGTAATGCTCGTTTTCTGCATGAGATTTTATTTGTTTTGCTAAATCAGGCATCGCTAATGCACCACGACCAAGCATTAGGTCTTGGCAATGACTGCGCTTTTGACAAAGCATAGCATCTTCAACTTGCCAAATTTCGCCGTTAGCAACGACCGAAATATTTTTATCTTTGATTAACGGAGGGATTTTTTCCCAATATGCCGGTGGGTTGTAACCATCTCTTTTAGTTCTGGCGTGAATAGCAAGACTTGAAGCACCCGCGCTAACAACAGCATCAACAATTTCTTGGCTATTACTATCATCATCAAAACCAAGCCTAATTTTGGCACTAACTTCATGGCAAGGGTCAACAGCATCACGTACGGTTTTAATAATTTCGTACATGTGTTCAGGGTCTTTTAACAGTACCGCACCACCTTTACTTTTGTTCACTGTTTTAGCAGGGCAACCAAAATTTAAGTCAATGCCATGGGAGCCTAGGCGTATTGCTTTAACAGCATTTGCTGCTAAAGCATCGGCAACTTGACCTAGCAACTGAATACGAACTGGCGTACCTGCACGGGTATAGCCACCTGTTTTTAGCTCAGGACAATAGCGATGAAACACGCGTTCGGGCAGTGTGTCTTCAACGACACGAACAAACTCTGTTACGCATAAATCAAATCCACCTAAATCAGTTAGGAGTTGTCGCATTTTAAAATCCACAACGCCTTCCATCGGTGCTAAAACTAGTCGCATGATACCTGTTAACTCATCAAAAATTAGGACGCGTATTCTAGCTGTTCTGGATTGTTTTATAAATCGTAATTTGCATTCTGGGTAGTTTCAGAAAATAATTATAAAAATTTTGAAAGTAATTTTTAGTTCTCGGGTCTTGTTTAATAACCCTTTATAAAAAAGAGAGTCATCGAATGAACACAGTTAAGAAAAATTCAATTGCATTAACACTAGGTGCGGTTGTAGTAGGTGCGTCAAGTTTTGCAGCCACTGATGCCAGTGCAAACCCATTTGAATTTCAGCAAATGCAAGCAGGTTATCAATTAGATGCCGCAGAAGGTAAATGCGGTGAAGGTAAATGCGGCGGCGATAAAAAAGCCGAAAAAGAAGGAAAATGTGGCGAAGGTAAATGCGGCGCAGACAAAAAAGCAGCTAAAGAAGGCAAGTGCGGCGAAGGTAAATGTGGCGCAGACAAAAAAGCAGCTAAAGAAGGCAAGTGCGGCGAAGGTAAATGTGGCGCAGACAAAAAAGCAGCTAAAGAAGGTAAGTGCGGCGAAGGTAAATGTGGCGCAGACAAAAAAGCAGCTAAAGAAGGCAAGTGCGGCGAAGGTAAATGTGGCTCAGACAAAAAAGCGGCTAAAGAAGGTAAGTGCGGCGCAGACAAAAAGAAAGCTAAAGAAGGTAAGTGTGGCGAAGGTAAATGTGGTTCTAACCACTAAGCGCTCATTTAGCTTTTAAAAGGGCCGTAAAGGCCCTTTTTAGTAGGAGGTAGTATGTTAAAAGAATCAGTAGCTGATTTTGGGCAGGTTGGTTTAGGTTTGCGCCGAGAAATGCTTGATGAAATGCTCATTGATGTTCCAAAACCCATTGAGTTTTTAGAAGTTGCACCAGAAAATTGGCTCAAGCTAGGCGGACGTTTTGGTAAACAATTTAAACAGCTTACCGAACAACATGCCTTTGTATGCCATGGTTTATCGTTATCGATTGGCTCACCAGCAGCGCTTGATATTGACTTTGTTCAATCGCTAAAAGCTTTCTTTAAAGAGCATAATATTCGTTTATTCAGCGAACACTTAAGCTACTGCTCGGGAGAAGGGCATATGTACGATTTAATGCCTATTCCGTTTACTGAAGATGCAATTAAACATGTGGCCTCTCGTATTAGGCAAGTACAAGATATTCTAGAGCAGCCAATTGCCATCGAAAATGTCTCTTACTATGGCGCGCCCGGCCAGCAAATGACAGAACTTGAATTTACCAATGCTGTTTTAGAAGAAGCGGATTGTAAACTACTGCTCGACGTGAATAACATTTACGTTAATTCGATTAATCATGGTTACGACGCAGAGCAATTCTTAGCGGCGTTACCAACAAAGCGTATTGCCTATGGGCATGTTGCGGGCCACTACACTGAGGCAGAGGATTTACTGGTTGATACCCATGGTGCGCCAGTTATCGATCCTGTTTGGCAATTACTTGAAAAAGCTTATGAAGTTCATGGGGTATTTCCCACTTTGTTAGAACGAGATTTTAATATCCCTCCTATGAGTGAGTTATTAGCTGAACTGAAAACTATTGAAGGACTGCAGCAAACAGCCAGCAAACAAAACCAAGCAAGGGTGAAACACAGTGCCTAATCATTTTACCCAAGTGCAGCAAGCGTTTATGGCGCATATCCGCGACCCTCAGCAACATGCTAAGCCTAGCGATGTTGAAGAGCGCCGGATGGCGATTTACCGAGACTTATTTTTTAACAATGTGGATGGCTTTGTTAGCTCTGCGTATCCAGTACTAAAAAGTTTATATTCAGAGCAAGCTTGGTACAGACTCGTTAGGCAGTTTTTTAGCCTGCATGATTGTAAATCACCTTATTTTTTAGATATTGCAGGGGAGTTTTTGACCTTCCTTGCTAATGACTATGAAGTGCAAAGTGATGATCCCGCGTTTATTTTAGAGCTAGCGCACTATGAATGGGTTGAGCTTGATGTATCGGTTGCTCAAGAGGTGGCAGAAGAGGTCAGTTTATCGGCTCATCAAGTGACAAGCTCTGCATTATTCTTAAGTTCACTTGCGCGTAACTTGAGTTACAGTTTTCCTGTTCATACCATCAGTGCAGATAATCAACCAAGTGAAC
The DNA here is from genome assembly GCF_037027245.1 of Pseudoalteromonas sp. CH_XMU1449-3. Lineage (NCBI taxonomy): Bacteria > Pseudomonadati > Pseudomonadota > Gammaproteobacteria > Alteromonadales > Pseudoalteromonadaceae > Pseudoalteromonas > Pseudoalteromonas sp. CH_XMU1449-3. The sequence continues at coordinate 43,019 of NZ_JAYMDY010000015.1, forward strand.
CGGCAGCACAACCGAGTTACTTTGTGGTTTATCGTGATAGCGATGACGAAGTACAATTTTTATCGACAAATGCGATGACCGCATTACTTCTTAATATCATAGAATCTCAGCCGGGTGCAGATTTAAATGATGTATGCCAAGCAGTTGCAGAGCATGCGCCTCAATTTAGCCAAGAGCAGCTGTATCAGGGAGCGCTCAATACCTTAAGTGCCATGGCAGAGCGCGGCATTGTGGTGACTAATACATTGGTTTAAAAATCGGCTAAAGCTCTTTATTGATGAGGGCAGTTCGACTATTATGTGCGCCTTATTTTGTCGTGCTTAAATAAAGGTAGTAACTATGTCGAATGATAAAGACTTTAAAGATCCGTTCAATGCAACTTATTTCATTGCGTTTTTAGCTGTATTCGGTGGCATTGGCTGTCTAAACGCTATTCTTGGTTGGATCACTTCTTTATCTTAATCTGCGCAAGCAAATTTAAGACAATAGGCTGCATAATGCAGCCTTTTTTATAGTTGATATTTCTTGTTAAGTGATTAATTTCGAAACTTGCTACCGACTTTCCTCTAAGGTGATGTTATACTCTCGAGCTTTGTTAGATAAACTTTTTGAGCAGTATAATTATGACTCAAGCAACTTCAACGCTCATCAAACAGAGCATTGCAACGATCGCTGATTACCCAAAGCCGGGCATTATGTTCCGCGACGTAACAACTTTAATGGCTAATGCTGACGCATTTAAAGCAACTATCGACAGCTTTATCGCAGCATATAAAGACCAAGGTTTTACAAAAATCATCGGTACTGAATCTCGTGGCTTTATCTTTGGTGCACCACTTTCTTATGCACTAGGTATTCCATTTATTCCAGTTCGTAAACCAGGCAAACTTCCTCGCGAAGTGATTTCACAAAGCTACCAATTAGAGTATGGTGAAGATATTCTTGAGCTTCATACAGACGCAATTGTCCCTGGCGATAAAGTTTTACTGGTAGATGACTTACTAGCGACAGGTGGCACAATCGAAGCAACTGCAAAATTAGTTGCTAAACTAGGCGGTAACGCAACTGATGCTGCATTTGTTGTTTCTTTACCTGAGCTGGGTGGTGAGCAACGAGTTGCTGATATGGGCATCAAAATCTTAAAGTTGGTTGAATTCGAAGGCGAATAATTAATGAGTTATCAGGTTCTAGCAAGGAAATGGCGACCACAAACCTTTCACGAGTTAGTGGGGCAGTCTCATGTTAAACAGGCATTAGTCAATGCATTAACACAAAATAGACTCCATCATGCTTATCTCTTTACTGGAACCCGTGGGGTGGGTAAAACAACCATTGCACGTATATTCGCTAAAAGCCTCAACTGCGATAAGGGTATCTCTGCTGAGCCATGCGGCCAATGTTCAAGTTGTACTGACATTGAAGCAGGCCGTTATATCGATTTGTTAGAAATCGATGCGGCATCACGTACCAAAGTAGAAGATACCCGCGAAATCCTTGATAACGTTCAATACGCACCGACACGTGGTCGTTACAAGGTATACCTAATCGATGAAGTTCACATGCTATCTAAGCATAGTTTCAATGCATTACTTAAAACATTGGAAGAGCCGCCAGAGCATGTGAAGTTTTTATTAGCGACAACCGATCCACAAAAACTGCCAGTGACGATTTTATCGCGTTGCTTACAGTTTAATTTAAATGCTTTGTCGCAATCAGAAATTCATGATCAGCTTGCCCATGTTCTTAATCAAGAACAGCTAAGTTTTGATGATAAATCATTGTCTATTTTAGCTAAGGCAGCCGATGGTAGTATGCGTGATGCACTGAGTCTTACAGACCAAGCAATTGCGCAAACCAATGGCAATATTAATCATCAGGCTGTGCAAACTATGCTTGGTTTGATGGATACTCAATATAGCCAAACCATGTTAGCAGCGTTATTGTGCCAAGATGGCGATGCGTTACTTCAAGAAGTAAAAGCGGTCGTTAGCCGAAACCCTAACTTTGTAGCTTTGCTCGACGATTTAATTGCCCTTACGCATCTTATTCAGCTTGTGCAACTTGTACCTAGTGCAGCGGCCCTTGATGATACTAACCGAGATTTTATTGAGCAGGTGGCACAAACCACTGATGCACAGCAGATGCAGGTTTACTACCAGTTGCTACTCAATGGTAAAAAAGATTTGCAATGGGCACCCGATGCTAAGCTTGGTTTTGAAATGATCATGTTGCGACTGCTGGCATTCCAACCTACGCAATTTGCACAAAGCCAAACACCAACGAATACCCAGCAGCAGGTTAAGCCAAGTGGTGCCGGTGCACTGCGTGATATCTTGAAAAAATCAACGGCGCAACGTGAACAAGCCGCTTCAGAGCAAGCACCAGTTGCACATAGCTCTGCACAGACAACTGCTGTTTCTTCAGAGCCTCAGCCAACACGAGCTGAGACTATTCAAGCAGAACCTATTCAAGCAGCCAAGGCAGAAACGGCGCATAGTCATCAGCCTGCCCAGCAAGCTGAAGCAACAGCAGTAGAGCAGCCTGATGCTGGTCAACAGCCTCAGCAATCTGTTGAAACTGCAATGGCCGCTGAAGTTCAACCAGCGCCACAACAGCAAGAGCCAAGCCACTCAGAGCAAGTGCCAGCTGCTGAATACTCATCACCAGAGTATTCTTCGCAAGATTATATGGACGATAATGATGCGCAAATGGACTCATCACTTGCTGCGCAATACGATGATGTGATGAATAGCGCCTATGATCAGGGCTTTACTGCCAATGAAGCATCTGCGCCTCAGCAACAGCAAACTGCACCTGCACAATTACAACAGCAGCAAAGTCAGGCGCAGTCGGCCATTGCTCGTATTTTACAAGACCGCAATATTTCAGGTGCCGGGCGTTTAAGTGGTGCAGCAACGCAAACTAATGCTAAAGCAGAACCACAGCCTGAAGCTAAGCCCAAAGCAGAGCCGCCAGCGCAACAAAGCACAGCCGCGTCCAATATTCAGCCTCAGCAGCAAGCAATGGCTGCTGAAGTAAAAAAGCCCATCCCCCAGCAAGCGGGGGAGAGCAGTAGTAAAGTAAAAAAAGTCGACTTTCGAGAAAAGCATCAAACAATCACCGAAAACTTAGCGCCAGAGTTACTTGAGCAGATCAATCCACAAAAAGCGCCAGAGCCAGTAGTTGAAGAAGCCAGTATTCCGATACCTGATGATTTTGAAAGCCCGATCAGCAGTATTAAATTTGCACACGAACAAGACGAATGGGCGTATTTAATTAAACGCATGGGGCTGGGTGGTCGCATGCGCCAATTTGCGCTGCATTCAATCTTTACCAAGCAGAATAATCAGCTGCACATTGAAGTTGATTCATCACAGCGCCATTTAGATAGCGCTGTGCTTAGACAAAAGCTCAATGCTGCATTAAGTGAAATTTACGGCCATAATGTTGAGCTTAGTATCGAGTTTGCTGATGGCGTAATTGATTCACCATATTTGATTCAACAAAAAATTGATGCGGGACGTCATCAACAAGCCATTGATGTAATAAATAGCGATGAAAATATAGTGCAATTTCAGCAGTTATTTAGCGCTATAATCGATGAAAACAGTATTCAGGCATTGTAATTAGTTACAATAGCCCTTATCTTCATGCCAATTAAAGTAGTTTAGAAAGAGAGACAGTTATGTTTAAAGGTGGAATGGGTAACATGATGAAGCAAGCGCAGCAAATGCAAGAGCGCATGCAAAAAGCCCAAGAAGAAATCGCAAACCTTGAAGTTGTAGGTGAAGCAGGTGCAGGCCTAGTTAAAGTAACTATGCTTGGTAACCACAATGTTCGTCGTGTTGAATTAGATGACAGCCTAATGGAAGACGATAAAGACATGATCGAAGATTTATTAGCGGCAGCGTGTAACGATGCTGTACGTCGTGTTGCTGAAGAAACTCAAGAGCGCATGAGCAAAGTAACTGGCGGTATGCAATTACCACCAGGTATGAAAATGCCATTCTAAGTGATTTTGTATGCAACTATCTCCTAGTTTAACACAGCTAATTGAAGCGCTACGATGCCAGCCGGGCATAGGTCCTAAGTCGGCACAGCGCATTGCTTTTCATTTGCTTGAGCGTGACCGTCAGGGTGGTAAACAGCTTGGTCATGCATTAACCAAGGCAATGGATGAAGTAGGGCACTGTCAATCTTGTCGTACTTTTACAGAGCAAGCTGTATGCGATATTTGTTCAAGTGTTAAACGCCAGGATAGTGGTTTATTGTGTGTCGTTGAATCACCAACCGATGTACTCGCTATTGAGCAAACTGGTCAATACCAAGGTCTTTACTTTGTTTTAATGGGTCACTTGTCGCCAATTGATGGCATAGGACCAAAAGAAATTGGCCTTGATATTCTTGAAAGCAAGTTGCAACAAGGCGGCATTAATGAGGTGATCCTTGCAACCAATCCAAGTGTTGAAGGTGAAACCACAGCCCACTACATTGCTGAGCTTTGTCATAAGTATCAGGTTGGTGCATCTCGTATTGCTCACGGTGTCCCTGTCGGTGGAGAGCTCGACTTGCTCGATGGTATGACATTGATGCACGCATTTAGCGGACGACGCGCCGTAAACCAAAACTAATACCGAAAATGGTATCAAAAGCCTGCTTTAAGCAGGCTTTTTTGTGTATAGCTCCCCAATTTAGCCGTAAATTTAATTTTTTGCCTTGAAGTTCAAAAAGCCTGCCCCATATAAAGAGTCATAGTGCAGATTAGACACTTTGTTAATTGGAGATTTACACAATGACTGCAGCACAAAAAGAAACATTAGGCTTTCAAACAGAAGTCAAACAACTATTAAACCTGATGATTCACTCTCTTTACTCTAATAAAGAGATTTTCCTACGTGAGCTTGTATCAAACGCGTCAGATGCGGCAGATAAATTACGTTTCCTTGCGCTTTCTAATGGCGATTTATACGAAAACGATGCGGAACTAAAAGTACGTATCAGTGCCGATAAAGAAGCAAACACGGTCACCATTACTGATAACGGTATTGGTATGAGTCGTGAAGATGTGATCAATTCACTAGGTACAATTGCAAAATCAGGCACCGCAGAATTTTTCCAAAACCTAACTGGTGACCAAAGCAAAGATTCACAATTGATTGGTCAATTTGGTGTTGGTTTTTACTCAGCGTTTATCGTTGCTGACAAAGTAACAGTGCGTACGCGTAAAGCAGGTGAAAGCCAAGGTATTGAATGGCAATCTGCAGGCGAAGGTGAGTACACATTACAAGAGATTGATAAACCATCACGTGGTACTGAAATCATTCTTCACCTTCGTGAAGACGAAACAGAGTTTGCTGATGAGTTCCGTTTACGTAGCATCGTAACTAAGTATTCAGACCATATTTCTATTCCAGTAGAAATGTATAAAGCAGAAGTACCTGAATCAGAAGGTCCTGACGGCGAGAAAATTCCAGCGCAGCCAGGCGAGTGGGAAGGTATTAACCGCGCAACAGCACTATGGACTCGCGATAAGTCTGAAGTAACAGACGAAGAGTACAAAGAGTTTTATAAGCATATCGGCCATGATTGGGAAGAGCCACTAAGCTGGGCACATAACAAGGTTGAAGGTAAAACAGAATACACTAGCTTGTTATACATCCCGAAAAAAGCACCTTTCGATTTATGGAACCGTGAGCGTCAATCTGGTTTGAAACTGTATGTGCAACGCGTTTTCATTATGGATGACGCCGAGCAGTTCATGCCAAGCTATTTACGTTTTGTGAAAGGTTTACTTGATTCAAACGATTTACCACTAAATGTGTCGCGTGAAATCTTACAAGACAACAAGGTAACGCAAGCAATTCGTAAAGGTTGTACATCGCGTGTACTGAAAATGCTTGAGCGCATGGCGAAAAACCGCGAAGAAGATTACCAAACGTTCTGGAATGAATTTGGTCAGGTGTTAAAAGAAGGCCCTGCTGAAGATATGGCAAACAAAGAAGCGATTGCTAAGCTACTGCGTTTTGCTTCTACACATACAGATGAAAGCACACAAAATGTATCGCTTGAGCAATACATTGAGCGTATGAAGCCAGAGCAAGACAAAATCTACTATGTAGTTGCTGATTCATTTGCTGCTGCGAAGAACTCACCACACCTAGAGATCTTCCGTAAGAAGGGTATCGAAGTATTGCTTCTAAGCGACCGTGTTGATGAGTGGATGATGAGCTACTTAACAGAGTTCAGCGAAAAATCATTCCAGTCAATCACTCGTGGTGACTTAGATTTAGGCAACATGGATGATGAAGAAACGAAAAAAGCGCAAGAAGAGTCAGAAAAAGAAGTTGCAGGCCTAGTTGAGCGCATTAAAACTGCACTAGGTGATAACGTTAAAGACGTACGCTTTACGCACCGTCTAACTGACTCGCCTGCATGTGTTGTTGCAGATGAGCACGATATGAGCTCGCAAATGCAAAAGTTAATGGAATCAGTTGGTCAAACAGTGCCTGAGCAAAAGCCAATTTTTGAGCTTAACCCAGAGCATCAGCTTGTTAAACACCTAAATGTTGAACAAGACGAAGACAAGTTTGCTCAGTGGTCACAAGTACTTCTAGATCAAGCATTACTGGCTGAGCGCGGTACTTTAAAAGACCCTGCAGGCTTTGTAACTCGTTTGAACAAACTTATGCTAGATTTAAGCAAATAAGCGTTTTAGCGCAATGAGTTGGAAAAGGGAGCGAAGCTCCCTTTTTTATTCCGCTAATATAGGCAATTGGTATAAGTTACTTGAGGTATAGCCTTAGTTGTGGAAGAATTCAGGCTCTAAAAACAAAACTCCACTGATCGACCATTTTTTAAGATTAGTATCACACAGAGGACAATGATATGCGCATTATTCTTTTGGGCGCGCCGGGTGCAGGTAAAGGTACTCAAGCTCAGTTTTTGATGGACAAATACGGTATTCCACAAATTTCTACGGGCGATATGCTGCGTGCAGCAATCAAAGAAGGTACACCACTTGGTCTTGAAGCTAAAAAAGTAATGGATGCAGGTCAATTAGTATCTGACGAAATTATTATCGGTCTAGTTAAAGAGCGCATTGCTAAGCCAGATTGCGAAAAAGGTTTCTTACTAGATGGTTTCCCTCGTACTATTCCTCAAGCAGATGCAATGAAAGAGAATGGCGTGGTAGTTGATCACGTTATCGAATTTGACGTTGCTGATGAAATTATCGTTGAGCGTATGGGCGGCCGTCGCGTACACCCTGGCTCTGGCCGTGTTTATCACGTTGTTTATAATCCACCTAAAGTTGATGGCAAAGATGACATCACAGGTGAAGACCTAATCATTCGTGATGACGACACTGAAGAGACAGTACGTAAGCGTTTAGGTATTTACCACGACCAAACTAAACCATTAGTTGATTACTACCAAGCTGAAGCAAAAGCAGGCAACACTCAGTACCACAAATTAGACGGTACTCAAGCTGTTGAAGCTGTTAGCCAACAACTTGGTGAGCTTTTAGGTTAATAGCCTAATTGTTGACATAAAAAAACCGCCGGTGGGCGGTTTTTTTATGTCTGTCTCACTGCAAGTAAAAATTGCGCTTTACAGTTTCTTTAATGCCGCAATAGCGCCGTCGTAATCAGGCTCTTTTGAAAGGTTATCGACAAGCTGCTTGTAAACGATGTTATGTTCTTTATCGAGCACAAATACGGCGCGGGTTAACAAGCCCATATCTTTGATAATCAAACCATAGTTCTTACCAAAGTCACGCCATACTGAGTCAGATAAAGTCACTACTTTGTCTATATTCTCCGCTTTACAAAAACGCTTCTGTGCGAACGGTAAGTCTGCGCTTAAGGTTAGCATCGCCACACTTGGGTAGTCTGAAGCTACTTTTTCATTAAAGTGTTTGGTTTGAATACTACATACACCGGTGTCTAAACTTGGCACAACGCTTAAAAGCACGGCTTGGCCTTGATAGTTGTCTAGTGTGACTGGCGTAAAGCTGCCATCTACTACTTTAAAATTAGGCGCTTTTTGACCAACTTCAACACCTTGTCCTAGTAAAGTGACTGGCTTAGACTGGGCAGAAACCTTACCAGCATCTAAACCATTTTCTGATAAATCACCTGCATAACTAAACGTGCACACTGCACTTAATGCAAATATAAGTGGACGTAACATAATAAGATTCCTTCAAATTAACGCATTTAACATCAGTGTATTATACTCATGAGGTGGCTCCAAGGATTAGTACAATTTAAAATTGTAAATAACCAGTAGTTTGATTAACATGTGTTCGTGACCCTATTTTTTATATATAAAAATAAGAATAAAGTTGCTAGGCTAATTCGCGTCTAGTTAAAAAGTACGGATTTAGAGAGAGAGTATGTCAACATCGGTATTAGTTTGTGATGATTCAAAGTTAGCTCGTCGACAATTAGCACGCTCTTTACCCGATGATTGGGATATTAAAGTTGAGTTTGCTGAAGACGGTGTTCACTGTATTGAGCAAATCAAAAAAATTCAGCCTGAAATACTGTTTCTCGATTTAAACATGCCTGAAATGGATGGCTACGAAGTACTTCAAGCTATTCAAGAACAAGACCTTCATGTTCTCACCGTGGTTGTGTCTGGCGATATTCAGCCTAACGCTCACCAACGTGTGCTTGAGTTAGGCGCTATCGACTTTATTCAAAAACCTTGCTCTGCAGAAAAGCTTGCTAATATCATCGAGCACCATGGCATTAAAGATAAAGCCATGCGTGAGCGCCTTGCTAATAAGCTAGGTGAGCAAGTTGACCCTGATGTACGTGACATCTATCAAGAGCTCACAAACGTGGCTATGGGGCAAGCAGGGGACTTATTAGCGCGTCTTCTTAATGTATTCGTAAAGCTTCCTATTCCTAATGTAAATGTATTAGAGGTAAATGAGCTCGATATGGCTTTACGCTCGATTGATGCGAATGCCACTACATCTGGTGTGTGCCAAGGTTTTATCGGTGGTGGTGTATCTGGTGAAGCCTTATTGCTATTAAATGATTCAAGTTTTAAAGAAATTGCGTCACTTATGAATTACGAAGGTGAGCTTAACGATAAAGTTGAGCTTGAGCTGCTGATGGATGTCAGCAATATTCTAATTGGCGCGATTTTATCAGGGCTTTCTAAACAGCTCGATATGCGTTTTAGCCAAGGTCACCCTGTGGTGCTAGGACAGCATTGTGATGTGACCGATTTAGTAAAAGCCAATAAATCTCGCTGGCAACGAACGCTGGCGATTGAGATCAGCTATGGCATCGAAAATCATAATATTAACTGTGATTTGATGTTGCTGTTCACCGAGGACTCATTAAAAACCCTTAAGTACAAAGTAGCTTATTTATTAGAAGACTAAACTATGCCTGCAGCCGATTTTAATATGAATGAACTCCATTGGTTAATGGATATGTTTAATACCGTTGATGTAGGCCTAGTGGTGCTCGATAGAGACTACAAAGTATGCATCTGGAATGGGTTTATGGAAAACCATTCTGGCTTATTGCCAAGCGCGGTGAAAGATAAAGACCTGTTTGACTTATTTCCATCAATCGATGAAAAGTGGTTTCGCAGCAAATCTGAGTCTGTATTCATTCTAAATAATCGCTCGTTTACTATTTGGGAGCAGCAGCCGTATATTTTCCGTTTCAAAAATTACCGCCCAATTACCGGTAAAGCGGATCATATGTATCAAAATGCCACCTTTATTCCGCTGACGACGACCACAGGTGAAGTATCGCATATCTGTATCATTATCTATGATGTAACCGATGAAGCGGTGAATAAAAAAGAGCTAGAAGAAGCCAACAGTAAGCTTGAACAAATGAGCCGTACCGATGCACTTACTAAGCTTACTAACCGTGGTTATTGGGAAGAAAAGCTACGCAAAGAATATATGCGAATTGTGCGCAGTGGCGGATGTAGCAGCTTATTAATGTTTGATATCGATCACTTTAAAAAGGTTAACGATGAGCATGGCCATCGCGGCGGTGATGAGGCGCTGCGTCATATTGCAGACTTACTACGTAAAACTCTACGTGAAACAGACTTAGCAGGTCGCTATGGTGGTGAAGAGTTTGCGGTAACCTTGCTTGATACTGATCATGAAGGTGCGCATATCTTTGCTGAGCGATTAAGAACACTGATTGAGAACTCATCAATTTACTTTGATGGCAAACAAATCCAACTGACGGTCAGTATTGGTTTTGCGTGCTTCGACGAGAAGTTTGATCGCTACGAAAAGTGGGTTGAAGCAGCCGATAAAGCTTTATATCACTCAAAAGAAAATGGCCGTAACAAGGTCACAGCTTATACAGATTTATAAATAAAGAAGGGGCAAATAAGCCCCTTTTTGATATCAACTTGGTTAAGTTTGCGGGTTAAACCCCGAGTGGCGGTAGAACAAGAATATCTGTTTTAAGTAGCTTCATGACTTTTTCGGCAGTATTACCAATTAGATGACCTTTAATACCTGTATTACCCACCGACCCCATAATCACTAAGTCTGCATTTAATTTAGCTGCAACACTTGGGATCACTTGCTCAACGACACCGGCTTTGATTTTAAGCTTGTCTTTTAAGTCGTGGGCTTCGATTAAGGTACGCTGTGCTACGGGTAGCTTTTCAAAGGCGTTAATCACTTGCTCATCTGAAAATACAATGCCTAAATCACGTAAAAACGGCGATACATGTACGGTATAACAAGCATAAAACTCGCTGTCGTAGTCTTTTGCATAGGCTAAGCCTGCTTTGATAATTGCTTCGTTTAAACAGTATTTAGTCGCCTTCTCACTGCCTAAATCAAGGGCTGCCAGTACATTGGTATTGTTACGCCACTTGTTATCGGCGGCTAAATAAAGCGGTAGTGGGCTAAAGCGAATAAGCTGCCAGTCTAGCTCTGTAAATTGCGTTTCTTCGTCGATGTGACGAGTTTTAATCACCATTTCATAATCTGACGTATCAAGCTCATTGGCTAGCCACTGTACTGGGCTTTCATGCCACAGGGTTTGCAAAGTATAGCTACCATCATCTAAATGTTCACTGATAAGTGGAGCAAGTGCTGCACGGACTTTAGCGAGCTCTTTGTCTTGAATAGCGAGCGCTTCATCAGGTGGAATAGAGAATAAAATGTTATTGGTGTCTTCGTAGCTAAAAGCAACAATATCAATATGCTTCACGCCTTTGGCTTTTTGCTTTGCATGTAATATAGACGTTTTAGCATCGGCTGTAGAGTCGATGATCACCAGTATTTTTTTATTCATTTTTGGCTACTCTGTTGTGTGTCGGGTATCACTGCTTGGGCATTCACCCAATAATGAAACTTCACCTGTTGCGGTTTCTTGTTCCAGTTTTACCTTAAAGCCCCATAGCCTGTAAAGGTGTTTTAACACTTCATCTTTTGATTTAGCTAACGGAATATTGTTATGCGGTACATAACGCAGAGTAAGTGAACGATCTCCTCTAATATCAACATTATAGACTTGAATATTTGGTTCGTGATTACTTAGATTGTATTGTGCCGATAAGGTTTCACGAACCTGGTGATAGCCCATTTCATCATGGATGGCACCGACATTGAGGGTCGGCTCTTTTTCATGATCAATAATGGTAAACAACTTAAAATCACGAATAATTTTTGGTGATAAAAACTGGCTAATAAAGCTCTCATCTTTAAAGTTTTGCAATGCAAAGTGCAGGGTTTCTAACCAATCACTGCCGGCATACTCCGGAAACCATTTCTTGTCTTCTTCTGTTGGATTTTCACAAATACGGCGAATATCAACCATCATGTTAAAGCCAAGAGCATAGGGGTTGATCCCTGAATAATAATTGCTGTTATAGGGCGGTTGATACACCACATTGGTGTGACTTTGTAAAAACTCAAGCATAAAGGCATCGGTGAGCTTACCTTCGTCGTACAGGTGGTTCAAAATGGTGTAATGCCAAAACGTAGCCCAGCCCTCATTCATCACTTGAGTTTGTTTTTGTGGGTAAAAATATTGCGAAATTTTACGCACAATTCGAATTATTTCTCGTTGCCATGACTCTAGCAGCGGCGCATTTTTTTCGATGAAGTACAAAATGTTTTCTTGTGGCTCTTCTGGAAAACGGCGCTCACGCTTTTTCGACTCTTGCTGCGAAGTAGGGATTGTGCGCCACAACTCGTTGACTTGTGATTGTAAGTAGTCTTCACGTTCTTGTTGGCGTTTTTGTTCTTCAAAAAGTGAAATACGTTGCGGGCGCTTGTAGCGGTCGACACCATAATTCATTAACGCATGGCATGAATCAATCAGGTTTTCGACCTCGGTAATACCGTATTTCTCTTCGCACTTGGCAATGTAATTTTTGGCAAATAATAAGTAATCGATAATTGAGCTGGCATCAGTCCATGTTTTGAATAAGTAATTGCCTTTAAAAAATGAGTTGTGACCATAGCAAGCGTGGGCCATTACCAAGGCTTGCATAGGCAGTGTGTTTTCTTCCATTAAATAAGCAATGCAAGGATCTGAGTTAATAACAATTTCATAAGCGAGGCCCATTTGCCCACGTTTATAGTTTTGCTCTGTTTGAATGAATTTTTTACCATACGACCAGTGGCTATAGCCAATCGGCATTCCCACACTCGAATAGGCATCCATCATTTGTTCAGCAGTGATCACCTCAATTTGATTAGGGTAGGTATCGAGCTTATAAATTTTCGCTACCCGTTCAATCTCAGTTTGATACTCTGTTAGTAGATCAAATGTCCAATCAGGACCGTCGCTAATACGTTTATCGGCCATACTTTACCTCACTGGCAAGGCTATGCGGCGCCTTGCTGCTGACGATTCTTTTTAAATAATTCACGGAAAATAGGGTAAATGTCCTCAACGCCACGAATGTGTTGCATGGCAAAATTGTCGTGGGTTTGCACTATTGATTGATACTCTCGCCATAAACTTTGATGAGCACGGGCAGTAATTTCGATATAGGCGTAATAGCGCACCGCCTTTAACAGTTTATTACGTAAAATTTCGCCACAGTTTGGCGAATCATCGGCCCAGTTATCGCCATCAGAGGCTTGCGCTGCGTAAATATTCCACTCTTCTGGATTATAGCGCTCGGCGATGATTTCGTTCATCAGTTTTAATGCACTTGATACTATGGTGCCACCCGTTTCTTGAGAATAGAAAAACTCTTGCTCGTCGACTTCTTTCGCTTGGGTATGATGGCGAATATAAACAACCTCTATATTTTTGTAGCTACGAGTTAAAAATTGATAAAGCAGAATATAAAAGCGTTTTGCCATGTCTTTCGTTGCTTGATCCATCGAGCCAGACACATCCATTAAACAAAACATCACAGCCTTGCTTGTTGGGTGTGGTTGCTTTTCATAATTACGAAAACGTAAGTCGTAATTATCAATAAATGGCACTGCTTTAATGCGGTTTTGCAGCTCCTCAATTTGTCGTTCAAGTAAAGCAATTGCCGCCTTGTCTGGCTGCTCTTCAGCTTGTAGCAGAGCGAGCTGACCCTCAAGCTCTGCAAGGTGACGTTTTTTGCCTGCAGTCATTGCCACTCTTCGAGCAAGCGAGCCTTGCAATGAGCGAACAATATCAATATTGCTTGGCATGCCGTCGTTACAAAAACCAGCGCGATGGGTTTTCATCTGCACCAGTTTATCGAGCTGGTTTTGTTGCAGGTTGGGCAGTTCAAGATCTTCGAACAGTAAATCTAAGTATTCATCTTTTGAAATAGAAAATACAAAGTCGTCTTGTCCTTCACCAGAGTCACTGGCTTCACCTTCGCCGCTACCACCACCTTGACCGCCTCCTTGCGGGCGCTTGATTTTGTCGCCCGTAGAGAATTGGTCATTTCCTGGGTGGATCTGTTCACGGTCGCCACCACGTCCTTGATGAAAAATAGGCTCACTGATATCACGCTGCGGAATAGAGATACTCTCGCCGCTGGTGGTATCGGTTACGCTGCGCTTATTAATGGCATCAGATACCGCTTCTTTAATCTGTTTTTTATAACGCCTGATGAACCGTTGACGATTCAAGGTACTTTTGTTTTTTCCATTCAGGCGTCGGTCAATAAAATGCGCCATAACAACCCCCTTAAAACAAACGTTTTTTACTGCGATTTTCTAACGCGTAAATACCATTCAGAAAGTAAACGTACTTGTTTTTGGGTATAGCCTTTCTCAACCATACGATTGACAAAGTCTTCGTGTTTTTTCTGATCTTCAGCCGAGGTTTTCGCATTGAAGGAAATAACCGGCAGCAGATCTTCGGTATTTGAGAACATTTTCTTCTCAATAACTGTGCGAAGTTTTTCGTAGCTGGTCCAAAGCGGATTCTTGCCTTGGTTGTGGGCACGCGCCCGCAGTACGAAATTAACTATCTCATTACGGAAATCTTTAGGGTTTGAAATACCCGCAGGTTTTTCAATCTTCTCAAGTTCTGCGTTAAGAGCTGCACGGTCAAATAGCTGGCCTGTATCTGGGTCACGGTATTCTTGATCTTGGATCCAGAAATCTGCATAAGTGACGTAGCGGTCAAAGATGTTTTGCCCATATTCTGAGTACGATTCTAAATAGGCTGTTTGTAACTCTTTCCCGATAAACTCTACATACTGAGGAATGAGGTATCCTTTTAAGTGGCTTAAGTAACGCTCTTCAACATCGGCGGTAAATTGCTCTCGCTCAATTTGCTGTTCAAGAACATAGAATAAGTGCACTGGGTTGGCTGCCACTTCAGTGGTATCGAAGTTAAATACCCGCGATAGGATCTTGAACGCAAAGCGAGTAGAAAGCCCTGTCATGCCCTCATCAACACCCGCGTAATCGCGGTATTCTTGATACGACTTAGCTTTCGGATCAGTATCTTTTAAGCTTTCGCCATCATACACCCGCATTTTTGAATAAATACTTGAGTTTTCTGGCTCTTTAATACGAGAAAGAGTGGTAAATTGTGCCAGTGTTTTTAATGTGCCCGGTGCACAAGGTGCATCATGTAATTCACTGTTTTCAAGAAGCTTATTGTAGATCTTAACTTCTTCAGACACACGTAAACAATAAGGCACTTTGACGATGTAAACACGGTCTAAAAATGCTTCATTGTTTTTGTTGTTCTTAAATGTTTGCCACTCAGATTCGTTTGAGTGAGCTAAAATCATGCCATTAAACGGCAGGGCGCTAATGCCTTCTGTGCCGTTGTAATTGCCTTCTTGCGTTGCTGTAAGCAGTGGGTGTAGCACCTTGATTGGCGCTTTAAACATTTCCACAAATTCCATTAAGCCTTGGTTCGCTAAACAAAGTGCACCTGAGTAGGCATAGGCATCAGGGTCGTTCTGTGCAAAGTGCTCAAGCTGGCGAATATCGACTTTACCCACTAACGCTGAAATGTCTTGATTGTTTTCATCGCCAGGCTCTGTTTTCGCAATCGCGACTTGATTTAAAATAGATGGGAAGCGCTTAACCACTCTAAATTGGCTAATATCACCGTTAAATTCGCTTAAGCGTTTTGCAGCCCATGGTGACATCACGGTTTTTAAATAACGCGGTTTAATGCCGTATTCTTTTTCTAAAAGCTCTGCGTCTTCATTTGGGTCAAATAACGCTAAAGGGTGGTCGTTAACAGGCGAGCCTTTGATTGAGTAAATAGGTACCTGCTGCATTAAGTATTTTAGCTTTTCAGCAATTGATGATTTACCGCCACCCACCGGGCCAAGTAAATACAGTACTTGCTTACATTCTTCTAAGCCTTGCGCAGCATGTTTTAAATAAGAGACAATTTGTTCAATGGCATCTTCCATACCATAAAAATCGTGAAATGCAGGGTAGCGTGCAACTACGCGATTAGAAAAGAGCCTGCTTAAGCGCGCATCGGTTGATGTGTCGATAATCTCCGGCTCACCAATGGCCATCAGTAGCCGTTCAGGTGCGCTGGCATAAGCTGATTTATCCTTCTTACAGATCTCGAGAAATTCCTCAATACTGTATTCTTCTTCTTGCGCTGCTTCGTATCGTGATTGGTAATGCTCAAAAATACTCATAGAGACCTCCGAAAACCCGCTAAAATGACGTGTAATTAGATTAAGAGAAAAGCAAAGGCTAATTAAAGCTTAGTCACGATTTTGAATTTTTGCGCAAGAAAATTAAGAATTTAATTGAAAAAAGCTCATCTTGATTACGCTTTTTGGCTGAGGGCTCGGCTGCGACTTAGAAGGGGCGTGCACTGGCAATAAAAAAGACGCCGAAGCGTCTTTTTTTGATTACTGTGTGTAACAGAAGATTAAGCGAAGTTAGCGTTCGCGAAGTCCCAGTTAACTAAAGCCCAGAAACCTTTTAGGTAATCTGGACGAACGTTACGGTAATCGATGTAGTAAGCGTGTTCCCAAAGATCCACAGTTAGGATTGGAGTAACACCTTCATCAGTTAAAGGCGTTGCAGCATTTGATGTGTTAACGATATCAAGTGTGCCGTCAGCTAGTTTAACTAACCAAGTCCAGCTTGAACCGAAGTTGTTTACTGCTTTGTCGTTTAACGCTTCTTTGAATGCCTCGAAAGAACCCCATTTAGCGTTGATCGCGTCAGCGATTGCGCCTGTAGGCTCGCCACCGCCGTTTGGAGATAGGCTGTTCCAGTAGAACGTGTGGTTCCAGATTTGTGCAGCATTGTTAAATACGCCACCTTCTGAAGAACATACGATTTCTTCTAGAGATTTGTTTTCGAATTCTGTGCCTGGGATCAGACCGTTTAATTTCACAACGTAAGTGTTGTGGTGTTTACCGTGGTGAAACTCTAGAGTCTCTTTTGAAATATGTGGCTCTAATGCATCGATTGCGTATGGTAGTGACGGTAGTTCAAATGCCATTTTTTATCTCCATCTTCTTGGTTGATAGTCCACTCAGTTATAGGTAATAGCAAGGTAAACCGCGTACTTCCCTATACCAAGTGGTATTATAGTGTTACTATAATTGTTGAGTATTTTACTCAAGTTTTAGCAAACAGCAATGCTATTGCTAAAGACTATTTAAAATTGTGGCTACGAATGCCGATTTTAAGTTATATATCTGAGGCCACAGTGAAACTTTTTCAAGGCCAATGTAGTAAGCCAATGTCTTTTTTGAGGTTGTAAATGGAAACCATCGATAAAATTAAACAGCAAATTTCTGAAAATCCTATCCTTCTTTACATGAAAGGATCACCAAAGTTACCTAACTGTGGTTTTTCTTCACAAGCATCACAAGCACTTATGGCGTGTGGTGAGCAGTTTGCTTACGTTGACATTCTACTTAACCCAGATATCCGTGCAGAGTTACCTGCATACGCAAACTGGCCAACATTCCCACAACTATGGGTAGAAGGCGAGCTTATCGGTGGTTGTGACATTATCATCGAAATGTTTCAACGTGGTGAATTACAGCCACTAATCACTGAAACAGCTGCAAAGTACAAAGAAAAAGACGCTGAATAATTATATTTAGTGTAGAAAGAAGCCGCTGATTGCGGCTTTTTTTATATCAAATTTATCAAGCTGGCAGCAAAACATGGACGCTTAATCCACCTTGCTCGCGGTTATGCAAGCTAATTTGCCCGTGGTGTGCTTCAACTATTTCCCTGCAAAGTGCTAGCCCTAAGCCACTGCCTGTTGCTTTGGTTGAGTAAAAGGGAATAAGTGCGTTTGCCATTACAGCTTCACTCATGCCTTTGCCTTTATCACTCACCGTAATGTGTGTGCCACTTGCTTCTTGTTGCACAGTTAAGCTGACATCTTCGGGGTTTGAACCCGATTCATAGGCATTTTTTAATAAGTTTATAAGTAACTGTTCGAGCTGAGTGTGATCAGCATCAGTTGTCACTCGCTCATCAAGTGATACCTCGACCTGCCACTGACTTTTTAATTGCTCAATCAGTGTCGGCCAGTTAATCGTTGATAGTTGAGGGGTGGGTAACTTGGCAAATTTACCATAGCCTTGTACAAACTCATTAAGGTGTTTTATGCGCTCTTCAATGGTGGTAAATACCCGTTTTAAACGTGGTTCATCGACTTCTTTCGTTAATAGTTGCGCGCTATGAAGCATCGACGACATTGGCCCTAGGGAGTTGTTAAGCTCATGGCTAATGATACGAATAACTTTTTTCCATACCTCTACTTCTTGGCGGCTTAGCTCGCGAGTCAGCTGTTTAAAAACATACAGTTGATGAAACTGATTATTAAGTAATAATCGGCCTGTTGCCATATGCCAAGTTTGTGATTCTTGGTCTGCTTTGTCGAGGGTAAATAAACCATCAACGCCTTTGTGAATCGCACGCGTTAATTGCTCGCAGCTTGAATCTAGTAAGTTTTCAAGCTTGGCGCCTTCAAGGGCTGATTTAGCATCGAGTAAGCTGCGGGCACTGTGGTTGCTATAAACAATAAAGCCTTGGTCGTTGGTCAAAAGCACGGCTTGTGGCGAGCTTTGCAGTACTTTGTCGAGCATCAACTCACGCTGATAAATCCATTGTTTTTCTTGGCGAAGCTGTTTTGCGGTTTGATTATAAAGCCGGCATAAATCACCAAGTTCATCGCTGCCATCATAAGCTAATAATGTAGCCAGCTCACCATCTTTAAAATTAAGCAGCCCGGTTTCGAGTGAGTTCATACCATCAATGAGCGGAGCTGATAATTGCGCGGCAAAGAAT
Source organism: Pseudoalteromonas sp. CH_XMU1449-3 (assembly GCF_037027245.1). Classification (NCBI taxonomy): domain Bacteria; kingdom Pseudomonadati; phylum Pseudomonadota; class Gammaproteobacteria; order Alteromonadales; family Pseudoalteromonadaceae; genus Pseudoalteromonas; species Pseudoalteromonas sp. CH_XMU1449-3. Next base: position 61,731 of record NZ_JAYMDY010000015.1, read on the forward strand.
CCGCTGATCAAGGTGCAAGCGAGTAGGGCTAATAGGCTGTAAAGCAAGCTTATGCCCGCAAAATAACAAACTAACACAAGCGGCAATGCAGATGCTGCAATACATAAGGTTATGATTTTATATCGAAACGAAAAACGCATTAGTATTCAATCTTAAATTTATCAAGTCTGCGATAAAGCGCTTGGCGGCTTAAGCCAAAATGGCGAGCCACTTTAGCAATCACACCTTTGTACTCACGCATGGCAAGTTCGATCTCTTGTTTGTTAGGCTCAACTCTTGTTTGTGTTGGGGTGTTTGTTTCAACTTGTAAGCCAAAATCAGCAAGCTCAATCACCCCTGTGGGTTTTAAAACTGCAGCACGTTTACAGGCATTTTCAAGCTCACGAACATTACCCGGCCAGCTATGGGCGAGCAGGGCTTTTTCTGTGCTTAGTGACAGTGTGCGCTCAGGTAAAAAGTGTGCGACCAAAGCTAAAATATCATCTGGGCGATGGGCAAGGCTTGGTAAATTTAACTCAATAACATTTAAGCGGTAGTAAAGGTCTTCCCGAAATTGACCTGCTTTAATTGCATGGCTTAAATCTTCATTGGTTGCTGAAATCACACGCACATTCACTTTACGTGTTTGTGTTGAACCTAAACGTTCAAATTCACCGGTTTGTAAAATGCGTAATAATTTCATTTGCCCAGAAAGTGGTAAGTTACCAATTTCGTCTAAAAATAGGGTGCCACCATCGGCCGCTTCAAAACGACCAATACGCTGTTTAGTAATACCTGTATAGGCGCCCGCTTCGGCACCAAATAACTCAGCCTCAATAAGCTCGCTTGGTAAAGCACCCGCATTAACAGTGATAAAGGGTTTATCAGCTAATAATGAATTGGCTTGTATTATTTGTGCAATGCGTTCTTTACCACTACCGTTGGGGCCTGTGATCAGTACTGAAATATCCGATTTAGCCACTTGAATCGCAAGATTAACAATGTGCTCCATAGCGGTACTTTTATAAACCAAGCCTACTAAATTTGCTTGTTGTACAGATGCGTCACGTTCTTGCTGATGGCGGGTAAAGGTTTCGTTTTGTTGTTTTGCTTTACCCAGCTCGATTAGGTTATGTACACAAGTAAGTAGCTTGGCATCGTCCCATGGTTTTGGTAAATAATCAGCCGCCCCAGCTTTGACAAGTTCAACGGCAGTAGAAAGCTCTGTCCATGCGGTGATCAAAATAATCGGTTGGTGAGGATTAATGTCTCGTAAGGCATAAAAAAGTTCCTTGCCTTCTTCGCCGGAAGTGGTGTCGGCGGTGAAATTCATGTCTTGAATAACAAGCGCAATACGTTGGTATTGTACGGCCTGAATTGCCTCAAACGAGTTACTTGCTGTAACAACATCAAAACCGTGAATTTCGAGTAATAACGACAATGCATCCAAAATGGCTGGGTTATCGTCGACGATCAGTATTTTTTCCATATTATTGTTTTAGTTATTTTCCTAATAAGGGTGCAAGATGAATGCTACACTGTTAATCCAGTGTAGCATAGGTTGGGAGAACTAAATTGTTCGAGTTGCAATGCTCGGTGAGATATTCGCCGCCCGTTTTGCAGGGGCAAGTACTGCTAATAAACTCATAACGAACACTGCCAGCGCCGTAGCAAGCACGTAGCTAATATCAAGCTGAGCAATTGAAAAGTGCTGCATCAGTAATTGTCCTAAATACACGGCAGCAATCACACCAATCACTAAACCAACTATACATATCATGGCGTTTTCAACTAAGAAGTAGCTAATGATGGCAGATTTTCTGGCGCCTAAAGCGCGGCGAGTACCTATTTGTTTAGTACGCTTGCTAATATTGAACAGCGTTAAGCCGAAAATACCCAGGGCCGTCACCAACACTAAAATAGTAATAAGTACAATCAGCATGCGCATCATTAATGTATCTTCAGCCATGTATGACTCTTTATCGTCATCTAAGCCACGAATGCGAGAAATAACACGTTTGTTGTAGTTTTTCAGCATGGCTTCTTCAACACGGTTCATGACTGATTGACGTTGACCAGGCTCTGTTCTAACCACAAAGCGTGCATTTGTACCAGGCTTAATAAAAGGCAGCAGTGCTACGTTATCTGGGCGGCTGTCTTTAAGCCATGGGCCCTTCATAAGATCTATTACGCCAATTATTTTCATTGGAATATCACCAAAATAGACAGTTTGGCCTAAACCATTGCCGTCAGGGAATAGCTCATCGAGTAGAGTTTTAGTGACAACGGTTACTTTTGAAAGCTCATCATAGTTATCGGTGACAATCACTTCATCTTCGGTGTAGTTACGCCCAGCAATGAGTTTTACACCATAGGTATTGATACCATGCTCATCGATAAACATGTATGAAGTACGGGCTGATTTACTCTCTTCAGGTGCTGGTTTTAAGCTAAAATCAGACGAAGAACCACTGCCCGAAAGCGGTGTGTTACTTGAATAAGCAGCATCGACTACCCCAGGTATTTGACGAAGCATGGCTTCATCAAGTTCATATTGCTGAGACGGTGACACATCTTTGCCAAACATCATGACATTAAAAACGAAAATGTCTTGTTCAGGGTAGCCTGTTTCTTGGCTTAAATAGCTAACTCTGTCTTGGATAATAAACGCCGCATTACTAACAATTGCAGTGGTGATGGCAATTTGGATCAGTAATAAAATGGCGCCAACTTTTGAGCGGCATAAGGCGTGAAAGATAGGTTTAATTTCTAACATGGGTGTCTTCCTTATTGGCTCTTAAGATAAATAGCAGGGTTGGTTTTACATACCAGCCAAGCAGGGTATAGACCCGCTATCACACAGGTGCTAATTGCAATCACAGGTGCGCTAAGTAGCATGGTTAAGTCCATAGTGGCTAAGCTTTGGTAGTAGCTATAGCTTTGACGTACGCCTAACAAACCTACTTGTGCCAAAATAATACCCAAGATGCCACCTAAGAAACCTAACATCGCTACCTCAACAATATGTTGAAAGAATATTTGGCGTTTGCTGGCACCTAATGCACGGCGCACACCGACTTCCGGAGCGCGGCGTAAAAATTTCGCTAGTAATAAACCTAAAATGTTGGCAAGGCATACCGCCAAAAACATAAAGCTTAGGCCAACCAGAATTTCGTTGTCTTCGCTAACGACATTGTTGTACTGCATCCACTCATTTACATCGCGTAAGGTGGCGGTTAATTTATCGCGGTTAAAACGACCTAGCTTTTGTTGCTCTTGCATATAGGCCATTAAAAAGTCTTGGTAAGCTTGTTTTTCTGCAGGTGTTTTTAATTCAACCCAAAATTGTAACCAAACCATTTCAGAATTGAGCTTGTCGTTAAAGGTATTGGTTTTTTCGTGCTTCCAACCATTGGTATTACCCCAGTTTTCAAGCTCTCGGGCTTTCATTAGGCTAAATGGTAAAAATAGTTGCTCGGTCTTATTAAATGCACCGTTATTTAGGTCATAGTATTTGGTGGTGATATTCCAATCATCAATCACGCCAATAACTTCGTAGCTGGCATCATCAAGGTACACCATTTTGCCTACCGGGTTTTCACCTGCGAATAGTTTGTCGTTTAATTCTTTATTGATCACCACAACAGGGGCTGCATCGGCTTCTTGTTGCGCGCTCCAAACCCCACCATAAATAAACGATAGGTTAAACATATCGAAAAAATCTGGGGTGGTTAGGCGTGCTTGACCAATAAATGGTTTTACTTTGTCTGAGTCTAAATAAACTGAAAAACCCGTTCTAACCATAGTGACACGTTTGCCACCTTCTTTGGCCTGATTAAGGTTAACGGCATCTTGATAAGTTAATTGCAGTGGCATGTTATCGACTGTCCACCACGTACGGCCTTCATCCATGGTTTGTAACTGCACAGAATAAAGGTCGCTACTTTTTTCAGGAATAGGATCTGCCGACATCATGTGATACACAGATAAGCTTGTCATGGTTACGCCAATACCAATGGCAATGGCCAGTACCATTAAAAAGCTCACAAGTGGCGTGCGCTTAAAGCTGCGCCAGCTTAAATCTAAATAATGAAGGAACATGGTTACACTCCAGCCGCTTTAAGGTTTTGAGTGCCTTGATACAAGGTGAAGTCAGCTAGTTGGCCGTCAACAACTTGGATGTTACGTGGTGCTCTGCGGGCAAGCTCTGGATCATGGGTAACCATGATGATGGTTGCGCCATCCCGGTTGATTTGTTCAAGTAGCTCCATTACTTGACGGGCCATTAAACTGTCTAAATTACCAGTTGGCTCATCGGCAAGTAAAAAGCGCGGTTCACCTGCAAGAGCTCTGGCAATGGCCACACGTTGCTGTTGACCACCAGAAAGTTGTTGCGGTAAGTGTTTAGCGCGTGATGCTAAACCAACTTGCTCTAGGCATTGCTCAATTCGGCGCTTACGCTCAGCAGCTTTAATACCGCGATAACGCAGTGGTACTTCAATATTTTCATAGAGGTTCAAATCTGGAATAAGGTTGAAGCCTTGGAAAATAAAACCAATTTTTTGATTACGTAAGTCAGCACGCTGGTTGTCGTTTAGTTTACCCACATCAATACCGTCTAACATGTATTGGCCTTCGCTAAATGGTTCTAACATACCGGCGATGTTTAAAAATGTGGTTTTACCTGAGCCACTTGGGCCCGTTACTGCGATAAACTCACCTTCTTCAACTTGTAGATTAAAGTCGCGAAGGGCGTGCGTTTGTACCATATCTGTTTGATACACTTTGCTGATGTTGTTCATTGTAAGCATGTTGATTATTCCTTTTATTTGTTAGCGTAAAACCAGTGTGGATGCTTTTTTAAAGCGATCGTAATTCGAGATAATTAACTTATCGCCAGGCTCTACGCCTTCGATAATCTCGACAGCATTGATACTGCTTGCACCGGTTTTTATATCGATTAAATAAGCCATGTCACCGTCAACTTTATAAGCATGGGTGCCACCTTGTTGTAAGAATGCGCCGCGTTTTACCTGCAATACATTGTCGCGATTCTCTAATAAAATACGTGCGGTTAAGCGTTGGTTTTGGCGAATGCCAGAAATCTCATTGTCAAAGCGTACGCGGGTAGTGACCTCGCGATTATTCACTTCAGGCGAAATAGCCGAAAGGGTGCCTGTTACATGACGTGCGCCTAAAGTAAGTTCTACTTGCATACCAAGACCCAGCTCATTGGCGTAGCTTTCTGGTACTTGCAGTTCTGCTTCAAAGTTACTTAAATCGACCAATGTCATTAGTGGTTGGCTTTGTGTGACCGCTTCTTTTTGTTGCACTAATAAGTTACCCACAATACCGCTTACACTCGCGGTAATAGTGAGTTCATTTACTTGTCTGAGTAAGTCATCAACAATTAGTTGCTGACGTGCCAGATCACGCTCTGCTGCTTTTAGCTCAAATGCGAGGGTATCTTTTGCTAAGCTGACTTCTTGCTCGGCGTGCTTATATGAAAGCTTGGCACGAGCTAAGTCATCAACGGCTTTTTCTAAATCTATTTGGCTAATTAAATGTTTTTCGATTGAGATTTTTGCTCGGCGGTTTTCTCTATCTGCGGCATTGAGTTCAACTTGCGCTAAATCTAGTGCTTTAGTCAGGCTCAACTTTTGTCTACGCGCTTCAAGTTGCTTGCGCTGTAATTCGCCTTCTAATCGCGCTAATACTGATTGTTGCTGTTTTAGCTCGTTTGTTAGCTCAGGGCTGGTTACGGTTGCGATCACTTCATTGACTTCAACGCTATCACCGGCTTTTACTTTTAAATCGACAAAGCCGCGTTCAGGGCTGTAAACCTTTGGCGCATTAGCTGCAACGATTTTACCGCTCGCTGCCACATCTCTGGTGAGTGTCTTTTGGCTTACTTCACTAATTTGTAGGCTTGCTGCATCAACCGAAATGCTGCCATCGTTACTGGCAAACAATGCTTGAAAGCCAAGCGCACCAACAAGTATTACACCTGCAGCTATTTTAAGTGGCTTTTTAATGGTGCTTTTCTTCGCCACGGTAATATCTTGGGCACTGGTATCCTTAATCATCATAACTCCTTACGATTCTCAAAACACACAATCATGAAGCCAACGGCAAGCATGGTAAGTGGAGAAGCCATAAACAAACTGATAGTGAACATTTTGAAATCCTCAATTTCGCTGATGTCTTATCTATACCAGTAGCGTGCCAGTTTTTAATTTATTGATTTTTAATGATTTTATGTTTTATTGGTGAGTTGAAGCCTGTCCGCGGACAGAAAAAGTGTCCGCAGCGGACACTTTTAAATTGCTGATTGTTGACGCAAGGGTAAAGAACTCAGTCATTGCGACTAAGGTAGTCTGCTCAGATACATAGTTTGTAACTATGCTAAAGCCAAGAGTAAATAATGATGCAGTTAGGTTAGCCGAGACCCCGTAAAATACTGCATTGATATTCATAATGTGAATAATTATTCAAAATAAAGTGCAGTTTACGTTAACGTAAAGAAGCGGGTTTTTAGATTGTTTTTTTACAAGTTGTTAAATTTGACACCAGTGTCATAAAAAAATAACGGGTAAAATGCGACTAAATGTAAAAAAATAGCATAGAATTTAAAAAGTGCCTTAAGTGAGAAATATTCATGAATATGAATATGTATTCAAAACTCTATTGACTCATGAGGTATTTGGCGATAGTTTTGTTCGTCTGCTAGCACTGTCACAAAAGACTGAACCGCTAGTCGTTGTAGCAAGGGGAGGGGTCTATGTTATACGACTCAAAATTAGAAAAAGATAATTGTGGCTTTGGCTTAATAGCCCAGGTCAATGGTCAGGCGAGTCACCGCTTGATTCGAACAGCAATCACTGGCTTAGATCGCATGGAACACCGTGGGGGTATTTCTGCTGATGGTAAAACAGGTGATGGCTGTGGTTTATTAATGCAAAAACCTGATAGTTTCTTTCGCGCTATTGCCAGCGAACATGATTGGCATCTAGGAAAGAACTACGCCGTTGGCATGGTATTTCTAAATGCTGATCCTGTACTTGCGCAAACAGCTAAAGATGTGTTGAGTGAAGAACTCGAAAAAGAAACCTTGAGCATTCAAGGCTGGCGCGTAGTACCGACTGATGCGTCATGTTTAGGGCCAATTGCAAAAAAACAACTACCAGGCTTTGAACAAATTTTTGTAAGCGCACCAGAAGGCTGGCGTCCAAAAGATTTAGAACGTCGTTTATATGTAGCGCGTCGTCGTGCTGAAAAACGCCTCGAAAACGATGAACATTTTTATATTGCCAGCTTATCTGGTTTAGTTACTGTCTATAAAGGCTTAATGATGCCTGTAGACTTACCTAACTTTTATTTAGACCTAGCTGACATTCGCATGACCAGTGCGATTTGTGTATTCCACCAACGTTTCTCTACTAATACACAACCTCGTTGGCCACTGGCGCAACCATTCCGCTATTTAGCGCATAATGGTGAAATTAATACGATTCAAGGTAACCGCCAATGGGCCCGTGCCCGTGCGTATAAGTTTGCCTCACCACTTATTCCTGATTTGCAATCAGCAGCACCATTCGTTAATGAAAGCGGCTCAGACTCTTCTAGCTTAGATAATATGCTTGAATTGTTCTTAGCCGGTGGCATGGATTTATTCCGTGCAATGCGTATGCTTGTGCCGCCAGCATGGCAAAAAAACCGTGCTATGGATGATGACCTTCGTGCATTCTACGACTTTAACTCAATGCATATGGAACCATGGGATGGCCCTGCTGGTATTGTAATGTCTGACGGTCGTTTTGCAGCTTGTAACCTTGACCGTAACGGTTTACGCCCTGCGCGCTATGTAATAACTCAAGATGGTTTTATTACCCTTGCCTCAGAAGTAGGTATTTGGGACTACGCGCCAGACGAAGTGGTTGAGAAAGGCCGTGTTGGCCCTGGTGAGTTATTAGTTATTGATACTCATCAAGGTAAAATTTGGCATTCAGATGAGATTGACCAAGATCTTAAGTCACGCCATCCATATAAAGCATGGCTTGAAGCAAACGTTAAGCGTTTAACGCCATTTGAACAGTTATCTGAAAAAGATGCGGGTAACCGTTCTTTTGATGACGAAACACTGCTTAAGTATCAAAAAATGTTTGGCTACACCAACGAAGAGCTTGATAGCGTGATTCGTGTTATGGGTGAAAATGGTCAAGAAGCAACAGGTTCAATGGGTGATGACACGCCATTTGCGGTACTGTCAGAGGGTCATCGTTCACTGTTCGATTACTTCCGACAGAAATTTGCGCAAGTAACGAACCCACCAATTGATCCGCTTCGTGAAAATCACGTTATGTCACTGGCAACCTGTATTGGTAGTGAGCAAAACGTATTTAACGAAACAACCGGCCATGCTAAGCGTTTACAGTTTGATACGCCGATTTTGATGTATGCTGATATGCAACAGTTGATCAATGCTGACGATGAGCATTACAGCTACTGTAAAATTGATATCACTTACACACTAGAAGAAGGCTTAGAAAACGCAATCACACGTATTTGTGATGAAGCACAAGAAAAAGCAGCGTCAGGCTGTGTCATGCTTATTTTAAGTGATCGTAACTTTAGCGAAACGCATTTGCCGATCCCGGCTGCGATGGCGGTTGGTTCAATTCAAAAGCGTTTAGTCGATAATAATTTACGTTGTGAATCTAATATCATCATCGAATCAGGCAGTGTCCGTGATGCGCATCAATTTGCGGTATTACTTGGTTTTGGTGCAACGGCAATTTATCCGTACCTTGCTTATGAATCATTAGTTGCAATGAGCGACAAAAAGACCCTGAACAAAAGCTATTGCGAAGTAACGCTTGCTTATCGTAATGCGATTAATAAGGGTCTGTATAAAATTATGTCGAAAATGGGTATCAGTACTGTCGCTTCGTACCGCTGCTCAATGTTATTTGAGGCAGTTGGTTTATCAGATGCGGTTGTAGAAACTTGTTTTAACGGTGTAGCTAGTCGTATTAAAGGGGCGTGTTTCACTGATTTTGATGATGATCAACGTAAACTTCATAAGTTGGCATTTAGTAAACGTAAGTTATTAAGCCATGGTGGCTTACTAAAATATGTTCACGGTGGTGAGTACCATGCTTATAACCCAGATGTTATTCAAACACTACAAAAAGCAGTGCGCTCTGGAGATTATAAAGACTATTTGGCTTATGCTGATTTAGTAAATAACCGCCCGATAACCAATTTACGTGACATGCTGGCGGTGAAAATTCCTGATACAGGTGTGAGTGTTGATGACGTAGAGCCAGCAACTGAGCTGTACAAACGTTTTGACTCAGCAGCAATGAGTATTGGTGCATTATCGCCAGAAGCGCATGAAGCACTCGCGATTGCAATGAACCGCTTAGGTGGTTGTTCAAACTCTGGTGAAGGTGGTGAAGACAAGCTTCGCTACGGTACAGAGAAAAACTCACGTATTAAGCAAGTTGCTTCGGGCCGTTTTGGTGTAACACCACATTACTTACGTAGCGCTGATGTCATTCAAATTAAAGTGGCGCAAGGTGCAAAACCAGGTGAGGGTGGTCAATTACCGGGTGAAAAAGTAACGCCGTATATTGCAAAATTACGTTACTCAGTGCCAGGTGTGACCTTGATTTCGCCTCCGCCGCATCACGATATTTACTCGATTGAAGATTTAGCCCAGCTTATTTTCGATTTAAAACAAGTAAACCCAGATGCACTGATCTCGGTGAAACTCGTTTCTGAGCCGGGTGTAGGTACTATCGCAACTGGCGTAGCTAAAGCCTATGCAGATTTAATTACCATTGCTGGTTATGACGGTGGCACAGGTGCAAGCCCGCTTACTTCTGTTAAGTATGCAGGTAGCCCTTGGGAGCTTGGTCTTGCTGAAACCCAGCAAGCGCTGGTAGAAAATGGTTTACGTCACCGTATTCGCCTACAAACAGATGGTGGTCTGAAAACGGGTTTAGATATCATTAAGGCGGCTATTTTAGGTGCTGAAAGCTTTGGCTTTGGTACTGGCCCTATGGTGGCACTAGGTTGTAAATACTTGCGTATTTGTCACTTAAATAACTGTGCGACCGGTGTTGCAACGCAAGACGATACGCTGCGCCAAAAGCATTATCATGGCCTGCCAGAAATGGCGATGAACTACTTCAAGTTTATAGCCGAAGAAGCACGCCAAATTATGGCAAGCTTAGGTGTAACTCGTTTAACTGATTTAATTGGTCGTTTGGACTTACTTGAAGCAATTGAAGGCAACACAGAGAAACAAAAGAAAGTAGATCTGTCGTCTGTGATTGCTGTGCCTAACAACCCTACGGGTGAAACCTTGTATTGTAGTGCGCCAAATAGCTCACACTACTTAGGTCAGCTAAATGAAACCTTGCTTGAAAAAGCCAAGCAAGCAATCGATGAAAAATCGGGTATCTCGCTGGTTAACCGTATTTGCAATACAGACCGCTCAGTGGGCGCTATGTTGTCTGGCTATATCGCTTCTAAACATGGTAACCAAGGTATGGCTGCTGATCCTGTCTCTATTGAGCTTCATGGTACAGCGGGTCAATCATTCGGTGTGTGGAATGCTGGTGGCCTTGAAATGACACTCGTTGGTGATGCTAATGACTATGTTGGTAAAGGCATGGCTGGCGGTAAGCTAGTAATTCGCCCACCGCTGGGTTCATCATTCGAAAGCCACAAAGCAACCATTGCCGGTAATACCTGTTTATATGGTGCAACGGGCGGTAAATTATTTGCTGCAGGCTGCGCCGGTGAGCGTTTTGCAGTGCGTAACTCAGGCGTACAAGCGGTTGTAGAAGGTGTTGGTGACAACGGCTGTGAATACATGACAGGTGGTGTGGTTTGCGTACTTGGCAAAGTGGGTATCAACTTTGGTGCAGGTATGACAGGGGGATTTGCTTATATTCTTGATGAAGGCAATGACTTTGAAAAACGCATTAACCCTGAGCTTGTTGAAATTGTTACCCTTGAAGGGTTGGCGTCACACCAAGAACATTTACGCGGACTCATTGCTGAGCATTTAGAGCTTACAGGCTCAAACCGCGCTGAGCAGATTTTAGCTAACTTCGATTTATACATGCCTATGTTTAAATTAGTTAAGCCAAAATCTAGTGATGTAAAAAGTTTACTCGGACACCGAGCGCGCAGCAGCGCAGAGCTTCGTGTTCAGGCTCAGTAAGGGGGTAGTATGAGCGAAAATGTATACCAGTTTATCGATGTACAACGTGTTGATCCGCGTAAAAAGCCAATTTCAGCACGTAAACAATCTTTCGTAGAAATCTACGAGCCGTTTTCTGAGACACAAGTTAACTCACAGGCGGATCGCTGTTTAGATTGTGGTAACCCGTACTGTGAATGGAAATGCCCAGTACATAACTATATTCCACAATGGTTAAAGCTCATTCGTACTGGCCGTATTTTAGAAGCGGCAGAGCTGTCTCACCGTACAAATAGCTTACCGGAGGTGTGTGGACGAGTTTGTCCACAAGATCGCTTATGTGAAGGCTCTTGCACACTTGAAGAAGAGTTTGGTGCTGTCACTATCGGTAATATCGAAAAGTACATCACAGATACGGCATTTAAAATGGGCTGGAAACCAGATATGTCGTATGTGGTATGGTCTGACAAAAAAGTGGCTATCATTGGTGCAGGTCCAGCTGGCTTAGGTTGTGCGGATATTTTAGTACGTAACGGTGTTAAGCCTGTGGTGTTTGACCGTCACCCAGAAATCGGTGGTCTTCTTACGTTTGGTATTCCTTCATTCAAACTTGAAAAAGAAGTAATGCAAAAGCGTCGTGAAATTTTCACTGAAATGGGTGTCGAGTTTCAGCTAAACACTGAAGTTGGCGTTGATATTACTCTTGATGAAATACTCGCTGAATATGATGCCGTATTCTTAGGTGTTGGTACCTATCAAAGTATGCGTGCAGGCCTTGAAAACGAAGATGCTGATGGTGTGTTTGATGCACTGCCGTTCTTAATTGGTAACACAAACCGTGTTATGGGCTATGCAGAAGATAAGCAAGCTTATATCGATATGGCGAACGAGAAAGTCGTCGTGTTAGGCGGTGGTGATACAGCAATGGACTGTGTGAGAACCTCTATTCGACAAGGTGCTGCAAAAGTAACCTGTGCGTATCGTCGTGACGAAGAAAACATGCCAGGCTCAAAGCGCGAAGTTAAAAATGCCCGTGAAGAGGGCGTAGAATTTACCTTTAATGTTCAACCTAAAGGCATTGTGGTTGACGAGCAAGGGAAAGTTGCTGGCGTTAAGATGGTGAAAACGCAACTTGGTGAGCCGGACGAAAATGGTCGTCGTCGTGCTGAAGAAGTAGCAGGTTCTGAGCATGTTATTGAAGCAACCAAGGTGCTCATGGCGTTTGGTTTTAAACCTCATAAAATGGATTGGTTAGAACCGTACGGTGTTGAAATCAATCATTGGGGTGGTATCAATGCACCAGAAAAAGGTGAATTTACTCACCAAACAACCAATCCTAAAATCTTTGCTGGCGGCGATATTGTCCGCGGCTCAGATTTAGTGGTAACGGCTATTTTCGAAGGCCGAAATGCCGCTGAAGGGATTATGGATTACTTAGACGTTTAATTCTAAAGCGCCATTCAACATTTTTAAAAGCAAGCTACCGAGCTTGCTTTTTTATTGCCTATTTTTTAGCTGTTTTGAGAATCAAATCAAGATTCAGAAAAATAATGAAAAAATAACGCTTATTACCTACAATCTACGAATGAATTTTACAGTTAAATAGAAAAAATTCATTATTTCGTATTAACTCCATATTTGCTCCATATTGTTGCGTTTTAATGTTTATTAGAGGCAGAAGCCCATCTGAATATTTGATGCTAACAACATGGATAAAAAGAAAATGTTTTGCGAACACACAAATAACGAGCAGTTAAGCTTTTTTCAGCCAAGTTCAAAATCTGAAAATGATTTACTCAATGAGGTCATGAATAGTGAAGACCTGCACGATATTCTGACTATGGTTTTACTAGATGAGACCTTATCAGACGCCCTTAAAGCGATGGTGAAGCAACAACTAAAAACAATAAAAAAAATATAAAACGGAAATAAAAATGCCGCAGATATTAGTCGTTGAAGACGACTTAGATATTGCAGAACAAGTGCTGTTGTTCTTCAATGCATCTGGCTTTACTACTCACCACATCACTGATGGCAGTGCTGTGGTGTCGTGGGTTAAAGAAAATAATCCGGATGCAATAATTCTAGATGTAATGTTGCCCAATTTAGATGGCGTGGAATGCATGAAGCAGATCCGCGCTTTTTCTATGGTGCCTATTATTATGGTAACCGCTAAAGTCGAAGAGGCTGATAGGTTGAAAGGGCTAGAACATGGCGCTGATGACTATGTCTGTAAACCTTTTAGCGGTGCAGAGCTGGTGATGCGTGTTAAAGCTATTTTAAGGCGCTGTGCGCCAGTATCTAGTCGCAATGAAATTGTTGAAACGCCAGCTACTATTTGTTTAAACGAAGATGCGCTTGAAGTTGAGATTAAAGGCGTGTCTTTGGGTTTAACTAAAGTGGAATTTGACGTATTTAAGCTTTTGTACAAAGCTCCTAAGCGCGTTTTTTCAAGACAGCAGATACTTGATCATATCCAACCCAATAACTTTGATATTACCGACCGCGTAATTGACAGTCATATCAAAAATATTCGCAAAAAACTAAAGAATTTACAGTTCTCTCCTAAGATAGTCGCTTCCGTTTACGGTGCAGGCTATCGCTATGATGAACGTCAAATCGATTGATTTGGCGTTCATCGCTTTCATATCAATTACACACTGTACGTTCACCTTTTCGAATAGAATGGCTGAACACATACACTGATAATTCTCTTGCTTGAATATCTTGCCAAATGCGTTTGCTAGGACTAGGGCACAACGCATAATGTAAATATTGATTTAACGCCTCACCTTCAAGGGCTATCGCAGTAGGCGTTTGTACATAAACCTGAATCGCATTAGTAGAGTACTTTATTTGATTTAAGCGCCACTGGCCCATTAAGAATTGCTTTGCAAAGAACTGAGAAATACGTTGTTTAGCAGCTTCAGATAGTGGAGGGTACTCTATTGGCTTTTCGTAGCTTGCATAATAGAGTCCTGCACTTAACATTATGCTGGCAAGGGCCGCGTAAATTGGCAGTGGCGACTTTTTGGTTTTTTTAACTTTGCTTTGGCGGTGTTTACGCTCAACAGATTTTGCCCATTGAGCGTGCTTTAATGACTCTGACATGGTTCCATTCCACAGTAGTTTATAGTGCTATTTAAGCAATAAAATGTGGTGGAAAAATGGAGAGGCTTATTTATTGCCTAAAGGCAGTAATATTCTGATACATAAGCCACCTGACTTACCTGGTAACGCGTTAATATTACCTGACATCAACTCAACAAAACTCTGACAAATTGATAACCCTAAACCAGACCCCCCCGATGCACGGCTACGAGACTCTTCAACACGATATAATCGGTCAAAAAGTTTGCCTATATGAGCTTTACCGACACCGGGAGAAGTATCATCGACTTGAATAAATAGTTCATGCTTGTTGGCCCGAACTTTAAGGCGGACATGGCCTGGGGTGTCTGTGTATAGACACGCATTAGTAAAAATATTGTTGAGGATTTGGTCGAGCTTTTGTTTATCTACCGTGATCTCAACATCATCAGCAATAACAATATCAGCAAAAAATGTGAGCTGATGACTGCAAACATAACGGCGCATGTCTTGCTCGTATTCAGCAAAAATTTGCGCGGCATTATATTGGTGAAGGTTCAATGTCAGGGTTTTGTTTTCAGCTTGAGATAACTGGTACACATCTGAAATTAAGTTATTAAGTTGCGCTATCTTGCCATTAATTTTGCTGTAGGCGAGATCGCGGTTCTCTTGAATATCGAGCTCAAGCGCTTCTATATGCAGTTTTAATACACTCAGTGGGGTGCGTAATTCATGAGAGATATCAGCAAGCATTTTGTCTTTTTCAATTAAGTTATATTGATAAAGCTTGGCTTTAAATAACGCTTTTCGATGCTTGAAATAATAGAGTACTAGCGCAAGGGTACTAAACAACAAAACAATACCAGCAGATAACAACCAAATTTGTTTTTCTAGTCGCTGGTTATTCATTTGTGCAGTTGCGAGTTTGTTTTTTTGAATTTCATCATCAATACGTTGCTGTTGCTCGATTGCTGTTAATTGCTTTTTATTTTTTTCGACGGCTTTATTTAAATGTTCTTCAAATAAAGACTCGGCCAGTTTATTTTCAAGCTTTAGCTGCTCAGCTGCAAGCTTGTAATCACCGATAAGTTCAGCATAAATTGCGGTATAGCCGTGCTGTTTTTGATTCAATAAGCGGTTATTGATATCAGTTAATAACTCTTTTGTTCGACTTAAATAGAGACCAATTAGCTCAGGGTTTTTAAGTGCTAAATGTAATTCAATTAAGTTAAAGTAAGAGTAAATTTTACTTAAAGCAGAGCCAGATTTAAGCGCTGCGTTGAGCCCAGACTCTGCACTACTCAATGCCATATGCTGGTTGCCAATTTTCAAATACAATTGCATCAGCGTATGCTTCGCCGTCGCCATATTTTCATAGGCATTGATATCGGCTAAACGGGTATAGGCATTATTTAATAAGGGAAGAGCCTGCTCTAAATCGCCTCGTTTATACACCAGCTTGGCAAGTTGTAAGCTGGTATCTGCAATATTCATTTGGTTGTTGGTTTTAATATCAAACTCGAGTGCTTTTTTATAGAAGTACTCAGATTGCGAGAGATCATCAAGCCTGTGAGCAAGGTTTGCTAAGTTATAAAAGTTAGTGGCAACTAGTTCATAATTATCGCTATTTTCTAATAACGCTTGTGCTTTTACTTGATGATGCATTGATTGTTCAAGATCATTAAGCGTGTCGTATAGTGAACCTAAATTGCTATGGCTTTGTGCTTGTAGGTTTTTGTCTTCAAGCTCATTTGCAAGTGCTAAGGCTGCCATATAATGATTTTTTGCTTCTATTGTTTTTACTTGGCGACGGTAGTTGATCCCTAGCTCTTTTTGAATGTGGTATTGGTCTTTTTTACTCAAACTAGCAAGCTTTTGTAATGGCGATAGCAGTTCTATCGCCTCGTTATAATGACCTTGTTTACGTAAAAGAGGCGCTTGTGCCATAGCAATTTCGGGGGGCGATATAGCGGTGTTATTATCTTTGTATTGCTCAAGAATAGTGAGTGCTTCACTGAGCTTGCCTTGGTTCTCAAGGTCAGTGACTTGATTTAATAGAGAGCTGGGCAGTGAGGTTGCTACAGACGAAAAAGACAGTAAACACGTAGCGATAAGTAAAGAGTATTTCATTTGTGGTTAGAATAAGCTTAATGTGTTCTTATACTAACCAGCAAATGTGTGCAAATTATGGAGCGGCTACCAACAGCCTGTCAGAGAGCTTTTAACTCTATTAGTGTGTTGTTTAAGCAATAAATAACTTATACCAACAAGTAATGTATGGCCGATTGCTAATACAATTAACCATGACGAAAAGTCGCGTGTTAATTGATTAACAGCTAGCATGCTAATTAACATTAATACTAAAGATGAATTTAACACAGTTTGTAGTAACTGCTTAAAGCGTAAATGCTTCCAACGACTCCAAATAACCAACAAAAATGCGGTAGTCGGGAGGGCAATTAAAATACATTCAAATAAAATAACGATTAATTGCGCACCTTGATAAGCTGAATCAGCTGTTGAACCCTGTGAGTGGCTTGAACTCAGTGCAATCAAGCCAAGCACTAAAGCGGTACCCATATTTTTAATATTCATTTCTAAACTCTAACCAACTTAAACTCTCAACAGTATTAACTATTAACTTATGCATGTGCGCTAATAAGCTCTTTGGCATTCGCTCTTGCCATTTTACTGATGTTGTCGCCAGCGAGTAGTCGGGCAATTTCATCGATACGGCCATCTTTTGAAAGTTTATTCATTTGCGTAAAGGTTTCGCCGTTTGCAATTTCTTTGGCTACAAAAAATTGCTGATGCCCAGAACTTGCAACTTGTGGCAAGTGAGTTACACAAATAACTTGGGTCGATTTACCTAGCTGGCGTAATAGCTTACCGACTGCAGAGGCGGTAGGGCCTGAAATACCCACATCAACTTCATCGAAAATGAGGGTCGGCGTTGTAACACGCTGAGCAATAATGACCTGAATAGCTAAACTAATGCGAGATAATTCACCACCAGAGGCCACTTTAGACAGTGCTTGCATTGGTTGACCTGGGTTGGTCGATACTAAAAACGACACAGTATCAAAACCCATTGCACTTGGTGCTTTATCGCTAGCTTGTTGAATATCAATAGCAAACTTGCCGTTTTCCATCGATAAATTCGCCATGCTATCACTAATTAACTGATTAAGCGTATCTGCATAACTATGGCGGCTTTCACTTAATAGTTGAGCTGCTTGTTTGTACTGCTCAAGGGCATCGCTGATTTCGCTTTCAAGTGCCACAAGGCGGTCACTGTTATAACTAATTGATGCTAATTCTTCAGAGATTGACTGGTGAAACTCAACAAGCTCTTCTGGCTTTATGTGATGTTTACGAGCAAGATCCATAGCACCTGTTAAACGAGTTTCAACTTCGTCTAAGCGTGCTGGGTCTAAGTCGGTAACATCAACATAGCTGCGTATCTCGCGGCTTGCTTCTTCAACTTGAACGGCAGCTTCACTCAGTAGTGATGCTATGCTAGATAAGCTCTCATCGTAGCTTGCTAGTTCTGCAAATTGTTGAGCACTATGTTGCAATAATGAACACGCACTTTGCTCATCACTTTCGTATAAGTGTTGTAGCTCACGTTGGCATGACTCTAAAATAGTCTGGCTATGGCTTAGTTTATGATGCTCAGCTTCAATCTCTTCAAATTCACCCGGTTGAAGAGCAAATTCATCAAGTTCAGCTACTTGATACTCAAGTAATTGCTTTTGAGCTGCCTGTTGCTGCTGTTGTTGTTCAAGCTGGTTAAATTCTTTGAGTAAGGTTTGATAGGTTTTAAAGCGCTCTTTAACATCAGCTAATAACTGATTGTGGCCAGCATAGGCATCAAGCAGATGCAGCTGGTGTTCAGCTTTTAATAAATGCTGATGGGCATGTTGCCCGTGAATAGAAATTAAGTACTGACCTAACTCTTTTAACTGTGCAGCGGTAACTGAGCTGCCATTAATATAGCTTTTGCTACGGCCGTTTTTGCAAATAACACGGCGTAGTAAACATTCGCCTTCGTTGTTTGAAAGTAAATGTTGCTCTAAAAAGTGTTGGGCAAGAGGGAGTTGGCTAATATCAAATTGTGCGCATATTTCTGCACGATCAGTACCAGGGCGAACGGCACCAGCATCAGCGCGTTCACCTAAACATAAAGAGAGGGCATCAATTGCAATTGATTTACCCGCACCTGTTTCACCTGTAATGGCTGTCATACCATTGTGCCACTCAGTACTTAAATTACTTACAATGGCAAAGTTTTTAATTTCTAACCCGATTAACATACTGTTTATCCATCCAGCTAATTAACTGTTAATTTATACAGTGTTTTCGGGTTTTGCAAATTAAATTTTTAAGCTTTGCTTAATTCTGACAATTGATTTTCTGGTGCGGAATCATCTGACGCTTGTGTGCTCTGGGCTGGCGGCTGATCGTCTTGTAAATCGGCTGGAGGCTGATATTTAATTACTTCAATGAGTGATGGAAGGGACTCTTGGTAAAACGCTTTGTTATATTCAATACCATTATAAGGTAATTCAGCCATGAAATACTGTAATCTGTCTGCAAGCTGATCAATCTGTTCTGGGCTTTGTGCTTTACTGGCTTCCATAATGATTGTGTTAAGCAGTAAATCACTAATGTATTCAAGATATGTGAGGTTTTCTTCGTTATGGGCTTGCACAACAAAGTAATTGCTAGTGATCATGCTCAAACGCGAGATGTTCTTCGGACGAATGATTTTACTCTCGCTGAAATCAATTAACTTATCTTTAAAATCATTATTGATTTCTTTTACTCGTTGATTAAAACGTTTTTTTTCAGCTTCAATAGCCTTGCGACGGTTGCTCTCAACCATCCAGTAACAACCTAGCAAGGTGATCAGTAATAACAGAGCAAGAAAAACGATATAGCTCATTTCGCCTTAGAATCCTTAAAATAATACAGCATTAAGTTTGATTATTTTGCGCTATTCAATGTGCCTTGGCAATCAATTGAGATAAAAAAGCCGCTTAAAATAAGCGGCTTCCCCAGTTTAATTTTTTTCTTAATACATTGTAGTAAGAGTATTCTTTAGGGTGGATCAAGCGCAGACGCTTATCTGCTTTTTTTATCACCACTTCATCGCCAGGTAATACAGCTAAAACCACATGGCTGTCACAACTGACTTGCAGGCTATCAGTATTTTCAAGACTGAGCTTTAAACGCACTTCGTTATCAGCATCAACCACAAGAGGGCGGCTTGATAATGTGTGCGGGAACATAGGCACAAGTGAAATCGCATTAAGCTCTGGCGTCAAAATCGGCCCGCCACCAGATAATGAATAAGCAGTTGAGCCTGTAGGTGTTGAAACAATTAAACCGTCCGAGCGTTGCGAGAATACAAAATCGTTGTTAATAAAGGCCTCAAACTCAATCATATGAGCAACTTTATCGGCATGAAGTACTGCTTCATTCACTGCCAAGTTTGCACTTTTGAGTTCGGCATGGCGATATACTTCAACTTCAAGCAAGAAGCGTTTTTCTTCGAGGAACTGGCCACTTAATACTTGTTCAAGGCTGGCTTCGAAACCTTCTGGGTTTAAATCAGTTAAAAAGCCTAAATTACCACGGTTTACACCAATTACGGCAACATCAAAACGCGCTAAAACTCGAGCTGCGCCAAGCATATTGCCATCACCGCCGACGACTATGGCTAAGTCTGCACGTTCACCTAAATCAACCAATTTAACAAGGTTCTCTCGGGGAAGATCTTCAAGTTGGCGGCCAGTGCGCTGCTCTACTAGCACTTCAAAACCCAAGGCTCGCAAAAATGTGTGCAGGCGAGCAAGTGTGGCAGCTGCCCCGCTGTGATTAGGTTTGCCAATTAAACCTATGGTTTTAAAAGGTGAATCCATGTTATTTGCACTTAAACTTTCATATCGCTAGATTACATTAAAAACTAATGCTTTGAAAATAACTTGAAATAAACTTGCTGCGCCCAAATATCCACTGGCAAGTACCAAGATGTATAAATTATGAAATTAAATCCGCGTGACCAACAAATTTTTTCAGCTGTAATGAGCCTTTACTGTAACGGTGAAGGTCAGCCTGTTGCCTCTACCCGTATTGCCAAGCAAAAAGGTATGGCGGTATGTTCGGCAACAGTACGCAATGCTATGGCTCGGCTAGAAAAAGTGGGCTTACTTTATTCGCCACATACTTCTGCTGGCCGCGTACCTACCAATGCCGGGTTTGATTATTGGCTTACTGAGTTTTTTGCTCTGCCTGAAATTGCAACATATTGGCAGCCCGAGCAAGCACAATTAGTTGAGCTCGCCCATGGTTTGAGTCAGCGTTATAAGGTGTGTTGTTGTGTGGGCTTACCTCAAGTCAGTTCACAGCTGGTCTTTCGAGTAGAGGTGCTTGATTTTGATGGTAGCAATTGGCTTATTCTACTCATCGATAGAGCAGGGCAAAGCCATAACATTTGCATTACCAAACCTGAAGACTCATCTGATGCCGTTCGTTACCAGTTTGCTACTTGGCTTAATACCGTATTCAGCCAGCAAACCTTAATGGAAGGCTTATATCGTATGCAGGCCATGGCAGCCACTGCACCACATAATTGCCACGACTCTTTAACACAATGGACTCGTCAATTAAGTCAAAAACTCGGTTCAGACAACAGTATTGTGGTAGGTGAAAACTACCTTTACCGCCAAGTTGATTGCCAAACCAGTTTAAACATTGGTGTATCGTTTTTAAATTTTGTTGAAGATAAACTCGCATTTAAAAATGGGTTATCAGTGTTAAACACAGAACAATTGCCATTTACAGACTGTAATGAGTTGATGGTGATCAGCGTTCCTTATTTTAATAACCATGAATACCAGAGCCGATTTTGTGTAATTTGTCCAAAATCAGCGCAAATAGAAGCAATCATCCAAGAATTTAAGTTAATCGGCTCATCAGCCTCTTGAATCTTTTAATTCAATCCCCATAATTACCGCAGTTGTAAAGAATTGGAGCATGTAAGCTATGTCTGAGCAGACAAAATCACCAGAGCAAGAAGTTGAACTAAACGAAGAATTTGAACAAATGCAAGCTGAAGTAGAAGCTGCAGAAAAAGCGGCTGAACAAGTTGACGGCGAAGAAATAAGCCCTGAAGCTGAAATCGCACTACTACACAGCGAATTAGAAGCGGCTAAACAAACGATCAACGATCAAAAAGACAGTGTTGTTCGTGCTGCTGCAGATGTTGAGAACATGCGTCGTCGTGCCGCTCAAGATGTAGAAAAAGCGCATAAGTTTGCACTTGAAAAGTTTGCTAACGAATTACTACCTGTTATCGATAACCTAGAGCGTGCGATTGAGTTTTCTGATAAAGAAAATGAGCAGCTTAAGCCTGTGCTTGAAGGTATCGAAATGACTGTTAAGAGCTTTAATGATGCGGTATCAAAATTCGGTGTTGAAATTGTTAACCCACAGGGTGAACAATTTAACCCTGAATTCCATCAAGCAATGTCAATTCAGCCAAGCAATGATGTGGCGCCAAATACTGTTCTTGCAGTAATGCAAAAAGGTTATACATTAAATGGCCGTTTATTACGCCCTGCAATGGTTATGGTATCGAAAGAAGCTGAATAAGCTTTAAAGAGATATAAAAAATGCCTGTTAATTACAGGCATTTTTTTTATTACAATTGTGTTCAATATTTAAGTCGATTGGTATCGTTTTCGATGCCAAAGCTGTACAAGTAAGATCAGTATCAGTGCGCTGAACATCATAGCAGAAAATGGAATCGCACTTTGTGGGTGAACAAAAGCAAGGATAGGCCCAACTAAAGCGCCACTGCCGAATCTCAGGGTACCAATAACAGCTGTTGCAGTGCCTGACTTTTCCTCAAATTGCATCAGTATTAATGAGTCTGCATTACTCGCGACAATACCCAAGCTCATCATCAGTGGTGCGATGGTAGCAACGATAAAATACAGCGATAAATGCATCACACTGAATAACAACAATGCCCCGCCAGACACAAAGCCAATACCTAGCCCAATAAATAACAGTTTACGAGAACCTAAGCGCGGCACTAAACGTGTATTCATAAAGTTACCGAACATTAAAGCCAGCACGTTAAAGGCGAATAACACACCGAACAATTGCTCATCTACTTTGAAGAAATCGAGATATACATAAGGTACCGATGTTAAAAAGCAAAAGAATGCAAATGAGGCAAACATTGAGCTGGCAATATCGGCAAGGGCACTACGACGAGAAAATACCGTTTTATAACTATTAAAGAACAGTGCCAAACCACGTTGCTGACTCTTAAAGATTGGAATATCGATTAAATGAATTTGCACCAAAGCTAAAATGGCAAAGCTATAAGCAGCTAATGCAATGAAAATAACCTGCCATGTTGAAATTCCCATGATTAATGAGCCTAGAGTAGGGGCAATTAACGGGGCAACCATCATAATCATCGAGACATAAGACATGCCTTTGGCAGTGTTCTCTCGGTAAATGTGGCGAATAATACCTGGCACTACGACTGTCGCAGCGGCACCTGTGAATGCTTGCACGGCTCTTAAAGACCAAAATAATTCGATGTTGGTACAAAATGCCAGTGCTAATGAGCTGATGCCAAATAGCGCTAAACCCACCTTAGCGAGTAATCGCCTACCAAGTTCATCGGCTATCGGACCAAAAAACAACATACCCAAGGCATAACCCGCTAAATAAATACTGAGCGAGATTTGCACATTTGGCATGGTAGTTTGCAAGTCGTTGGCAATCACCAACATTGCCGGTAAATATAAATCAATTGCTAAAGGCGTAATCGCGACAATACTTGCCAGTAAAGGTAATAAAATGCGTTTATTTAAAGTCTCAGGGGAAGGCATTGTTTACTCATTCATCAAACATTAGGTCACTATTGTAGCAGTGTGAATCACTGTGGTGAACTTAGTTTGCCTGCTAAGTAAAAGAATTAACTAAATGATAACAACTGAGTGGGTGATTGTTCATTTTCATATAAAATTAAGCAATGCTTTGCTATATTAGCCACAATTACACTAAGTATTTGAAGGACTATTATGAAAAAGTTAATCATGGCAGTGTTAGCCACCGCTGTTTTAGCTGGCTGTAAAACCTCTCCAACAGGGCGTACACAAATCGCGCTTTATTCAGACCAACAAATGAGCCAAATGGGTCAAGCAAGCTTTGCTGAAATGAAAAAAACACAGCCTGTTAATACCGATCCTGGCGTCAATGCTTATGTGAAGTGTATCGCTGATGATGTTATTGCCGTTTTACCTAACGAGTATGCAAAGCAATCGTGGGAAGTAGTAGTGTTTGAAGAAGATTCAGCAAACGCATTTGCATTACCGGGGGGTTATATTGGCGTTCATACAGGTTTATTAAAAGTTGCTGTAAATCAAGACCAACTGGCAACGGTACTAGGTCACGAGGTTGCACACGTTATTGCTGAGCATTCTAATGAACGTGTATCACAAAATGCATTGTTACAAACAGGTCTGCAAGTTGGTGGTGCAGCACTTGATATGGGGAATGTGCAATATCGCGGCGAAATAATGCAAGCCTTAGGCTTAGGCGCACAGTATGGTGTTGTTTTGCCATTTAGCCGCTCACATGAATCAGAAGCAGATATTGTTGGCTTAGATTTAATGGCAAAAGCAGGGTTTAACCCAGAGCAATCAGTGTCGCTTTGGCAAAATATGAGTGCAGCTGGTAGTAGCGGTACCCCAGAGTTTATGTCGACTCACCCAGCACCAGGTAACCGTATTAAAGAGCTACAAAAGCATATGTCGGATGCATTAAAAGCCCAACAAGCTGCTAAAGCAAAAGGCAAAACCCCACAGTGTAAACTGTAAAGAGTATCTATAGAAATTAAAAAAGCCTGTACTCAGTGATGACTACAGGCTTTAATTTTTTCAGCTTTCAGCTTTCAGCTTTCAGCTTTCAGCTTTCAGCTTTCAGCTTTCAGCTTTCAGCTTTCTGATCTGACCCCGATAAAGTAGACACGGGGTTTAATTAACTTGTTCGTACTGCATGGGACTTTTATACCCTAGGGTGCCATGCCTTCTTACTGAGTTGTAGTATTTTTCAATATAAAAATACGTTTGTGTTGTCATTTCAC